>NZ_JBHVPZ010000015.1:0-221971 GCF_042887135.1 Kitasatospora sp. NPDC057965
GCTAAGCCTCACAGCGCCGATGGTACTGCAGGGGGGACCCTGTGGGAGAGTAGGACGCCGCCGAACAAATTTTGAGAAGAACCCCCGCCGGATTATCGGCGGGGGTTCTTTGCGTTTCCCGTTGACGTGTCGTCACGACATGCCGAGCGGGATCATATGTGATTCTTGTCATGCGGGAGAGGGCAGAACCGTTTCGGTGTGGGGGGTGGGGCCCAGTTAGCATGTGAACACCCTCCTAGCTCGAAAGATGGACTTGTGACTGTCAACGACGACGTGTTCACGGACTGGAAGAACCGCGAGGAGATCGCGGAGTCGATGATCCCGATCATCGGCCGACTGCACCGGGAGCGGGACGTCACCGTCCTGCTGTACAGCCGTTCCCTGGTGAACAAGTCGGTGGTCAGCATCCTGAAGACCCACCGGTTCGCCCGCCAGATCGCCGGCGAGGAGCTCTCGGTCACCGAGACGCTGCCCTTCCTGCAGGCGCTGACGACCCTGGATCTCGGCCCCTCCCAGATCGACCTCGGCATGCTCGCCGCCACCTACCGCGCCGACAGCCGCGGTCTCTCGGTGGAGCAGTTCACCGCCGAGGCCGTCGCCGGCGCCACCGGTGCCAACAAGATCGAGCGCCGCGAGTCGCCGCGTGACGTGGTCCTCTACGGTTTCGGCCGGATCGGCCGCCTGGTGGCCCGTCTGCTGATCGAGAAGGCGGGTTCCGGCAACGGCCTGCGTCTGCGGGCCATCGTCGTCCGTGGCGGCGGCGACCAGGACATCGTGAAGCGCGCCTCGCTGCTGCGTCGCGACTCCATCCACGGGCAGTTCCAGGGCACGATCACCGTCGACGAGGCGAACAACACGATCGTCGCCAACGGCACCGAGATCAAGGTGATCTACGCCAACGACCCGTCCGAGGTCGACTACACGGCGTACGGCATCCGGGACGCCATCCTGATCGACAACACCGGCAAGTGGCGGGACCGCGAGGGTCTCTCGAACCACCTCCGTCCGGGCATCGAGAAGGTCGTCCTGACGGCGCCGGGCAAGGGCGACGTGCCCAACATCGTGCACGGGGTCAACCACGACACCATCAAGCCGGACGAGCAGATCCTCTCCTGCGCCTCCTGCACCACCAACGCGATCGTCCCGCCGCTGAAGGCGATGGAGGACGAGTACGGCGTGCTGCGCGGCCACGTGGAGACCGTCCACTCGTTCACCAACGACCAGAACCTCCTGGACAACTACCACAAGGCCGACCGTCGCGGCCGCTCGGCACCGCTGAACATGGTGATCACCGAGACCGGTGCCGCCTCGGCCGTCGCCAAGGCGCTGCCGGACCTCAAGGCGAAGATCACCGGCAGCTCGATCCGCGTGCCCGTGCCGGACGTCTCGATCGCCATCCTGAACCTCCAGCTGGCCCGCGAGACCACCCGCGAGGAGGTCCTCGACTACCTCCGCAACGTGTCGCTGACCTCGTCGCTGAAGCGCCAGATCGACTTCACCACCGCCCCCGACGCGGTGTCGAACGACTTCATCGGCTCGCGCCACGCCTCGATCGTCGACGCCGGCGCCACCAAGGTCGAGGGCGACAACGCGATCCTCTACCTGTGGTACGACAACGAGTTCGGCTACTCCTGCCAGGTGATCCGGGTCGTCCAGCACGTCTCGGGCGTCGAGTACCCGACGTACCCGTCCGCGGCGGTCTGATCCGCGGGACGCACGACGCATGACGCCCGTGGGGCGGCAACCGGTCTCCGGTTGCCGTCCCACGGGCGTTTTCGCGGGCGGGTGGGAAGGGATGTTGGAGGAGTGTTCACGTCCGCTTGACCTGCTGCTTCGCGAGGGCGGGGGAGGTGGCGCGGAGGTGGCGTCCGGGAGCCGGACGCGGGATTAATGGTCTATACCAATGGGGTACTGTGGCCCGTGGAGCTGTCAGAAACACGGCTGTGGGGGCCATATGACTGTTCAACAGGTATCTCCTGTTTCCTTTGTGTCTTCTTCCTCTTCCGAATCTCCTGAACAACCGCCGCATCTGCCGCAACCGCCGACCGACCAGGAGTTGTACTGGTACTTCGGCCCGCAGCGCAGGTGGGTGCTCGTCGCCAGTTCGGCGGCGTTCGTGTTCACCGCCGGGACGATGCTGACGTTCGCGCTGCGGACGCCGGCGCTGTGGGTGTTCCTGGCGGTGCTCGCGCTCAACGTCGTCGCGCTGGTGCTGTCGTCCGTGAACAGCCTGCGGCAGCGGCGGCTCACCCGGCAGTCCCACGAGGTGCTGGTGCACGCGTGGGCGCCGGAGGAACTGCCGACCGTCGACCTGTACCTGCCGACCTGCGGTGAGCCGCTCGACGTCCTGGAGAACGCCTACCGGGCGGTCGCCCGGGTGGACTGGCCGGGCGCGCTGACGGTGTGGGTGCTCGACGACGCCGACCGGGCCGAGGTCGCCGACCTGGCCGCGGCGCACGGCTACCGGTACGTGGTGCGGCCCGACCGCGGGCACCTCAAGAAGGCCGGCAACCTCAACCACGCGCTCACCCTGAGCGGTGCCGAGCTCATCGCCATCCTCGACGCGGACTTCGCGCCGCGGCCGGACTTCCTGCGCCACCTCGTCCCGTACTTCGCGGACCCGCGGATCGGCATCGTGCAGAGCCCGCAGTGCTTCGACACCGACGAGACGATGAGCTGGATCGAGCGCGCCGCCGGTGCCGCGCAGGAGTGGTTCTTCCGCTGGATCCAGCCCTCCCGGGACGCCAGCGACGCCGCCATCTGCTGCGGCAGCAACGCCGTCTACCGGCGGGCCGCGATCGACGAGGCCGGCGGTTTCGCCCGGCTCGACCACAGCGAGGACCTCTTCACCGGCCTCGGCCTGTACGCCAAGGGGTACCGCACGCTGTACGTCCCGGTGCTGGTCGCCAAGGGCACCTCGCCGGACAACCTCGCCTCGTACGTCAACCAGCAGTACCGCTGGGCGATGGGCAACCTGCACCTGCTCGGCTCGCCCGAGCTCAAGCGGATCGGCGCGCCCTGGCGGATGCGGCTCTGCTTCTACGAGGGCATCGTCGGCTACCTGGCCGCCGCCGTGAACATCTTCGTCGCGCCGCTGCCGCCGCTGGTGATGATGTTCTTCTACCCGGACCAGATCCGGCCCTGGCACGTGCTGCCGATGCTCGCGCCGCTCTGGCTCTGGCACGTGCTGCTGCCCAGGGTCAGCCGGACCCGCTGGCGGATCGAGGTGATCCGCTCCAACGTGCTGATGAGCGTCGCCGCCGGTGTCGCGTTCTGGCACACGCTGCGCGGACGCAGCGCCGCCTGGGTGCCGACCGGCGCGGCGGGCGCGGGCGCGGGAGCGGGTACGGCCGAGGCCGTGGGCGCGCGCCGCAAGGCCCGGTCCGGCGGGATGGCCCGCAAGGTGGTCCTGCTCTCGCTCGGTTGGCTCTGCGCCTCGCTCGGCGCCGGCGCCCTCGGCCTCGCCCTGGCCGTCGCCGGGTACGGCTGGGCGCCCAACTGGGGCCTCGGCCTCTACCTCCTGGTGCAGGCGCAGATCGGCCTGCCGCTGATCCGCGATCTCCTCGGCGAGCTGCGCGGCGGCGCCCGCCGTGACGCCGCCGCCGACGGGCCGAAGGCGTCCCGGATCGGCATGCTGCCCCGTCGGTGGCCCGAGGGCCTGGCCGCCACCGCCACCCTCGTGCTCACCGCTCTGCTCGCGTCCGGCTGGGTCCGCCCGATGCTGCCCTGGCTGGGTTGAAAGGTCGTCGCCTTCCATGCCGTCCTCCCCGATACCGTCACCGGTACCCTCAGCGCCACCGTCATCACCGTCGGCCGTTCCCGAGCTGCGGCCGGACGCCTTCACCATCCCCGGCCGGAGCGCCGGCGCCGCCTCCCGGGGTTCCGATGCCCCGGGCCCGGCGCCCCGCCGGGCCGGCTTCCGACCCGACATCGAGGGCCTGCGCGCGGTCGCCGTGCTCGCCGTCCTCGCGTTCCACGCGGCCGTCCCCGGCCTGGCCGGCGGCTTCGTCGGCGTGGACGTCTTCCTCGTCATCTCCGGCTACCTGATCACCGGCCTGCTGCTGCGCGAGGCCACCACCACCGGCCGGATCCGGCTCGGCGAGTTCTTCTCCCGCCGGGCCCGCCGGCTGCTGCCCTCGGCGGCGATCGTGCTCGGCGCGGTGGCCCTGTTCGGCGCCTGGCTGACCGTGCCACTGCGCCGCGCGGACCTGGAGTACGACGTGCTGGCGGCGGCGTTGTCCGTCGGCAACTGGCGCTTCGTCGCGCAGCAGACCGACTACCTGGCCGCCGGGCGGGACGAGAGCCCGCTGCTGCACTTCTGGTCACTGGCCGTCGAGGAGCAGTTCTACCTGCTCTGGGGCCCACTGCTGGCGCTGACCGTCTACCTGGTGCTGCGGGTGGTGCGGCGCGGCCGGGCGGACGGGCGCGGGCGGGCGGTGCGGCCGGTCGCGGCCGGGCTCGCCGCCGTGCTGACGGTCGGGTCCTTCGCGCTCTCGCTGCGCTGGACGCACGACTCCGTCTCGCTCGCCTACCTCGGCACGCCCTCCCGGGTCTGGCAGTTCGGGGTCGGCGCGCTGCTCGCCCTGCTGCCCTGGCACCTGCTGAGCGGCCCGCGCGTGCTGCGCGTGCTGTTCGGCTGGGGCGGGGCGGCGGCCGTCGTAGGGTCCGTGCTGGCGTACGACAACACGACCCCGTACCCGGGCTGGGCGGCGCTCGTCCCGACCCTCGGCACGGCCGCCGTGATCCTGGCCGGCACGCCCGGGCGGAACGGCGCAGCGGCGCCCGGGTTCGGGGTGGACCGGGTGCTCGGCCTGCGCGTGCCGCGGGCGATCGGCCGGCTCTCCTACAACCTGTACCTGTGGCACTGGCCGGTGCTGGTGCTCGTCGGCGCGAAGCTCGGCCCGCTGGACTGGCCGGTGAAGGTGGCGCTCACGGCCGCCGCCGCGCTGCCCGCCGCCGCCGTGCTGCGCTGGGTCGAGCGGCCGCTGCGGCACAGCCGGACCGTCTCCGAACTCCCGCGCCGCGGGCTCTCGTTGGGCCTCGCCGCAGTGGTCATCCCGGTGGTGCTGGCGCTGGTGGTCGGCTCCGGCACGCTGCGGCTGCTCGGCCCGGCCGCGCCGGTCGACCTGCAGGGCCTGCCACCCGGGTCGGCGGACGGCACCTCGCTGCTGGTGCGCACCGCGGCGCAGACCCGGAGTCCCGCGGTGGTGCCGGACGCCGTCCAGGCCCGCAAGGACTTCCCGCCGGACGGCGAGTGCGAGGTCGCGCCGACCGCCGTCACCAGCCCCGACTGCCGCTTCGGTGTGGTCGGCAGCCCGGACCGGATGGTGCTGCTCGGCGACTCGCACGCCGGCCAGTGGTTCTCCGCGCTGCTCGCCCTCGCCGCCGAACGGCGTTGGGAGCTGGAGGAGTTGGTCAAGCAGGGCTGCCCGCTTCCGGAACTCGCGGTGGTCAACCCGCAATTGGGCCGCACCTACCGCGAGTGCGACACCTGGCGGGCGAACGCGCTGACCCGGTTGAAGGAGGGCCCCAAGCCCCGCCTGATCGTGGTCTCCACCCTCAACCGGTACACCGACGACCGCGAGCTGCTGCTCCAGGGCTGGGAGCGGACCCTCACCCCGCTGCGTGAACTCGGCGTCCCGATCGTCTACTTGCGGGACACCCCGATCCCGGGCACGGACGTGCCGGCCTGCGTGTCCGGCCACACCGACGATCCGTCCGCCTGCGAGTTCCCGCGCGACAAGGCGCTGTGGGCGGACCCGCTCGCCGACGAGATCGCGGCCGGCCGGGTGCCGGGAGTGCGCGGCGTTTCGGTGAACGATGTCATCTGCCCGGGCAGCGGCCGCAGTTGCCCGGCGGTGCTGGAGCGCATCCTGCTCTACCGGGACGACGCGCACCTCACCAACGTGGCCGCCGTGGTGCTCACGCCGCGCCTGGAGCGGCTGTTGACGGAGTCCGGTGCCCTGCCGCCGAGGGCCGCGTCCGCCGCGGCGCCTCCGGCCACCGTGCCGTCGGTCACCGTGGACGGCTGGACGCAGCTGCTGCGCGACGACTTCGACGGTCCGGCCGGCAGCCGCCCGTCCGAGGCCGACTGGCAGTACGACCTGGGCACCTGCTACCCGGGCTGCCCGGCGCCGCAGTGGGGGACGGGCGAGATCGAGACCATGACGGACTCGACCGCGAACGTCCGGCTGGACGGCCGCGGCGCCCTGGAGATCGTGCCCGCCCGGGACGCCGACGGGCGCTGGTCCTCCGGGCGGATCGAGTCCCGCCGCGCCGACTTCGCCCCGCCGCCCGGCGGTGTGCTGCGGATCGAGGCCGGGATCGCCCTGCCCGATGTGACCGGCCCGGCCGCGGCCGGCTACTGGCCCGCCTTCTGGACCCTGGGCGGCGAACTGCGCAACGGCTACACGGGCTGGCCGGCCATCGGCGAGCTGGACGTCATGGAGCAGGTCAACGGCCGGGACGCGGTGTTCGGCACGATGCACTGCGGAGTCCTCGACGGCGGCCCCTGCCAGGAGCCGCGCGGTCTGGGCTCCGGGGACCAGCCCTGCGGCGCCGAGTGCCGCACCGGCTTCCACCGCTACGCGGTCGAGGTCGACCTGCGGCCGGGCGCGGAGCAGGTCCGCTGGTACCTGGACGGCCGGGAGCACCACCGGGTCACCGCCGCGCAGATGGACCGGGCGACCTGGGACCGGGCCGTGAACCACGGCCTGTTCCTGATCCTCAACGTCGCCGTCGGCGGCAATCTGCCCGCCGCGTTCGGCGGCGCCGTCACCCCGGCGACCGAGCCCGGGCACCCGATGCGGGTCGACTACGTCTCCGTCGCCACGAAGCCGTAGCCGGGACAGCGAACGAACAGGCCCCGGGCCGGGGAGCGCACCGCTCCCCGGCCCGGGGCCTGTCGTCGGTCGGGGGCGGTCAGCCCCAGTTGCCGACCAGCGGGGTCCCGTTGGTGGTGACCGCCGCCCGGTAGACGGTCACGTCGCTGCCGACGGCCGCGCCGGAGAACGACCCGTCGGACGGGCGGTAGACGCCGATGCTGTCGATGCCGGTGCCGTCCCAGTCGCCCTTGACCGGGATGTCGCCGAGGTTGCCGTACGTGATGTCCTGGACGTGCTCGGTCTCGTTGGAGTTGTTCAGGTGGAAGATCCGCGTCTGCGGGTCGTAGACCGCGACGGTGGTCGTGCCGTTGCCGTCCCAGTCGCCGACCAGCGGCTTCCAGTCGGGGTTGCCGAGCTTGATCGGGTACTTGACGGTGGCGTTGTCGTCGGAGAGGTAGAAGAACTGGTCGGACGGGCGGTAGACGCCGATCGTGGTCTTCCCGCGCCCGCTCCAGTCCCCGACGACCGGGATGTCACCGGTGTTGCCGTACTTCACCGGGGTGCCGAAGGTGCCGTCGGGGCCGGGCAGGAAGAACTCCCGCGTGCTGGGGCGGTAGTAGCCGACGGTGTCGACGCCCGGTCCGTTCCAGTGGCCGACCAGCGGGACGTCGTCCGGGGCGCCGAGGGTGGCCCGGGCGATCGTGACGCCGTTGTGCGACGTCTGGGTGACGCTCCGGTCGGCCGCCTGGTACACGCCGACGGAGGAGGGGCGGCGGGTGGGGGTGGCGTTGACGATCGCCTTGCCGGCCGCCTGCTCGTGGGCGGCGGTCAGCGGCAGGGTGGCCGCCGTGTTGTCCACCCAGCGGAAGGGGTGCAGGTAGACGACGCGCGGGTCCTGCGCCGCGACGGCCTCGTACTCGGCGTTGAACGCGGCCATCTGCGCGTCGGTCTTGTCGCCGCAGCCTGTCGAGCCCTTGTGGACCTCCGGGTAGAGCATGAGGTGCTGGTTGTCGTCGGTGAGCTTGGACCGCAGCTTGTCCAGCAGGTTCTGGACGGTGTCGCGGCCCTGGCAGTACCGGTTGAAGCCGACGATGTCGGCCTGCCTGGGGGCGAGGTTGAGCCCGGGGCCCGTCAGGATGTCGCCCTCGGCGTAGTCGAAGATCAGCAGCTTGTCGGGGAAGGCCGCCCGCACCAGCTCGGCCTGCCGTTCGGCCTGGGCGGGGGTCATCCGGTGGTAGTAGGCCTCGTCGGTGAGGTAGACGGCGCCGATCTTGTCGAGGTTGGCGCCGATCCGCTTCTTCAGGTCGTCGAGGTTCTTGGTGACCACGTCGTCCGGCTTGGGCGTGAGGACGGGGTCAATGCCCGGGGTGACGGTTTCGGGGTTGACACCGAGGACGCAGGAGACGGGCGGGCAGCGGTCCAGGAAGTCCAGCGAAACGTCGTCCGCGTCGCGCCCGTAGCCGTTGAAGTTGGTCCAGCCCGCGAATTCGCGGGTGTAGTCCGGGTGGATCGTCCCGAGGGGCTCCACGGCGCCGTAGTACCCGTAGTAGCCGAGTCCGCCGAGCATGGAGATCCGCAGGTCGTCGACGGTGGTGACCCGGCCGGGGGCGGTGGTGTGCGAGCCGAGGACGACGTAGCCGTCGCGGGGCAGTTCGGCGGTGGTGGCGCCGGTGAAGACGGTGGTGCCGTTGACGGTCACGGTGGCGAGCTTCTCCGGCCCGGTCGCGAGCGTCAGGGAGACCTCGTAGGCGGGGGCGGCGGGCACGGTCGGGACCGGGAGGGTGAGGGTGGTGCCGCCCTGGAAGAGCGCGAGCCCGCCGTTCGCCTGCACGCGCAGGCCGAGTGCGACGTCGGGTGCGTCCACGGCGCCGGTGCCGTTGCTCGCGCGGCTCACCGCCAGGGAGGCCCAGTCGGTGGCGGTGGTGCTGCCGACGACGGGCGTCAGCTTGGCGCGCACGGTGTAGTCGCCGGCGAGGTTCGCGGTGGCGGGCTTGGTGAGGCGTACCGCGGCGGTGCCCTTGGGGAAGGACAGGACGTTGGGGTGGGCGGGGGAGTTGACCTGCACGGCGCCCGGGACGGGGTTGGTGATGAGGCCGTTGACCCCGGATTCGGCGGCGTAGTTGCCGGAGAGCAGGCTCGGCTGGCGGGCGCTCAGGTCCTGGTTCAGGCCGAAGTCGGCGGTGGCGGAGGGGGCGCCGTCGAAGGTGTCGACGAGCGGTCTGGCGGTGGCGCCGGCGGAGGTGTCGATGCGGCTGACCGACAGGCCGTGTCCGGCGTCGTCGCCGAAGGTGGTGACCTTGGAGGGGTCGGCCTGGAGGTAGGCGCCGAGGTAGAGGAAGGCGCTGCTCGGCCAGCGGGTGACCGAGGGTGGGGCGGTGGCGGTGAGCGTGGTGCCGTTGACGGTCAGTGTGACCGTGCGGTCCGCGCCGGTGGAGACGGTGAGGGAGACCGCGTAACTGGTGGCCGGGGTGACCTGGCCGGACCAGAACGCGGTCTCGCCCCCGCCGCCGTGGTACAGGGCGAGCTCGCCGTTCGACTTGACGGTGAGGCCGAGGTCGACGTCGGCGTTGGTGACGTAGCCGGCGCTGCGGTGGCTGCGGCTGAGGACGATCGAGGCCCACTCCTGGCTGGTGGTGTCACCGACCGAGGGGTCGACCACCGTGGAGACGGTGTACGTGCCGGTCTCGTCCGCGACGGCGGGCGCGCCCAGCATCACGGCCGAGATGCCGTTGCCGAACACCAGGCGGTTGGGCTGGTCCGGCCGGCTGACCTGGACCACCTGCGAGCCCGCGGGCTCGGCGGTCCACCAGCGGCCGGAGACCCGGGTGTAGGAGACCGCCCGTTCACCGCCCGTCGACTGCCGGGTGGTGAGGTTGTTGTCGAGCCCGCCGTTGAGCCCGTAGAAGGGGGCGGTGGCGAGTGCGGTTTCCTGCCGGAAGGTGTCGTTGAAGGCGCGGGTGGTGTTCAGGTTCGCCGGCTTCGGCGGCGGCTTCGGCGCGGTGTCGGCGACGGCCGTGGCGCCGCCCGGTCCCGCGGGTATCAGTGCCAGGGTGAGGGCGGCGGTCGCGGCACCGAGGGCGCCGCGGACACGTGGGGTGAGGATCACCGAGTCTCTCTTCCGATCTCTCGTCCGGCCTGGTCGGACCTGATCGGGCCCGGCCGCCGGAGCGTCGGATCGGCGGTGCGGGTGCGCCGCCGATCGGGCGGACACACCGGCGCACCGTGCGCGGCACACCCATCCCCGGGCGGATCATAGAGGACGGACACGAACCTTCGGCAGAGTCGCGTGCCCACCGGGCTTCACCGAAGGGGCGATTGAGGGAGCATCGGGACTTCTGCCGTGCTGCGGCCCGCCGCTCCCCGGGATCCGGCCCGGGGTCAGGACGCCGGGTCGGGCGGGAAGGGCGCGGGGTAGGCCTCGGCGAAGTCGGCGGAGCGGGCCACCTCGCGCCACCTGGTGTCCTCGTCGAGCAGCCGGCAGTCCTGGGCGATGGAGGCCTCGGCCGCGTGGGCCCCGATCGGCAGGTGCTCGGGGATGTCCTGCCGCTTGGCCACCCGGACCAGGATCTCGGCGGCGCGCACCGGGTCGCCGGCCGCGCCCGCGCCGCTCTGCCGCACGCGCGCGTTCATGGCGCCGACCGTCTGCGCGTACGCCTCCGGGACGTCGTGGACGGTCATCGACGAGCCGGCCCAGTCGGTGCGGAACCCGCTGGGCTCGACCACCAGCACCTTCACGCCGAAGGGGGCGGTCTCGGCGCGCAGCACGCGGCTGAACCCGTCGATGGCGAACTTGGCCGCCTGGTACGAGCCGAGGCCCGGGGAGCCGCCGACCCGGCCGCCGACCGAGGAGAACTGCACCACCAGCCCGCCCCGCTGCTCGCGCAGCAGCGGGATCGCCGCCTTGGTGACGTGGTAGACGCCCCAGAAGTTGGTCTCGAACTGCGTGCGGAAGTCGGCGTCCTCGGTGGTCTCGATCGGCGAGACGTTGGCGTAGCCGGCGTTGTTCACGAGGACGTCGATCCGGCCGAAGCGGGCGTGCGCCTCGGCGAGGGCGGCCCGGGCGGCCGCCGGGTCGGTGACATCGAGCGGGAGGGGGAGGATCCGCTCGCCGAACTCCTGGACGAGGTCGGTCAGTTGCTCGGGTCGGCGGGCGGTCGCGGCGACCCGGTCGCCGGCCTCCAGGGCCGCGCGGGTGAGGGTGCGGCCGAAGCCGCGGGACGTTCCGGTGATGAACCAGGTCTGTTCCATGGGTTTAGTGAAACACCGTTGCGCTAATAGTGCAACGGTGTTGCGCTACTCTGGATGAGTGACCGGATCCGACTTCCAGCGCGCCCGCTCGCCCGAGGCCAAGCGCCGGCGCGAGGCCGCGATCCTCGACGCCGCCCGCTCGCTCGGCGGCGAGCGCGGCATCAGGGACATCACCCTCACCGACATCGCCGCCGCGGTCGGCATGCACAAGTCGGCGCTGCTGCGCTACTTCGAGACGCGCGAGGAGATCTTCCTGCGGCTGACCGCGGAGGGCTGGGCCGAGTGGTCCGACGCGCTGACCGCCCGGCTGCGCGCCGCCACGGACCCGGGCCCGGCCGCCGTGGCCAGGGAGTTCGCCGCCACCCTCGCCGCCCGCGGTACCTTCTGCGACCTGCTCGCCCACGCGCCGCTCAACCTCGAACGCCATGTCTCGCTGGACGCGGTCCGCGACTTCAAGCTCGCCACCCTCGCCGCCCGCGAGCCGATCACCGCGGCCGTCCGCGCCCAGCTGCCCGCCCTGGACGAGCAGGACGTCACCGACCTCGTCGCCACCGCCGTCTCCCTCGCCGGCGCCCTGTGGCAGATCGCGAACCCGGGCCCCGAGGTCGCCGCCCTGTACCGCGGTGACCCCCGCCTCGCCCACGCCGTCGTCGAGGTCGAGCCCCGGCTCGCCCGCATCCTCACCGCGACCGTCAGGGGCCTGGCGGCGGGCGCGGGCGACTCCCGGGCCTGAGCGGTGCCTGCGGCCCCGGCCCGGGCCGCAGGCACCGCCCGGGTCAGGCCACCGGGTGTTCCATCAGGGTGACCCGGTTGCCGTCCGGGTCCTCCAGGACCGCGAAGCGGGTGCGCACGCCACCCGTCCGCACCGGTCCCGCCGTCAGTCCGCGGCCCGCGAGCTCCGCCAGAGCGGCGTCCAGGTCGGGCACCTCCAGGTTGAGCAGTGTGGAGCCGGCGCGCTCGGCGTCCTCGAAGACGTGGAGCCAGCCGCCCGGCGTCAGGTGCCAGTCGGCCAGCGACGCCATCGGCCGGCGGTCGGCCGGGCGGCCCAGCAGCCTCTCGTACCAGAGCGCCGCCGCTTCGGCGTTGCGGACCGGAGCGACCATCATGACCCGTGCGACATCCATGCGGACCCCCTGCTTCCCGTTGAGTTCTTCGCTGTCGGGTCCAGCATCGCGCGCCGCGGCTCGGCGGTGGCCGCCCGGTCGTGTTTCCGCGACGAGTCCACCGCTGCGGACGCCGTCGGCCGGGGGCACCGGCCGGATGTTCCCGGCACTCACCGGATCGGGTGACGGGGGGCGAGGAGTCTCCCGGGTCGGCGGTGCCGGGGCGGCGGCGGTGTGTATAGCTGGCAGCCGGAGCACACCGACGGAAGGGACCACCCCCATGACCCAGTCAGCCGCCAAGCCCGCGCAGAGTGTCGACGAGGTCATCGAGCGGATGCGGGCGATCAAGGCACGGCTGGATCCGCGGGACGGGGTCGCCTGCTTCGACCGGATGTACCTGAGGGTGACCGAGCTGGTCGGGGAGCGGCTGACGGCCGGGTACTTCCAGGACCAGGCGTTCATCGAGCGGCTGGACGTGGTGTTCGCGAACCTGTACTTCGACGCGGTGGAGGCCGACGAGGCGGGGCGGCCGGTGAACCCGGTGTGGCAGCCGCTGTTCGAGGCGCGCGGCCACCGGAAGGTGTGGCCGGTCCAGTTCGCGTTCGCGGGGATGAACGCGCACATCAACCACGATCTGGCGCTCGCCGTCGTCCAGACCTGCATCGAGCGGCGGACCACGCCGGACACCCCGCCGGTGCAGGCCGACTACCTCAGGGTGAACGAACTGCTCGCGCAGGTGGAGGCGGAGGTGCGGGCGTCCTTCGAGGCGCAGATCATCAGGGTCGCGACCGAGCAGGCCGAGCCGCTGAAGCACATCGTCGCCAGCTTCTCGATCGCCCGGGCCCGGGACGCCGCCTGGGCGACCACCCAGACACTGTGGCACCAGCGCAACATCCGGCCGATGTACGACGCGACGCTCGCCGCGGTCACCGCGAGCACCGCGCTGGCGGGGCGGATGCTGGTCACGCCGGTGCTGCCGCCGGTGGAGCAGCCGGACGGGGAGGCGTAGCTCACGGTTGGCGGAGTCCGGCGGGCGGGCGGGAGCGGGGGCGGGGTGGACTGGTCGGTGACAAGCCGCGACGCGAAAGGCCGCCGATGTCCACCTCGCCCCCCGCCCGGTACACCGACCTCAGCGCCCTGGTGATCAACTGCACGCTCAAGCGGTCACCCGAGCGGAGCCACACGCAGGGCCTGATCGACGTCAGCACCGGCATCCTGGAGCGCCAGGGCGTCCAGGTCGAGGTGGTCCGCGCGGTCGACCAGGACATCGCCACCGGCGTCTGGCCGGACATGACCGAGCACGGCTGGGAGACCGACGACTGGCCGGTCCTCTACAGCCGGGTGATGGCCGCCGACATCCTGGTGCTGGCCGGGCCGGTCTGGCTGGGGGACAACTCCTCCGTGATGAAGAAGGTCGTCGAGCGGCTGTACGCCTGCTCGTCGATCCTCAACGAGCGCGGCCAGTACGCCTACTACGGCCGGGTCGGCGGCTGCCTGATCACCGGCAACGAGGACGGCGCCAAGCACTGCGCGATGAACGTGATCTACAGCCTCCAGCACCTGGGGTACACCATCCCGCCGCAGGCGGACGCGGGGTGGGTGGGGGAGGCGGGGCCGGGGCCGTCCTACCTGGACGCGGGGTCGGGCGGGCCGGAGAACGACTTCACCAACCGCAACGCGACGTTCATGACGTGGAACCTGCTCCACCTGGCCCGGATGCTCAAGGACGCCGGCGGCATCCCGGCCTACGGCAACCAGCGCTCGGAGTGGGACGCCGGCTGCCGGTTCGACTTCGAGAACCCCGAGCACCGCTGAACCGGCCGTGCGGAGCGCAGACCTCTCACACGCGGCCACGGCAGGACATGCGGCAGCAGCTTCTGTCGCCGTATCCGGATGTTCATGATGGCGAGTCGCGTTTCACGTGGGCTTGGGCGACCGCTTGAACCGGTCGCGGACACTCAGTTTGGTCAGGATCCGGGAGCCGTGGGTCTGGACCGTCTGGCCGCCGATGATCACGCCTCGCTGGTCGGGGAGGTAGGGAAGAAGCCGGGCCGGCCTCCGCCCGGGCCGGTGAAGCGGTATGTCGTGGCGTAGGAGAGCACGCTGCTTGGCGGGTCGCCGTTCTCGATGACGATGGCCTGGCCGGGGAAGGTCAGCATGTCCTGGTAGAAGTGGTCGACGACGCTCGAGGTGATGTCGACGTCCTCCCCGACCGGTTCGCGGTAGGTGACCACGGGCGAGTCGAGTACGACGAAGCCGGGGTGAGGCAGGCCCTCCCTGAGGCAGTACCGGGCGAGGGCGGTCGTGAACGCCGAGTGCAGGACCGAGCGCACGCCCTGGCCGCGGCCGGAACGGGGGCGGCTGCCGGCCCGGACATCCATGCCGTACTGGTCGTACTCGGCGAACTCGACCGAGGGAACGGACCAGGCGTCCAGCGTCCGCCTCAGGGCATGGTCGAAATTGGAGAGTACCCGGGCGGGAATGTGACTGGCGGGCCGCTGGGACCGGACCGCTCCTGCCCCATCGAGCTTGGACCGTCGATCGTCCAATTCCTCGATACGGGCGTGGAGTTCGAGCTCGCGTTCGGCGGTTGAGCGGGCCGTCAGGAGTTCGTCCATGTGCGTCCGCAAGGGCGCGAGGCGCTCCTCAGCCTTGGAGATCTCGGTGTCGAGCTCTCTGGCCCGCAGGAGCAGGACGCCCCTTCGTCCGACGAGTTCGTCCAGCTGGGACTGCAGGTCGGCGATGGTCGGGAGGAGGTCGGCGAGGAGCGAGCTGGTCTTGGCGGCTTCGGCTTCGACGGCCGCGTGCAGCTGGGTCGTCTCGTGCACCCCGTGGCCATGGTGTTGGTGTTCGGGTTCGGCACCGCAGAAGACGCAGGTGCCGACACGGAAGTAGCCGAGGATGCTGCCGGCTTCGCTGACCATCGCGAGGCGGTCGAGGTCGGAGCGGTACTGCTGTTCCAGCAGCCCGAACCGGGTGAGCAGGTCGTGCACCTCGGCCAGGCGGGACTCGACGGCGGCGAGTTCTTGCGAGGCATTCATACGGGCGGAGACCGCGCCGACGTGGCGGTCGGTGATCACCCGCAGGGACCGGGACTGGCCGTCGATGGTGGCCTGGATCCGCGTCAGCCGTTCGCGCAGTTGGGAGGCGTTCTCCCTGGTCGTCAGCTTGGCGGAGAGTTCGACGACGATCTGGTCGAGGAGCCCGATCTGGCCCTTGTTGACCCGGCGCTGTTCAGCGTTCGGCCCCGTGTCGACCACCGGGTCGTCCTCGCCGGTCAGCAGGTACTTCATCACCGAGGCGGCAGCGGTCTTGCCGTTCGCTGCGTTCGACCGCAGGACAGGGGAGAGGGGGTCGCCCATGCGGGTCTCGGTCACTAGGGACAGGTACACGAGGTCGGCAAGGGACAGCCCGCGGGTGCCGCCGGCGTCGTTCTTGCGGATCCGGGCGTCGGCATAACCGAGTTCTGCAAGGAGCATGGCGGAGAGACTGCGGGAGCTGCCCGAGCGATGGACCGCGGTCAGTTCCCGGTCGGACCTCCGGGTGACCAGGTCGCGAAGGTCCTCGTAGTGGACGGCGACGGTGCCGGCGCCTGGTCGCCGGACCAAGGTGATCGGCGCCCCGTCCGGCAACTGCAACCCGAGGAGGATCTGGCTGTAGCCCTCGGCTTCGGGGATGAGCGGCAGACGCGCACCACCGAGCATGTACTCGATGGATTCGACGATGAAGGACTTGCCGGTGTCGGATGCGCCGTAGATGACAGTGAGCTCGGAGCCGAAGGCCACGCGGGCGGTGGGCTTTCCGGAGCCCGCGTAGGTGAGGTGGGTCAGTCGCAGGTCAGCCACGGGGGACCTCGGGGGGTAGGGGCGTCTCGGCGGGGCGGTTGAGCAGCGCACGGGTGGCAGCCCGGACGTCGGCGCCGGGCGCGTACTGGTGGACGGCCCATTCGGCGCGCTCGCGCAGGCGTTCGACATAGGGGGCTTCGAGGAGTTCGACGAACGCAGGGCCCCGCTCTGTCGCGCGGTAGACGAGGCCGTCGTCCGCAGGTTCCAGCCGGGCCAGCTCGGCGCGGATCAGGACGAGCAACGCCTTCTCCAACAGGCCGCGCTTCATGCCCAGTTCGCCGGACCGGGCGGGCAGGTCGGGGTGGAGGCTGGGCGGGCCGTCGAACTCCCCGCTGTGCAGGAGCGCGTAGTCGAGGAGGGTGATCTGGGCCAGATCCAGGGGTTCGGGATGGCTTTCGGCGAGCAGGACCAGTGCGCGCATCCCGACTTCGAGGGGGCTGTTCAGTGGGTTCACGCGGCACCTCCGCGGCACCAGATCAAGCGGTCGGCGTTCGCCAGGTGGTGGCAGACTCCCTTGCGGTCCAGCGGTCGCACGAACTCGGTGAGGATCGTCTTGGTGAGCTCGACGTTTCCGGAGGCGGCCAGGACCGCCTGCATGCGGTCGTATCCGAACTCGAACCTGCCGGCCGCGACCTCGACCACGATGTCGTGGACGTCGTCGAGTACGGCGTCGAAGTGCCCGTCCGAGGTCGAGTCGCGGGCGAACAGGCGCAGCGATTCCGCACTGTAGAAGGCCTCACGCTGCCTGCGCAGGTGATCGCATGCCTCGTCGTGCTCGGCGACGCGTTCCAGGGTGTCGGCCTGCTCGCCCCAGAGTTCGCCGTAGGCCCGCACCAACTGCTGGATGTAACGGGCCTCCTTCGGGGCGTGGGCGTCAGGCGGAAGCATCCTCTGCGGACGTGGCGCCGGGGGTTGGGGGAATCGCACCGCCCAGTGTGGGGTGGTCCGGTGCAGCGACAACATGTCGTCCATGTCCAGGGTCGTGAACATGGAGAAGTCCGTGGCTTCGGCGAGTTCCTGGAGTTCTCGCCGTTTCTCGGAGGTGAGTGAGGTGATGGCGGGATCGCTGGTGAAAGCCAGTTCTTTGAGGAACTCGGTCTTGGATTCGGTTTTCTTGGACAACCGCCGGACGAGTCTGGGGCCGATGATCGGCGCGACGAAGACGTACTGCTGGGGCATGGTGAAATACCCGCCCACCACCGAAGCGAACATCTTGCGTATCTCCGGAGCGGCCTTCGACCACGTCAGGGCTTCCCCGTAATGCTTGCACTGGTAGTTGTGCCAGGTGCCCTCAAGCCCGTACGGGGTCAGGTAGCCGGCGACGTCGACTCCGTGATCCCCGGAACCGCCGTGCCGTTGCACCGCGACGTACTTGGTCGTCAGGGCGGGGACCCACTCCTTGACGAACTCCTCGAACTCGTCGGGGTCGTACGAGAAGACGATCTTCTTCGGGGACGGTACGGCATGGGTTCTCAGCCAGGGACCGATGAGGGTCAGCGGCGGCGGTTCGTTGTCGTCCGCCCCGATGTCGACACCATCAGACACTTCTCCCAGCCCCCCGAACCCCGTGCATCCGTGACCAGTCGATCACTCGGGGTCAAGTGATATCACTACTGCCCCGACCGAGAGAAGAGTACGAATCAGGACTGACTGCTCGTCTGGCCCCTCACGAGCGACCTGGGCGTCTGCGGAGGGCGGTTGGCCTCCGAATGTGCCGTGCAGCGAACTTGTTTGAGCCAGGCGGGATTTGGCCGGCCTGTAGCGTGCCTTCGCGAGACGAAGTCCTCACGCCAGCATCTGACTTGCCATCTGTCCACACTGCGGCGACGCGTCGCTGCTCGACCTTTCCGGGATCGCGGCCTACGGGACCATCGCCTACCTTGCCAACGGCGCCCGGGTTGAACGTGGAGCTGTGGGCCGTCTCGGCGTGGTGAAACCCGGGCCCCTTAGGTGCGGGCGGCTGGGTTCAGTGAGTGTTGTCCTGCGGGCTGGCGCGCAGATCGGTGAGCGCCTGGATGGCTCGGTCAACGCCGGCGGCAATGGCCTGACGGAAAGCCAACTCGGCCCCGGCACGGTCCCCGGCTGCCCGGCGGAGCTGCCCCAAGGTGAGGAGGGCTTCGGTGTGTCCCTCGACGACCAGGGCGCGGAGAAGCAGTTCGGCACTCTCCCGCTGTCCGTTCGCCGCACGGACACGGGCGAGCGTTTCCACGGTTTCGTAGGAGCGGTTCGCCAGCTCCTCGGCAGCCCGTCCCTGTCCGGCGAGTTCGAGGACCCGGACCAAGCCGTGGGCGGCGTACGACTGGCCGTCACGCAGCGCCCGTCGGTAGAGGCGTCCGGCGCGGCGGAGGTCACCCTGCTTCTCCCGGAGGTTGGCAAGGTCGAGCAGGATCCAGGTCATGCCCAGGTTGTAGGCGTGCCAGTACAGCCCTGCGGCGGCGCGATGGTTGCCCTCGGAGGCATGCTTCATCCCCAGCCCGCGCAACACATTTGCCTCGCCGAGCTCAAGCGCGATCTTGGTGTACTCCTCGCTTCCCGCTCGGTCACCGTCATCGGCCAGGATCCAGGCCAGTTCCCGAGGAGCGTTCACGTCACCTTCGACGTGGAGCGCGTGCTTGAGGACGGCGAGAGCCCTCGGCTTCTCCTCCGGGGTCATGTACGTCCAGGCGAGTCCGGTGAATGCCCCAGTGTTGCCGGCTCGGAAGGCACAGCTGGTCAGGGCGAGGGCCAGCCGATGTCGGCCTCTCGTGGCCAGCCAGCGGGCCTGGTACTCGACGCTGCGGGCACCGCCCGAGGAGAGGGCCTCGTCGTAGAGATCCAGCGCTGTCTGCCGGTTGCCGCGCTCCCAGGCGATGGATGCGAGGCCTACGGTGGCGTCCGTGTTGACGTCGGAGCCGACGGCTCGTCGGTACCATGTCTCGGCCTCGTCCAGGCTCCCGTCCTGTTCGAGCCGCCAGGCCAGTCGGACCTGTGCTCCAGGATGACCCGCCTCAGCGGCGAGGGCATAGTAGGGGGCGGCGTCGCGCTTGTTGTGGCGCTGTTCGAAGTGCCAGGCCAGGGCGTTCAGTGCCTCCCCGCCGTCGCTGGCCGCCGTTGACCGGGCGAGGGATGCGGCATCAGAGATCCGATCGCGAGCCGCTGCAGCGCGGGACAGGGCCGATCGGTCGGTGGCGGTCGCATGCCGTTCGGCAGCACGCCAGAAGGCGTCACCAGGACAGTGGAGGCCACGGGCACGACGTGCATCCTGTTCGAGGAAGTCCGCGAGCCGGAGCCTGTCGCCCTTCGTACCCCGGACGGGTGAAAGGGGTCCGCGCACACCTCGGCACGGCTCGGAGAGGTAGTGGAGCGCCCTCGCGAACCAGTCCTCCGGCGCGAGGTCGAGTTCGAGCTCGGTGAGGTAATCCGTGGCCGCCTCCTCCAGGAAACCTGCAGCCAGTTCGAGACCGTAGCCGAACCGGCGGGCGTCCATCGCGGCCTCGAGGACGGCGCGGGCAGTGGGGGAAGCGTTGGCGTACCGCTCCTGGAGCGCGGGACCGCCCGCCAGGTACTGGGTGATGTGACGGCCTTCGGCCGAACGCGCCGCCTGGTATAGGCGCTTGTCACTCGGGCCGGGCATCGTGAAGACCGAGGCCACCTGGTCCTCGGTGAAGCGGGAGGGCACGGGGATCCACCGGTTTGCGAGGAACGCACGACGTTCCTTGGTCTCGTCGGTGGTGCCCGGTGCCCTGGTCATCGACTGCTGATACTCGTGCCAGCACGTACCCAGCACGAGCACTGGGGCTCGGTCGGGGTCACGGACGAGTGTGGAAAGCCCGGCGGCGACGTTCTCGTCCCGACTGCGGTCGGTGGTGAGTAGGTACCGGTGGATCTCGTTCAGCCACAGGACCGTCCGTGGCCCGACCGAACGAAGGGAACCGAGCAACGCGTCGGGCGACCGCGGCTGCCACAGGCGCCAGCCGGTAGACAGCTGTTGGACCGCTTCCCAGAGCGCCCGGGTCTTGCCAGTGGAGGAGTCGCCGAGCAGGACAGCCGTACCGCTATTGCCATGCGCAGCGCGGCCCAGGACAGCGGCGAGTTCGTCGTCGAAGGGCCTCCGCAGGTAGCGAGGGAGAGGATCGTCGGCCAAGGTGCCGTCCTCGGTCCGGATCGCCTGGTGGACTTCGAAGTCGAACGGGTCGGCCTCCGTGACGGCGATCCCTACGGTGTCCTCGGGCGTGCCTGTTTGCCCGGAGGTACCAGCGTAGTAGGCGGCCACCGCGTCCGCGTCGCAGAAGCGGTGGGCGATCTGGTCACCAAAATACCGCGCGACAATCCACGGCAGGGGCCGCAGCAGGCGGCCCAGGTGCTCGGCGTCCCACACCTCGCCGAGCTGCAGGTCTGGGAACTCGGCCTGGTACTCAAGCGCGAGTTCCCGTACCTGGGTGTTGGTGCCCCGGCATGAGGTGACGATCACGAACCTGGTCGCGCGATGGGGACGGTTGCCGTGGACGAAGCGGTCGAAGGCCTTTCGGGCTGCGGTGACAGAGAACTCGGCGACGTGCTTGACCTGGAAGGCTGACCAACGACCGTCGGAAGCACGGCCGACCACATCGATGCCACCCTGCGCCTGGCCGGCGGTTCCGTAACGGGCGACCCGGGCGAGGCCCTCGGCGGCTTCGACGAGTTCGCAGACCAGCCGCTCGAAGTCGGCCCAGTTCTGGGAGTCGAAGGGGAGGAGCGGGATCTTCGGGTCGGCCACCGGAGGTTGGGCGGTCGGGGTGCGGTGGGGCATCGGTGGCACCTTCGTGCTCGGCTCGCTCGTGTTCGTGAGCAGCCTATGCGGTCGTGCTGACAGCGCGGCCGAGCCGGTTCTGGGCTTGACGCCGGGGATAGGGCGTAAGTGTCGCGTCGAGCACGGACTGTCATACGGGCTTTACGGGGCAGTGCAGTTCGGGACAAACGCGCTCACCAGCACGGGTGAGCTGATTCGGTGCAGGTCAGGTAGGGTGCCAGAGAGTTCCGCCGATCTGACTCAGCGTTACATGTCATGCTACGGCCGGGTCGGCGGCTGCCTGATCACCGGCAACGAGGACGGCGCCAAGCACTGCGCGATGAACGTGATCTACAGCCTCCAGCACCTGGGGTACACCATCCCGCCGCAGGCGGACGCCGGGTGGGTGGGGGAGGCGGGGCCGGGGCCGTCGTACCTGGACGCGGGGTCGGGCGGGCCGGAGAACGACTTCACCAACCGCAACGCGACGTTCATGACGTGGAACCTGCTCCACCTGGCCCGGATGCTCAAGGACGCCGGCGGGATCCCGGCCCACGGCAACCAGCGCTCCGAGTGGGACGCCGGGTGCCGGTTCGACTTCGAGAACCCCGAGCACCGCTGAACCGGCAGCGGCCGGCAGCGGCGGTCGGCGGCCGGTGGCGCGGACGGGTTGGTGGAGGAAGTTCTACTCCGGATACGCCAAGCAGCGTCACTGTGCCGAACCGCCGCCGTTCCTAGCGTGGTCACCAGCGCGCACGAGGTGCGCGACCGACCCGGTGGGGAGTTCGAGTGCAGACGCAAGAGATCGGTCAGGGGACGGCGGCCGTCCGACTGGTGGCGGTCGAGAAGATCTACGGCACGGGGGACAACGAGGTGGCCGCGCTCAAGCGGCTGAGCATGACCTTCGACGCAGGCACCTTCACCGCCGTGATGGGGCCCTCGGGCTCGGGCAAGAGCACCTTCCTGCACTGCGCCGCCGGCCTGGTCCGGCCCACCCGGGGCAGCGTGCTGGTCGGCGACACCGACCTCGCGGACCTGGACGAGGTGGGGCTGACCAGGCTGCGCCGCGACCGGATCGGCTTCGTCTTCCAGTCGTACAACCTGCTTCCGGCGCTCACAGTGCGACAGAACATCGTGCTGCCGTCGCAGTTGGCCGGCCGGCGTCCGAACCGGAGCCAGGTCCTGGCCGTGGTCGACCGGGTCGGGCTCGCCGACCGGCTGGACCACCTGCCCGGGCAGCTCTCCGGGGGGCAGCAGCAGCGGGTGGCGATCGCCCGGGCGCTGGTGACCCGGCCGGCCGTGGTCTTCGCCGACGAACCGACCGGCGCGCTGGACACCCGCACCGCCGCGGCCGTGCTCGGCCTGCTGCGGGAGACGGTGGACGCCGGCGGGCAGACGCTGGTGATGGTCACCCACGACCCGGTGGCCGCCTCCTACGCCGACCGGGTGGTCTTCCTCGCCGACGGCCGCTTCGCCGGCGAGCTGCACCGGCCGACCGCCGAAGCCGTCGCGGCGCGGATGACCAGGCTCGGCGCCTGGAACGACGCGACGGTCCCGGCCTCCGCCGCCGTCCGCTCGGAGGGTGGCCGCTGATGCTGCTGCTGGCCCTGCGCACCCTGAGGTTCCGCAAGGCCGGGTTCGTCGCCACCTTCGTGGCGATGTTCCTCGGCTCCGCGATCGTGATGGCCTGCGGCGGCCTGTTGGAGACCGGCCTGCGGATGGCGGTCGCGCCGCAGCGCCTGGCCGGGGTGCCGATCGTGGTGACCGGTCAGCAGACCCACGGCTCCGCCGCGCTGACCGAGCGCAACCGGACCGGTCCGGGGGTGCTCGACGCGGTCCGGGCGGTTCCCGGCGTCGGCGCCGTGCTCCCCGACCTGTCCTTCCCCGCGACCGTGGTGGTGGACGGCCGGGCGGTCGACGCCGGCTCCGTCGGCCACACCTGGAGCGGCGCCGCGCTGACCCCCTACACGCTGACCCGGGGGTCGGCCCCGGGCAGCGGGCAGGTGGTCCTCGACACCGGGCTCGCGGCCGACGCGGGCCTCACGGTCGGCTCCGCCCTCCAGCTCACCGTGCACGGCGTCACCCGGACGTTCACGGTCTCCGGCAGCGCCCGCCCGGAAACCGGCCGTGCGCTCGGGCCGACCCTGTTCCTCTCCGACGACCAGGCGCGGCAACTGGCCGGATCCGACGGGCGGTTCGACGCCATCGGGGTCCTGCCCGCGCCCGGCGCCGACGTCGCGGAACTGCGGCGGGCCGTGCGGTCGGCGGTCGGCGGCGCGGCGGTGGTGCTCACCGGTGAGCGGCGCGGTCTGGCCGATCTGCCGGGGGCACTCGCCGGCGGGCCGACCGTGACCGTCCTGGCGGCGATCTTCGGGAGCTGGGCGGTCCTGATCGTCATGTTCGGCGTGGCCTCCACGCTCGGGCTCTCGCTGCGGCAGCGGGCGCGCGAGACGGCTCTGCTGCGGGCGATCGGCGCCACCTCCCGGCAGGTGCGCCGGATGGTCCTCGGGGAGACCGCCGCGCTGGCGGTGCTCGCCGCCGCGCCGGCGGTCGCGCTCGGCTCCGTCGTCGGCAGGCTGCTGTTCGGGCAGCTGGCCGCCAACGGTGTGGTGTCCGAGGAGGTCGTCTTCCACCAGGGCCCCCTGCCGACCGCGGTCGGCGCCTGCGTGGCGATCGCGGCCGCCCTCGGCGCGGCGCTGTTCGCGGGCCGCGGGGCCGCGCGGACCGAGCCGGTCGCGGCGCTGGCCGAGAGCGCGGTGCCGACCGGGCGGCTCACCCGGACCCGCCTGCTGTCGGCGGTGTTCCTCCTGCTCGGCGGCGTGCTGCTGGCGGTCGTCACGGCCACGGTGATGGCCGACGGTCCGACCCTGGCGAGCACCGCCGGGCCGGCCTCGGTCCTGTGCGCGATCGGCCTGGCGCTGCTCGCCCCGGGGATCACCAGGGCGGCCGTGGCGGTGCTCGGCCGGCCGGTCCGTGCGCTCTGCGGGCTGTCCGGGTACCTGGCGCAACGCAACGCCTCCGTCCACCACGTCCGGACGGCGGGCGCCGTGGCCCCGATCGTGCTGCTGATCGGCATCGCCACCGGCACCCTGTACATGCAGGCCACCGAGGACCACGTCTCCGCCGCGAGCCGCGCGGGCGGCGTCCCGGCCGACCACGTGCTCACCTCCTCGACCGGCGGCTTCGCACCGGGCGTGGTCAGTTCGGTCCGCGCTCTCCCGGGGGTGGCCGGCGCCTCCGAACTGGTCGGCTCCACCGGCTTCGTGGACTCCGCCGGCGACGGCACCGTGGACTCCGCCGGCGACGGCACCGTGGACCTGCGCGGGGTCTCGGCCGACGGAGCGCGGCAGACCGTCGCGCCCGAGGTGCTGGACGGGTCGATCGCCGACCTGCGCGGCAACACGGTGGCCCTGGCGCAGGAACGGGCGAAGGAGCTCGGCGTCCGCGTCGGGGACACCCTGCGGATCCACTTCGGTGACGGCGCCGCCGCCGACCCGAGGGTGGTGGCCACCTATGCCGCCGGCCCGCAGGAGCGGTACCTGCTGCTGCCCGCCGACGTGCTGGCCGCGCACACCACCGCCGGGCTGCCGACCGAGATCCTGGTCCGGGCGGAGTCCGGCGCCGACCCCGCCCGGATCCGGGCCGAACTGGAAGCTGTGGCGGCCGGGCTGCCCGGCACCGCGGTCGCCGACCGCTCCGCGCTGACCGGTGCCGACCACCGGATCGAGCAGATCCTGGCCTCCTCGAACTACACCGTCGTCGCCATGATCGTCGGCTATGCGGCGATCACCGTGATCAACAGCCTGGTCGCGGTGACGCGCGGGCGCCGGGGCGAGTTCGGTCTCCAGCGTCTGACGGGTGCCACCAGGGCCCAGGTGCTGGGCATGCTGAACGTCGAGGGCGCGCTGATCGCCGTCGTCGCGACCGTCCTGGGCACCGCCGCCTCGGCGGCCACGATCGTCCCGTACAGCCTGGTGAAGGCCGGCTCGGTGCTGCCGCGGGGCTCGATCGGCATCTACCTCGCGATCGTCGGCGGCGCGCTCGTCCTGGTGCTCGGCGCGACCCTGCTCCCCTCCTGGCGGGGCATGCGGACCGCGCCGGTCGAAACGGCCCGCTGACCGCCGCGCGACCGCGTTCTATGCCGTGGCGCCCGTCGGTGAAACCCGCTAGCCTGACCAGCCGGAACGATTTGGACGTACGTACGTATGAAGGGGTCGGGCTCGCGGGACCGCTGCCGTCACCGCCGTCAGGGAGGGACGATCGCTCAGGTGTCAATCGCTCACCGCAAGGGTCTGCAGGCGTTCCCCGCCCGACTGCGCCGGGCCGGGGAAGACCTGGTGGCCGGCGTGCTGATCGCCCTGGGCGCCGTGCTCTCCGCCTGCCTGTTCGTGGTCACCGGCTACTTCGTGATCCTCCTCGTCATTGGGATCGGCGCGGCGGCGCTGCCGATCCTGACCGGGTGGGTCCGCCGGCTGTGCAACGCCAACCGGCGTGCGGCCGCCCGGGTGGGGGTCCTGGTCGACGTCCCCTACCGGCCGGAGCCCCCGGAGTTCGAGAAGGACATCGTCGGCTGGATCCGCCGCTGCAAGTGGATCCTGACCGACCCGGCCAGCTGGCGGGACCTGCTCTGGCTGCTGCTCAACTCGGTCGTCGGCATGATCGGATTCCTGCCCGCCGCGGTGCTCTACTACGTGCTCGAAGGGCTCGCGCTGGCCCTCGGCCTGTGGCGGCCGGTCCTGCGGGCGCAGGGCAGCCCGCGCGCGTACCTCTTCATCCCGGTCCAGAACCGGCCCACCGCTCTCCTGGCGGCGCTGGCGGCCGTGGCGCTCTTCGCCGTCTGGGTCCGGTACGGCCGGCTCTTCCTCGTCGTGCACGCGCACTTCACCCGTCTGCTGCTCGGCCCCACCGAACGCTCCCGGCTCGCCCTGCGGGTCCGGCACCTGGCCGAGACCCGGTCCGGCGCGGTGGAGACGGCCGCCGCCGAACTGCGCCGGATCGAACGCGACCTGCACGACGGCGCCCAGGCCAGGCTGGTCGGCCTCGGCCTGACCCTCGGGGCGCTCGAACGCCACCTCGGCGGCGAGTCGGAGGAGGCCCGCAGACTGCTGCGCGACGCCCGGGCCTCGTCCATCGCCGCCCTGCGCGAGCTGCGCGACCTGGTGCGCGGCATCCACCCCCCGGTGCTCGCCGAACGCGGCCTGGCCGACGCGCTGCGCGCCCTCGGCCTGGCCAGTCCGCTCCGGACCGAGGTGGTGGTGAGCCTCCCGGGCCGGGTGCCGCCACCGCTCGAATCCGCCCTGTACTTCGCGGTGTCCGAGCTGCTGACCAACGCCCTGAAGCACTCCGGCGCCGAGCACGTCCAGGTGCGTGCCTGGCACGACGGCGCCGTGCTGCACGCCCGGGTCGCCGACGACGGCCGCGGCGGTGCCGACGCCGCCGGGGGAACCGGCCTGCACGGCATCCGCCGCCGGCTGGCCACCTTCGACGGAACCCTCGATGTCGCCAGCCCGCCGGGCGGCCCGACCGCGATCACCATGGAGATACCGTGCGTGTTGTCCTCGCCGAAGACCTCTTCCTCCTCAGGCAGGGGCTGATCCAGCTGCTGGACGCCTACGGCTTCGAGACCGTGGCGGCCGTCGACAACGGCCCCGACCTGCTCGAAGCCGCCGCCCGGCACCGGCCCGACATCCTGATCGTCGACGTCCGGCTGCCGCCGACCTTCACCACCGAGGGACTCCAGGCCGCCCTGCGGGCCAGGCGCGAGATCCCCGGACTGCCGATCCTGGTGCTCTCCCAGCACGTCGAGCAGATGTACGCCAGGGAGCTGCTCGCCGACGGCACCGGCGGCATCGGCTACCTGCTCAAGGACAGCGTCTTCGACAACGAGCAGTTCATCGACGCGGTCCGCCGGGTGGCCGCCGGCGGCACCGCCATGGATCCGGCGGTGATCTCCCAACTGATGGTGAGCCACGCCCGCGACGAACCGCTCGGCTCGCTCACGGCGCGGGAACGCGCCGTCCTGGAGCTGATGGCCGAGGGCTGCTCCAACACCGCGATCGCCCAGCGGCTCTTCATCACCGAGGGGGCGGCGGCCAAGCACATCTCGAACATCTTCGCCAAGCTCATGCTGGCCCCGGACAGCGACAGCAACCGGCGCGTGCTGGCGGTCCTCGCCTACCTCAACGCCTGAGCCGGCCGGCATCCCCCGAGCCCGGTGGCCGGCCACCGGGCTCAGTGGGCCCGGGTGCGCGGCAGCCGGGCGCGGAAGGTGACGCCGTCGGGCCCGTCCTCGACGGTGAGCGTCCCGCCGTGGAGGGCGGCGATGTCCCGGGCGATGGGCAGGCCGAGGCCGGTGCCGCCGTCGTCGCGGCTGCGGGCGTCGTCGAGCCGGGTGAAGCGTTCGAAGATCCGCTCCCGGTCGGCGGGGTCGATGCCGGGGCCGTCGTTGGCGACGTCGAGGACGGCGTCGCCGGTGGCGGTGTCGGTGGACAGTCGCACGGTGACCCGGCCGCGGGCGTGCCGCCGGGCGTTGTCGAGCAGATTGGTCAGCAGCCGGCCGAGCCACAGCGGGTTGCCGTCGACGGTGACGGGCCCGGAGGCGTCGACGGAGACGTGGACGGTGACCGGACGGGCCTGCGGTCCGCCCGGGGCGACGCTCGCGCGGACGAGTTCGGCGAGGTCCACCGCCTCGCCGGGGCGCTCCTGGCCGGTGGTGTCGAGCCGGGCGAGGAGCAGCAGGTCGGCGGCGAGGGCCTGGAGGCGTTCGGTGTCCTGGAGGGCCCCGGCGACCAGCTCCTGCCGTACCTGCGGGTCGGGGTGGGCGAGGGCGACCTCCAGCTGGGTGCGCAGCACGGTGAGCGGGCTGCGCAGCTCGTGGGAGGCGTCGGCGATGAAGCGGCGCTGGCGGGTGCCGGCGGCTTCGAGCCGGTCGAGCATGGCGTTCATGGTGCGGGCCAGACCGGCGATCTCGTCCTCGCTGCCGGGGACCGGGACGCGCCGGTCGAGGTCGCGGTCGCCGATCGCGGCGACCTCGGCCCGGATCGCCTCGACCGGGCGCAGCGCCCGGCCGGTGGCCCGCCAGGTGAGCACGCCGACGGTCGGCAGCAGGACGGCGCCGAGGCCGGCGAGGGCCGCTGTGGTGAGGTCCTCGGCGGTGTCGACGGTGCGCAGCGAGGCGCCGACCCGGACGGTGACGGGGCCGGTGGGGGTGTCGGCGGTGAGGGTGGTGACGCGCTGGTGGTGCTCGTCGCCGAGGAAGCCGAGGTCGAAGGTGCCGCGGCCGGCCCCGGCGTCGGTCAGCGGCGGATGGCCGGCGAGGTTCTGGCTGGCGGCGACCACGGTGCCGGCGTGGTCGGTGACCTGGATGAAGTCGGTGCCGTGGTCCAGGGCGAGCTGGGCCGGCAGGTGGCCGCCGGAGGCGAGGCGGGCGACGGCCTGGGCCTGCTCGCGGGCGCCCGTCTCGACGGTGCGTTCGAGGTTGGCGCGCAGCAGCAGGAGCACGGCGGCGGAGGCGACGAACAGGACGACGGCGACGCTCGCGCAGGCCGCGAGGGTGGTGCGGGTGCGCACGGAGCGCGGCGCGAGCCGGTCGAGCAGCGCGGCGGCCCGGGGGTGCCGGGCGAGCCGGTGCAGCAGGGCGCCGGCCCCGCCCGCCGCGCCGCGTCGGCGGCCGGGGTGCGTCGGATCAGCCACCGTCGGCCGCCAGCCGGTAGCCGGCGCCGCGCACGGTCTGCACGGCGGCGCGGCCGAACGGGGTGTCGATCTTGCGGCGCAGCGCGCTGATGTGCACCTCGACGGTGTTGGGGTCGCTGTCCGGTCCGCTGTCCCAGACCTGTTCGAGGATCTCGCGCTTGGAGACGGCCTCGCCGGCCCGGCGGGCCAGGTGGTCGAGCACGGCGAACTCGCGGGGGGTCAGCGCGATGCCGGTGCCGGCGCGGGTGCAGGTGCGGGCGGCGGAGTCGACGACGAGGTCCCCGAGCACGGTGCGCCGGGGGGCGCGGGTGCCGATGCGGCGGGCGAGGGCCCTGAGGCGGGCGACCAGGACGACGAAGGAGAACGGTTTGGACAGGTAGTCGTCGGCGCCCGTGTCGAGGGCCTCGGCCTCGTCCCACTCGCCGTCCTTGGCGGTCAGCATCAGGATGCCGGCGTCGCTGCCGGCGGCCCGCAGCCGTGAGCACACCCGGTAGCCGTTGAGGCCGGGCAGCATGATGTCCAGCACGATCACGTCGTAGGCGTGCTCGGTGGCCCGGGCGAGGCCGGTGAGGCCGTCGTGGGCGAGGTCGACGGTGAAACCCTCCGCGGTCAGCCCGAGCCGCAGTGCCTGGGCCAGCCGTCGTT
Organism: Kitasatospora sp. NPDC057965; assembly: GCF_042887135.1. NCBI lineage: Bacteria > Bacillati > Actinomycetota > Actinomycetes > Kitasatosporales > Streptomycetaceae > Kitasatospora > Kitasatospora sp. NPDC057965. The sequence continues at coordinate 29,105 of NZ_JBHVPZ010000015.1, forward strand.
CGTCCTCCACCACGAGTACGCGCATGTCCCCAGGGTGGCAGGTGTCCGGGCCGGTCGGGGGCGGGGGCCGTGCCGTCTTCAGCGGATCTTCAGCATCGGCCCGCCATGCTGGCGCTGTCGTCCGGGTACCGGGCCCGGACCGTAGCGCTCCCGCTCACGGAGAGGTCCCGACCATGCCGTCGCCCTCGGCCGCCCTGCTGGCCGTCAACCCCCTGGACGCCGGATCGCTGCTCGGCGCGTTCGGCGCGCTGGGCATCGCCGTCGTCCTGTTCGCCGAGACCGGGCTGCTGGTCGGCTTCTTCCTGCCCGGCGACTCCCTGCTGTTCACCGCGGGCCTGCTGTGCACCACCGGCACCCACAGCGGCCCCCACCTCAACCTCGCCCAGGTCCTGGCCGCCTCCGCCGTCGGCGCCCTCGCCGGGGCCCAGACGGGCTACGTCATCGGCCGGCGCGGCGGGCGCGCCCTGCTCGCGCGCTCCCGCAACAAGCGGCTGCACGAGGGCGCGATGCGGGCCGAGGAACTCCTCACCCGCTACGGGCACGCCAAGGCCGTCGTCCTCGCGCGTTTCGTCCCGGTGGTGCGCACCGTGCTCAACCCGCTGGCCGGCGCGCTCGGCGTGAACGTGCGCACCTTCACCCTGTGGCAGGTGGTCGGTGGCCTGGTCTGGACGTTCGGCCTCGTCCTCGCCGGCTACGCCCTGGGCTCCTCGGTGCCGAACGTCGACCGCTACCTGCTGCCGATCGTCGCGGTCGTCGTGGTGCTCTCGCTGCTGCCCCTGCTGCTGGAGCTGCTGCGCTCCCGCCGCCGGGCCGGGCACCGGTGAGCACGAGGGCGGTCGCGGGCCGGCTCGGTCGTCCGGACCCCGGCTCGCTGCTCCGCCCGCCACCTCGCCCGCTACCCTGGCCGCGCGGAGCCGCGGACCGGTGGCCCGGGCACGGGCAGGAGGGCTGAGCCGATGGGCGACCGCATGACGGGGCGACGGTGGCCGGCCGTGCTCGCCGCCACCTGGGCGGCCTTCGCGGTGCTCGCGGTGGTGGTCGCCGCCCACGGCTGGGCACCGTTCGCCTTCGAGCGGTCCGCCGTCGACTGGGGCACCGCCCACCGGCCGCCGCTCGCCCGCGCCGTGGCGATGGCCGTCACCTCCCTCGGCACCGACCTGTTCCCCTACCTGCTGGCGCTGGCCGCGGGCGTCCTGATCGCCCGGCGCGGCGCCGGATCGCCCCGGTCCCGTTGGACGGTGGCCCGGGCGCTGCTCCTGCCGGTGCTGTGGCTGGCCCTGGGGCAACTGCTGCGCCAGGGCCTGATGCACGCCTTCGGCCGGCCCCGGCCGCCGGAGACGGACTGGGCGTTCAGCGCCTCCGGCTTCGCCTTCCCCTCCGGGCACGCCTTCACCTCCGCCCTCTGCGCCGGCCTGCTCGCGCTCGCCGTCGCCCGCGTCCGCCCCGCCGCCACCCGCCCGGCCGTCGTCGGCGCGGTGCTGTTCGCGGGGACGATCGGCCTGACCCGGATCTACCTCGGGGTGCACTGGCCGCTGGACGTGCTGGCCGGCTGGCTGCTCGCCGTCGGCTGGCTGGCCGCCGGCGCGGCCGCCTCCTCGCTGCTGCCGGAGCACGCGCGGCGGTGACATGGCGCGGAGCCGGACCGGCGCTCCGTCGGTACCGGAACGATCCTTGTAAAGCGGCCCCGCCAACCCGGCGGGGCCGCTTTGCCATTGGTGGCGGTCCGAACCGATCATCGGATGCGCCATTTCAAACGCGACTGATGTGAACGTTCACCCTTTCGAGTGCACAGGATCATGGGAAGCGGCCCAGATCGTTCCGCCCCGCCTACGGTTGGGCCCAAGCGAGACGGGACCGCCGCAGCAGCGCGGAGATCCCCTCTTCCCGGGGCGGAGGCGACGGCCGACGACCCGTCATGGCCCGTCCCCCTTCACAGAGGAAGGTTCTCCCATGCCCGTGGCCACGAGCTACGAGACACCGCCGGCGTCGCAGCGGCAACCGCACCCGTTCCGGCGCGCGGCGGTGCGGTCATGAGCGGGACGGTCCTGGAGCAGCTGCTCCGCGGGCCGAGCGGGATCGGCACCGCCGGACTGAACCTGACGCGACGTCAGGTCGCGGAGGTGCCGGCCGGGGCGGTGGCGCAAGTGCCGTCCGGCAAGCCGAAGTCCGGCGACCCGGTCCCCGGCCTGTACTTCCACCCCGTGGCCGAGCCGGACGCCGAGCGGGTGGCGGAGGTGAACCGCCGGATCAAGCTGTGGGCCGAGGAGATCGAGCTCTACCCGCCGGACTGGGAGGACCAGTTCGACGGCTTCTCGGTGAGCCGGTACATGGTCGCCTGCCACCCGGACGCCCCGAGCGTCGACCACGTCATGCTCGCCACCCGGCTGATGGTGGCCGAGAACGCCGTCGACGACTGCTACTGCGAGGACCTCGGCGGCTCGCCGGTCGGCCTCGGCAGCCGGCTGCTGCTCGCCCACACCGCCCTCGACCCGGTGCACACCACCGCGGAGTACCAGGGCGGTTGGCAGGAGTCGCTGCTCTCGGACGCGCCCCGGCGGGCGTACCGCTCGGCGATGGAGCACTTCACCGGCGCGGCCACCGCCTCCCAGGCGGACCGGTTCCGGCACGACATGGCGCGGCTGCACCTCGGTTACCTCGCCGAGGCCGCTTGGGACCAGGAGGGCCACGTCCCGGAGGTGTGGGAGTACCTGTCGATGCGGCAGTTCAACAACTTCCGCCCCTGTCCGACCATCACGGACACCGTCGGCGGCTACGAGCTGCCCGCCGACCTGCACGCCCGCCCGGCCATGCAGCGGGTCATCGCGCTCGCCTCCAACGCCACCACCATCGTCAACGACCTGTACTCGTACACCAAGGAGCTGGCGAGCCCGGGTCGGCACCTCAACCTGCCGGTGGTGATCTCCGAGCGCGAGGCCGTCGGCGACCGCGACGGCTACCTGAAGGCCGTCGAGGTGCACAACGAGCTGATGCACGCCTTCGAGGCGGAGGCCGCGGCGCTGGCCGCCGCCACCCCCGTCCCGGTGGTGGTGCGCTTCCTGCGCGGGGTCGCCGCGTGGGTCGACGGCAACCACTACTGGCACCAGACCAATACCTACCGCTACAGCCTGCCCGACTTCTGGTAACCAAGGAGCTGAACCGTGTCCGTCACCGACACCACCCCCGTCACCCGCACTGCCGTCCCCGGGCCGGCCACTCCCTACCAGGGCGACATCGCCCGTTACTGGGACCATGAGGCCCGGCCGGTGAACCTGCGTCTCGGCGACGTGGACGGCCTTTACCACCACCACTACGGCATCGGCGAGGTCGACCAGTCGGCGCTGGGCGACCCGGACGACAGCGAGCGCGAGAAGAAGCTCGTCGCCGAACTGCACCGGCTGGAGTCCGCGCAGACCGACGTCCTGCTCGACAGCCTGGGCGACATCCGCCCCGAGCACACCCTGGTCGACGCGGGTTGCGGCCGCGGCGGCTCGATGGTCATGGCCCACCAGCGCTTCGGCTGCAAGGTCGAGGGCGTGACCCTGTCGGCCAAGCAGGCCGAGTTCGGCAACCGGCGGGCCAAGGAGCTCGGCATCGACGACTCGGTGCACGCCCAGGTCCGCAACATGCTCGACATGCCGTTCGACAGCGGTACGGTGCGGGCCTCGTGGAACAACGAGTCCAGCATGTACGTCGACCTGCACGACCTGTTCGCCGAGCACTCCCGGATCCTGTCCGTCGGCGGCCGGTACGTGACCATCACCGGCTGCTGGAACCCGATCTACGGCCAGCCGTCGAAGTGGGTCTCGCAGATCAACGCCCACTTCGAGTGCAACATCCACTCCCGTCGCGAGTACCTGCGCGCGATGGCCGACAACCGCCTCGTCCCGAACGCCGTCGTCGACCTGACCGCCGCCACCCTCCCGTACTGGGAGCTGCGGGCCACCGTGCCGTCCCTGGTGACCGGCATCGAGGAGGCGTTCATCAACTCCTACAAGGACGGCTCCTTCCAGTACCTGCTGATCGCCGCCGACCGGGTCTGACCCCGCGTCGCCGTACGGCGAGGACCCGGCCCGGCCGAACGACGGCGGGGCCGGGTCCTGTCGTCCGGTCCGGCCGGGTCCGCCGCCCTCCGGCGGGGCCCGGGCGGGGGCTCCCGGAAGAGGGCTGCTCACCGGGACGTCGGTGGCACGTGATATGCAGTGCATCATCCGATTGGCCACTGCGAGGCCATACGAACGATGCCGACGACCGTGCCGGTCGACGAGGTCTCAGGGGGGCCGCACCATGTCCATTTTCCGCCGCCTGACCGGGCGGAAGACGCCGCGCGCGCTGCCTCCCGTGCTCGACCTCTCGCACGGCGACGAGGAACTGCGCCGGCTGCGCGCCCTCGCCGACGCCGGCGACTGGGCCGCCCTCGGCCCCGCCCTCGCGGCCGTCCCCGACCAGGGCGAGCTGACCTGGCTGGTGCACCGGATCTCCGACGTCGAGGGCACCGAGGAGTGGCTCGCCAAGGCCGTCGCCGAACGGCCCGAGGACACCCTGGTGCTGCTGCTCTCCGGTGCCCGGCAGATCGCCTGGGCCTGGGACGCCCGCACCGGCGCCCGCGCCAAGCACGTCACCGAGGACCAGTGGCGGCTGTTCGGCGAGCGGCTGGAGACCGCCGAGGAGCAGTTGCTGGAGGTGGCCGAGCGCGAGCCCCGCTGGCTCGCCCCCTGGTTCTTCCTCCAGATCGCGGCGCGCGGCGCCTCGCTCGGCCGTACCGTCGCCACCACCCGCTTCGAGGCCGCGCTGCGCCGCGATCCGGAGCACCAGGCCTCCCACCAGCAGCGCCTCCAGCAGCTCTGCGCCAAGTGGGGCGGCTCCCACGAGGAGATGCACGCCTTCGCCCGCGCCGCGATGCTCGGTGCCCCCGAGGGCAGCCCGCTCGGCGAACTGGTCGCCCTCGCCCACCTGGAGCACTGGCTGGACCTGGCCGACGGCGAGGACCACGCCTACCTGACCGGCCCCGCCGTGCGCTCCTCGCTGCGCGAGGCGGTGCTGCGCTCCGTGCTGCACCCGGCCTACCGGCGCCGGCGCGACTGGCGGGCCACCCACAACGCCTTCGCCATGGTGCTCTCGCTGGCCGACGAGCGCGAGCTCGCCCACGCGGTGTTCGCCACCCTCGACGACGTCGTCACCGAGTGGCCCTGGTACTACCTGGGCGGCGACGAGGCCGACAACTTCCAGGTCCACCGGGACCGCTGCGTGCCGCGCTGAGCCGGCGCGACCAGCCTGCACAGAGCCTGCACAGAGCCTGCACAGAGCCTGTAGAGCGGCGCCCGAACGCGCCGCCCGGCGGCCCGGGCCGTCCCGCCCCGAGGCCGCCGAAGTCCGACCCGCCCCTTGCGATCGAAAGAGCCACCGGTGTCCCCATCCGAGAACCCGACGAGCGCGCACACCTTCCAGGTCGACCTGCGCGGCCTGGTCGACCTGCTCTCCCACCACCTCTACTCCAGCCCCCGCGTCTACCTGCGCGAACTCCTGCAGAACGCGGTCGACGCGATCTCCGCCCGGCAGGCCCTGGACCCGTCCGCGCCCGCCGCCATCACCGTCCGCGCCGACGGCGAGCTCAGCATCACCGACACCGGCATCGGCCTCACCGAGCAGGACGTCCACACCTTCCTCGCCACCATCGGCCGCAGCTCCAAGCGGGACGCCGACGGCCGCCTCGACGGCGACGGACTCGCCCGCGCCCGCGGCGACTTCATCGGCCAGTTCGGCATCGGCCTGCTCGCCTGCTTCGTGGTCGCCGACGAGATCACCGTCGTCACCCGCTCCGCCGCGACCCCCGACGCCCCGGTCATCGAGTGGCGCGGCGGCTCCGACGGCCGCTACACCATCCGCACCCTGCCCGCCGACGCCAAGCCCGAGCCCGGCACCACCGTCCGCCTCGCGCCCCGCGCCGACGCCGCCGAGTGGACCCGCGCCGACCGGGTGCTGACCCTCGCCCGGGACTTCGGCAGCCTGCTGCGCCACGAGGTCACCGTCATCGACGGCCGCGGCGACGCCACCCGGGTCAACCACACGCCGCCGTGGGCCGCCCAGCACGGCTCCCCGCTGGCCCGCCGCGAGGCGCTGGCCGCCTACTGCCGCTCCACCTTCGACTTCACCCCGCTCGACACCATCGAGCTGGACCTCCCGCTGGTCGGCCTGCGCGGCGTCGCCTACGTGCTGCCCGACGCCGTCCCGCCGTCGCGCCGGGCCGGCCACCGGGTGCACCTCAAGGGCATGCTGCTCTCCGACCACGCCGACGAACTCCTGCCCGACTGGGCGTTCTTCGTGCGCTGCGTGGTCGACACCGACGGCCTGCGGCCCACCGCCAGCCGGGAGGGCCTGTACGCCGACGAGACGCTCGCCGCCGTCCGCGACGCGCTCGGCGCCCGGATCCGCGACTGGCTCACCGGCCTGTCCGCCAGCGACCCGGCGCTGCTCCACCGGTTCATCTCGGTGCACCACCTGGCCGTCAAGGAACTCGCCCGCTACGACGACGAGTTGCTGCGGATGCTGCTGCCCTGGCTGCCGTTCGAGACCACCGACGGCAACGTCACCCTGGACGAGTTCGCCCGCACCCACCCGGTGGTGCTGGTCACCCGCACCGTCGAGGAGTTCCGCCAGGTCGCCCCGATCGCCGGCGCCGCCGGCCTCGGCGTCGTCAACGGCGGCTACACCTACGACCGCGACCTCGTGCACCGGCTGCCCGAGATCCGCCCCGGCACCTCCGTCGCGGACCTCGACCCGAGCACCGTCACCGCGCACCTGGACACCGTCGACCCGGCCGCCGAACTCGCCGCCTCGGCCTTCCTGACCACCGCGCGCGAGGTGGTCGGCCGCTTCGACTGCGACGTCGCCCTGCGCAGCTTCCACCCGACCAGCGCGCCCGCCCTGCTGCTCGACAACCGGGAGGCCCGGCACGAGCGCACCCGCGCCCAGCTCGCCGACGAGGCCGACGGACTGTGGGCCGACATCCTCGGCTCGCTGCGCGCCGAGGTGCCCCGCGCCCAGCTCGTCCTCAACCACCTCAACCCGCTGGTCCGGCGGGCGGCCTCGATCGGTGACCGCGAACTCGCCGTCACCGCCGTCGAGACGCTCTACGGGCAGGCCGTGCTGCTCACCCGGCGGCCGCTGACCTCCAGCGAGAGCGCGCTGCTGAACCGCTCGTTCATCAGCCTGCTCGACCACGCGATGCTCGGGCACGAGGCCGCGTCCGGCGGCACCGGTGGCTCCGGCGGCACCGGTGGCTCCGGCGGCGCTGGCGGCTCCGGCGGCTCCGACGCGAAGGAGGCGTGATGCTGAACAGCATCGACGCGGTGATGGCCGCGCTGCGCGAGAACGACGACCGCCCCTACGGGCGGCAGCGGACCGTCACCGCCGAGGAACTCGTCGACGCCGCCGAGCAGTTCGACGACACCGCGGTCCGCTCCATGGCCCTGCTGGAGCTGATGGAGGCCTACGAGTACGACGGCGAGCGGAGCAAGTCCCCGGTCGTCTTCGCCCGCGTCCTCAAGCTCTGGGACACCGACCCGGACGGCTTCGGCGAGTGGTCGCAGCAGCAGGTGTTCTGGCGCTTCAAGTGGGTCGCCACCTCGCTGCTCGGCACCCCCGACGTGCCGCTCGCCGCGATCCGCCGCTGGCACGACGAGATGCGCAGCCGCTACCGCGCCGCCGGGCACGGCCTGCAGCCGTACTACGCCCAGCGCTTCCACCTCGCCGCGCACCTCGGCGAGGACGTCCAGGACGCCTACGAGCTGTGGGCCGGGCGCCCGCGCACCGAGCTGAGCGACTGCCACGCCTGCGAGATCCGCGCCCGCGCCGTCCACCACCTGCGCCGGGGCGACGACGCGACCGCGCTGGACGTCTGGCGGCCGGTGCTCAGCGGCGAGGCGACCTGCGCCGAGGAGCCCTACGTCAGCCACGCCCAGGCGCTGCTGCCGCTGCTGCGCCAGGGCCGGCTCGACGAGGCCCGCTCCAGCCACCTGGTCGGCTACCGCTTCGCCCGCGGCAAGAGCGGGCTGGCCCGCTCGGTCGGCCTGCACATCGAGTTCTGCGCGCTGTCCGGCAACGAGCCGCGCGGCCTGGAGCTGCTCGCCGAGAACCGCGACCTGTTCGGCATGACCGGCGACCCGGTCAGCCGGCTGGACTTCCTCACCGGCGTCGAGGTGCTGATCGCCGGCCTCGCCCGGGCCGGGCACGGCGAGCTGACCGTCAGCGGCCCGCCCGGCGCGAGCTGGACCGTCGACACCCTGCTCGCCCACCTGCGCACCGAGGCGGACGCGCTCGCCGCCCGTTTCGACGCCCGCAACGGCACGGCGGCGGTCAGCGGCCGGCGCCGCGACCGGCTCGCCCGCCGGCCGCTGCTCGCCGAGCCGCTCGCCCTCGGCGTGCGGGCGGCGGCCGCGCCGGAGCTGGCGGCCGTGCCGGTCGTCCCGGCGGTCCCGGCCCGGGAGACCGAGCCGGAGCCGGAGGACTTCACCGCGCTGGTGCTGCGCGCCCGCGAACTGCAGCTGGTCGGCCACCCGGACGCGGACCGGCTCTGGAAGCGGATCGCCGAGCGGTTCACGGCCGCCGAGGAGGACGCCGTCGAGGACGGCGCCGTCGAGGGGCTGCTCGGCGCGGAGGCCGGGACGTTCGGGCAACTGCGTGCCGAGCTCACCGAGCGGCGGGCGCACGACGCGCTCGACCGCGGCGACTGGGAGGAGGGCGCCGCGCAGCTGCTGGCCGCGGGTGGGCTGTTCCGGCGGGAGGGGCTGCTCGGCCGGGCGCTGGCGGCCCGGACCAGGGCGCTGGTCGCCGAACTCATCCGGGAGGACCCGGAGGACGGGGAGGACGGGGAGGGTACGGAGGCCGACGGCGCCGGTGGGGCGGTCGCGGTCGCGCCGTCCGCGCCGGTCATCGACTGGGCGGCCCTGGACGCCGCGCTCGTCAGTGCCGGGGAACTGGCCGCCGCGCCGGCCGCCGACGGGGCGCCGGGCATCACCGACGACGCCTACCTGGTCGTCCTCCAGTGCCGCGCCTACGCCGCCCACCAGGAGCTGGTCCGGGCGCTGCCCGGGCGGCCGGACCAGCCGCCCGCCGAGCAGGCCGCGCGCTTCGAGGCCGCCGTCACCGCCTACCGCGACGCGGCCGCAGCCCGTGGCTCCGTGCGCCGGCTGGCGGTGGCCCGCCAGTACGCCGCCGACGCCGCCGCCCGACAGGGCCGGACCGATGAGGCGGTGGAGGAACTGCGCTACACCATCGCCGAGTTGGAGCGGGGCGGGCAGCCCTGGCACACCCCTCGGGCGTACGGCCTGCTGGGGCAGGCACTGCTGCAGAGCGGCGAGCAGGCCGAGGCCGTCGAGGTGCTGCACCGCGCCCTGGCGGCGGCCGCCCGCTGGGCCGACGACTCGTACCCGTTCGCCGCCACCTATGTGATGGCCGGGCACGCCAGCGCCCACCTCGGGGACACCGGCGCCGCGATCCGGTCGCTCTCCGAGGCCGCCTCCCGCTTCGACCGCAAGGGACCGGGGGCCGCCGAGGACGCCGCCCGGACCAGGCTGCAGCTCGCCGACCTGCTGACCGGCGCCGACCGGACCGCCGACGCGGTGGCCGTCCTGGAGTCCGTCCTGGCCGACGGGGCTACCGCCGGCCTGGACGAGCGGGTGCTCGCCCAGGCCCGGCTGGACCTGGCGCGCGGCCTGTTCGCGCTGGACGAGGACCGTGACGCCGCCGAGGAGTTCCTGCGGCTGGCCGCGATCCTGGAGGGCTGGACCGAGGACCTCCACCTGCGCACCATGGTCGCCTCGGAGGCGGCCGTCGCGCTGGTGCACGCCGACCGCTGGGAGGCCGCGCACGCCGCCCGCACCCGGGCGCTCGCCGCGCACGAGCAGTGGCCGCAGCCCGGCCCGGTCTCCGCGATGCTGCGGCAGTTCGCCCGGCTCACCGCGCAGAAGGAGGGCCCGGACGGCGTGGAGTCGGCGCTCGCCCGGCTGGCCGAGGCGGACGCCGTGCGCGAGCGGCTGGAGCGTGAGGAGCCCGGGGCCGAGACCTGGTACCCGCGCGCCGCCGTCCACTACGAGCGGACCCGGGTCCACGCGGTGGCCGGCCGCTACGAGGAGGCGCTGGCCGAGGCCGAGCGGGCGATCGCCGCCTACGAGGAGGGCGGTGAGCAGGCCGAGACGCCGCGCGCCGAGGCCGTCCGGCTGGCCGCGTTGATCGAGGGCACCGACCTCGGCCGCGTCGCGGCGGCCCGTCAGCGGCTGACCACCGCCGCCGAGCGGTGCCGGGCGCACGGGCTGGAGGAGGCGGCGGAGATCCTCACCGACCTGCGCGAGCGCCTCGCGGACTGACGGCCGGGGCCCCTGCCGTGTGCCCGCCCGGAGCGGCGGCACGGCAGGGGCCCGGCGGGTGTCAGGGGCTCGATGGATTCCGGGTGCTCAGGGGTTGCGCGGTGCGCAGATCTCCCCCCTCGTCCAGACGCCCCACTCGCCGCCGGCGGTCGGCTCCTCGTTCAGCGTCCACCACTTGGCCTGGTACGCGTGGCCCTGGTACGAGACCTTGGCGCCGGCGGTGTACACCGTGTCGCGCTGCCACTCCGGGTCCTTGCAGACCCCCGGCATGGTGTACGTCGGCGAGGCGGACGGGGACGTCGGCGAGACGGTGGGGTCGGTGGGCGGCGTGGCCCCCGCGAACCGCACCGTGAACTTGGTGAAGTCCCAGTCGTTCTGCACCACGCTGGAGCAGGAGCCGGACAGCCCCGGGTCGACGGTGCCCGGGCACTGCCGGTCCCGGTTGACCGACCAGTAGGTGTAGCGGGCCATCCTGTGCGCCAGCGCGAAGTCCAGCACCGTCTGGAAGTCCGCCTGCCGGAAGTACTCGGCGGCGTCGGTGCGGCCGTTCATCTGCGACACGCCCTCGTGGGCGTAGGCGTCCGCCTCCGACCAGCCGAACGTGGTGCGCAGGATCTGGTTGAAGTTCACCAGGGCGGAGGTCTGGGCCGCCGCGCCGTTGAAGCCGCCGTCGAACGGCATGATCGAGAAGTTGTCGGGCGTGAAGCCCTGCGCCTTCGCCTCGTTGAGCATCTGCTGGCCGAACCAGCCGGTGCCGGCGGCGGTCCCGGCCGTGGTGACCGAGATGTACAGCCCCGGGTTGGAGCGCTGGAGGATGCGGGCCGCGCCGATCTCGTTGTGGATCGCGGCCGTGTTCTCGTACTCCGGCTCCTCCAGGTCGAAGTCGAGCGCCTTCAACTGGTACGTGTCGACGACCTTCTGGTACGCGGCCGCGGTCGCCTCCGGCGTGCCGCAGGTCTGGCCCAGCTTGGTGCCGTTGTAGCCGCCGATGGAGACCGAGACGTCGCCGCCCTTGGCGCGCACGGTCTGGATGACGTTCGGCATGGTGGTGTCGGTGTCGATCGGCGACGTCCCGCCCCAGGCCGGGACGCAGCCGCCCTTGGCCAGGATGAAGGCGAGCTGGAAGGCCTTCTGGCCGGTGGCGTCCATCACCGTGGCGACGTCCGGCGGGCTGTTGTCCTCGGGCATCAGGTACGGCGCGGAGGCGTACCAGTTGCTGCCGATGCCGCCGGCGAGGGCGCCGGTGGCGGTCGCGCCGGCGGCCGCGGTGGGCGCCGCGTGCGCGGCGGCGACGGCCACCAGGCCGCCGGCCACCAGACCGAGCACCCCGGCCACCGCGGCGGCGGCCCGCTGTCGGGGGGCCCGGTGGGAGGGACGTGGCTGCTGAGGTGACGGTGTCTGTGGGGGACGTGCGCGTTCCATCGGGATCGACCTCTCCAGGAAACGGCGGAGTACGGCCCACCCGCGCCAACTGTGGGGGCGGCGCGCCGGGCCGACGGGACCCCGCGTCGGGGTCGGGCCGCCGCAAGGTCCTCACTGGTATAGACCTGTCCTGAGGGGCCGTCAACCACCCGGACTGCTGCTCCGGGTGAGAATCCGGATCCCGCCGGGCGGTCGAAGCCGGAGCGCGCACGCCCCAGCTTCCGGCCGGGACACGCCCCAGTCTCCGACCGGGAGGTGTCGCCACCTTTCGCACCGCCGACGCACGCACTCCGACGACGCCCGCTTGTCCGACGCGATCCGGAAGAGAGGCCCTAGAGTTGACGGGTGGCCGAAGAGACGTGGAACAGGGTGGAAGGGCCGGTGCGGGCCGGCGCCATCGTGCAGGCGGGCTCCGTCGGGGAACTGCACGTGCACGAGGCGGCCGTGCCGGTGGCCGCCGTGCCGTGCCAGCTGCCGCCGGCGCTCGCGCACTTCGAGGACCGCGCCGACGAACGCGCCAGGGTGCTGGCCGCCGTCGCCGAGGGACCGGGCGACGGCGGCGGGCCGCTGGTCGTCGCGCTCAGCGGGATGGGCGGGATCGGCAAGACCGCGCTGGGTTTCGAACTCGCCCGCGCGCTGCTCGACCACTGCCCGGACGGCGCCCTCCACGTCGACCTCGACGACCTGCGCCGCGACGGCGCCGTGGAGACCGCCGACGCGCTCGGCGACCTGCTGCGCTCGCTCGACCCGCAGGCCCGGCCCGACCAGGAACTCCGCGGCCGCGCCCGCCAGTACTGGACCGCCACCCAGGGGCGGCGGCTGGTCGTGGTCGTCGACAACGCCCGCAGCGGTGCCGAACTGCGCCCGCTGCTGCCCGCCTCCGCCGCGAGCGTCGTCATCGTGGCCGGCCCGGGGCCGCTGTACGACCTCGACGGCGTCCGCCTCCTCGACCTGCCGCTCGGCCCGCTCGGCCCCGAGGACGCCGCCAACCTGCTGCGCCGGATCGTCGCCGACCCCCGGCTCGCCGCCGACCCCGAGGCCGCCGCCGAACTCGCCCGCCGCTGCGCCGGCCTGCCCGCCGCGCTCTACGTCGCCGGCCGCTGGATCCGCCGCCACCGGCGCCGCGAACTGCGCCGGCTCGTCGAGGACCTGACCACCGAACTCGACCGGGAGGGACTGCCCGTGGTGGAGGCCGTCTGGGACGCGGCGTACGCGAGCCTCGGCCCCGTCGCGGCGCGGCTCTACCGGCTGCTGCCGCACCACCCCGCCCCCGTCGTCGACGATCACGCGGCCGCCGCGCTGCTCGGCACCGACCTCGACGGGGCCGCCGACGCGCTCGACGAACTCGACACGGCCGGGCTGCTGGAGCGGCGGCCCGACGGCCTCGGCATGCACGCCCTGCTGCGCGGCCACGCGCTGCGCCGGGCGCGGGCCGCTTCGGCTTCCTCGGACGCCGTTGACGCGCGGCGCCGGCTGGTCCGCTGGTACCGGCGGCAGGCCGGGCGGGCCGACCTGGTCGCCGCCGGCCCCCGGCTGACCGTCTCCGCCCCCGCCGCCGAGGCACCCGCTCCCGCCGAGGTGCCGGACCTCCCATTCCCCGACGCCGCCACCGCGCTGCACTGGCTGGAGGCCGAACGGCTCGCCCTCTACGGCTGCGTCCGGCTCGCGGCGGAGGACGGGCTCGACGAGGAGGCGGTGGCGCTCTGCGAAGCCCTCTGGACGCACTTCCTCGACCACCGCCACTACGCCGACGCCATCGAGGCCTTCGGGCACGGTGTCGCCGCCGCCGTCCGCTCCGAACGGCTCGCCGCCACCGTCCGCATGCGCTGCCAACTCGCCCGCCCGCTCTGGGAACAGCACCGCTACGAGCAGGCCGCCGACGAACTGCGGCTGGCCGTCAACGGGGCCCGGCTGCTCGGCGACTCGCCCGAGGAGCGCAAACTCCGGGCCTCCGCCGTCGAGTTCCGCGGCAAGCTCGCCTCCGTGCGCGGCGACTGGGCCGCGGCCGTTCCGGACTTCGAGGCCGCCCGCGAGGAACACCGGGCCATCGGCAACGCCTACGGTGTCATGCTGCAGACCTACCTGCTCGGCCGCGCCGCCGTCGCGATGGGCGAACTGCCGCGAGCGGTCGAGCTGTTGACCGAGGCGCACGCGGAGGCGACCGCACTCGGCCGGGAACGGATGGCCGCCCGGACCGGCTTCGAGCTGGGCAGCGCCCTCCGCGCGGCCGGCCGCCGGGAGCAGGCCGCGAGCCTGTACCGCGCGGCCCTGACGGCGGCCCGCGAACGGCGCTCCCCGGGCGACGAACTGCGGGTGCTGGAGGCCCTGTCGGCGCTCAGCGAGGAGACCGGCGACGCCGAAGCCGCAGCCACCTACCGCACCGCCGCCGCCACCCTGCGCGGCCCCGACGGAAGCACCGCCGCACCACTCACCTGACGACACCCCGGACCGCGGATCCCAGGAAGTCGGCGGACCCGACTTCCGACTTCCCGCCCGCGAGCCCTCGCCGCCCGCCTGTGCGGGGGGAGCGGCCGCGGTGGTGGGGAGGTGGGCCGGCCTGCGTGTGGCGGCTGGGTGGTGGAGTGGAAAGTCGGTGGGTCCGACTTTTGGGTCTCGCCTGCGGCTCATTGGACCGACGTGCGGCGGTTCGGTGCCCCTTGTGCCGGTGCCTGGGCCCGACTTTCGATTCCCGCCCGCGGGCCCTCGCCGTCCGCCTGTGCGCGTGGAGCGGCCGCGGTGGTGGGGAGGTGGGCCGGCTTGTGTGTGGTGGCTGGGTGGTGGAGTGGAAAGTCGGTGGGTCCGACTTTTGGGTCTCGCCCGCCATTCGCCGGGAGCCATGTATGCGGATGGATCGGCGTCGCTGGCGGGCGGGGGTCGGGTGAGGTGGAAAGTCGGCTGGGCCGACTTCTGAGTGCGGTGCGCGCGTGGCAGCTGGGTACTGGGGTGTGCCCGGCGGGTGATGGAGTAGAAAGTCGGCGGGCCCGACTTTTGAGTGCCGCATGTGATTCGCCGGGGCCGATCTATGCGCGTAGATGGGTGGCGAAGTGGGGGCGGTGGAGTTGAATGCCGGGCCCGAGTGGGGTGCGGGGCATGGGGTGCGCCGGCGGGCCGGTGGGGTGGAAAGTCGGAAGGTTCGACTTTTGGGTCCCGCGTGCGAGCTGCGATCTATCTATGCGCGTAGATTCAAGTCGGTGGCGGCGGGGCGCCGGGGGGTGGAGTGGAAAGTCGACGGGGCCGACTTCTCGGTACGGCTCGCGTGTGGCAGCTGGGTGCGGGGCTTGCGGGTGGGTGGTGGGGTGGAAAGTCGGCGGGTCCGACTTTTGGGTGTCGCGGGATTCCCGTCGGAGGCGTTCTATGCGCATAGATCGATGGTGGCGGGGTGCAGGGGGTGGAGTGGGAAGTCGGTGGGGTCGACTTTTGGGTGGGGGTGTCAGAGGAGGTGCTGGAGGTCGGCGCTGGTGGCCGGGGTGAGGTGGAGGCGGTAGGGGGTTCCGTTGATGCGGCAGGTCAGGGGTGTGGTCGGGGGGTGTTGGCCGCCGAGGAAGGTGTGGGCGGCGGAGAGGGCGGCGGCGGGGTCGGTGTACCGCACGCGGCCGGTGGTCCGGTGCGGGTCGATCCGGAGAGTGAGTGGTTCGCCGTTCCGGCGTCGGACCAGGCAGCGGGTGGGGGAGAGGATGACGGCGGCGGTGCGGCAGCCCGGGTGGTCGGCGAGCGCCTCGGCGGTCCAGTCGGCGGCGGTCCGGTACTCGTGGTGCCGGGCGGCGTCCGGCGGTGGTGCGCCGGTCGTCCGGTGGTAGAGCAGCGCCGCGCTCTGCGTCTCGCGGATCCCGGCGCGGCCGTACTCGGCGGCCAGGTGGTGGTACGGCAGGTCCGTCCACGGCGGGAGCCGGTCGACGTCGATGACGACGCCGTCGGCCCGGTCCGCCCGGTCCGACCGGGTGGCCTGGACGGCGAAGGCGGCCGGGGTGCGGGGCGCGGCCGGCGGGACGGCGAGCGGGCGCGGGTGTGCGGCCCGGGGCGGCGGGACGAGGCCGAGCAGTTTGTACAGCTCCGGGCCGAGCGTCGTCAGCGCTTCCCCCGGGAGGGCGAACGCGGCCTCGGCGAAGCGGCGGGTGCCCGCGGCGGCCGGTTGCGCGGCGAGCACGGCCGCCGCGTCGTCGCCGGACGGGTCCAACCGGGGTGCGGCGGCGAGCAGGCGGGCCATCGGGCTGCCCGGGACCAGCTCCGCGCCGCCGTCGCAGACCGCCACCACGGGCCGGTCGAGCGCGGCCGCGTAGAGGGCGGTCGAGCCGTGGTCGGTGACCACGGCGTCGCCGGCCACCAGTAGCGCCGCCCACTCCTCGTACGGGCCGGCCAGTACCAGTCCCGCGTCCAGCGCGGGCCGCAGTCGCCGGGCCAGGTCGAAGGAGCCCGTCCGGCTGTACTCGTTGGGGTGTACGACCAGCGCCAACTGGTAGGCGTCGTACGGGAGCCGGGTGGCGAGCAGGGCGGGCAGGTCAGGATGCCGCGCGAGCAGCGACTCCGGCCCCCAGGTGGAGGAGAGCACGACCAGCCGGCGTGGACCGGTGCCGAGCGCGGCCCGGAACGCCTCGCGCCGGTCCGGTGAGGCGAGGATCCGGTCGAGCGTCGGGTCGCCCGCCACCAGCGCCGTCGACCCGGCCTGCGGGCACTGCTCGATGAGCCGGGCGACCTGGTCGGGGTGGGCGAGGGCGTGCAGGTCGGCGATCGGGCGCTCGTCGGCGGTGAGCAGGAACGCCGGGTCCAGTCCGGACGGGAGGTGCGGCGAACCCTCCTCGGAGAGCGCCTTGTTGAACCCGGCACCGTGCGGCAGCAGGACCTTGGGGCCGCGCAGCGCGGCCAGCTCACCCTTCGGACTGGCCGTGAGGATCAGGTCGTGGCGGCAGGCCAGCGCCTCCGGCCAGGACAGGCAGCGCGCACCCGACGAGGCGACGGCGGCCAGCGCGTCGACGTCGAAGGCGGAACCGGGGACGAGGGTGAAGCGGCACCGGACCCGGGAGTCGCCGTCGAAGACGGGCAGCAGGTCGAGCAGCCGGTGCAGCGCGGCCGCCGAGCGGACGGCGAAGAGCACGCCGAACGGGGCATCGGGCGGCGTCATCGGATCTCCCGGGCCGGAGACCTGGGGACGCGGGCCCGCTGCTGGCCGCTGGCCGCTGGCCGCTGGCCGCTGGCCGCTGGCCGCTGGCCGCTGGCCGCTGGCCGCTGGCCGATTCTCGCGCCTACCACGGCTCAGCGACGCCCGTCGAGCCGCGCCGAGCGGATGCTCGGGTGGCTCGGGGCGGTGCGGCGTCGGCGCGGGCATAGGGGCGATGGTAACCGGCGGACCGCCGACACGGGCCGGACCGCGTGGATCCCACCTCGCTCCGCCGCCACTCCACCCCGAGCCCCCGTCGATCGGACGTTCCGTCAGTCGGATCCGAATCTACGGGAGCGGTGCGCGCGGCGTTCGGGCAGGTCGGGCCGCAGGTGGGGCGGTGTCGGCGGTGCCGGGGCCCGGCGGATCAATCGGCGGTACCCGTCCGGGGTTCGTCGAGGAAGCCGGGCTGCGTTCGGGCGGGTGGCCGGGCAGCATGGCGGGATGCCGGATCTGCTGCTGCGGGGCGGCGTCCGGCTCGGAAAGCCGGTGACGTCGAGCCCGGAGCCTGACCCGCTCCACCCAGTTCCGGGGTTCGATCCTGCGGCCGACGGAGTCGCACTGCCGGCGGGTCCGCACGTCGGCTGACTGCCGTGGCCGGCCCAGCGGCGAACTCCCGCCTGCTCTGCTGGAACGCGGGGTTGCGCTTCCCGCTCCGGGCCGGCGCTCAGCGCGGGGTGGGCGCCCGGTGGGTGCCGTGCACCGCCGCCAGGAGGCCCGCCACCGTCGGCGACCACGGTCGGCCGGCCGGGCCGGTGAGGGTCAGCGTCCGGTGCGCGGCCGGGCGGATCGGGACGAGCACGCAGTCCGCCGGCAGCATCGGCTGGGCCAGCGCCGGCATCACCGACACCCCCACCCCCGCGTGCACCATGCCGATCAGCGTGTTGAGGTCCCGGATCCGGTGCCGGGGCGTGAACCGGACGCCCGCCCGGCGGTAGGCGTCCCGGATGTGCCGCTCGCAGCCGCCCTCCGAGAGCAGGAAGTCGTCGTCCTCCAGGTCGGCCACGTCGACGGTCGGCTCGCCCGCGAGCGGATGGTCGCGGCGGAGCAGCGCGTGCATCGAGTCCGCGCCGAGCGCGACGGCCCCCGGCGGCACCGGGTCCGCGTCCACCAGGACCGCCGCGTCCACCGTGCCGGCCTCCAGCCAGACGCCGAGTTCGTCATCCTCGCCCTCGAACACGCGCACCGTCAGCCGGGGGTGCTCGGTCCGCCAGTCGCGCAGCAGTCCGGGCAGCAGCCCCTGGCAGACGGTGGTCGGCGCGGCCAGCCGGACGGTCCCGGTCAGCCCGCCCGAGTGGTGGGCGGCGATCGTCCGCACGGCGGTGGCGGAGGCGACCGCCGTCCGGGCGTGCGGCATGATCCGTTCGCCCAGCGGGGTCGGCCGGGCCGGTGCGCCCCGGTGCAGGACGGGCGCGCCGAGCGTCCGCTCCAGGGCCGCCACCGCGTGCGAGACCGCCGACTGGCTCACGCCCAGCTCGACCGCCGCCGCCCCGAAGCCGCCCGCGTCCGCCACCGCGACCAGCGCCCTGAGCTGGGCGAGGTTCACCTCCGAGGTCATGAGACTTCCTCATCCGAGCAGCACTGTCACTTGTTGGACTCATGGTCGGCCGACCCGTCACCCTCTGTCCAGCGCGAAGCCGCGAGAGGCGAGGCGCGTCGACGAGAGCGGAAGGACGGGTGGCCGGGATGGGACGGCGCTGGTGGCCGGGGTTCGTGGCACTGTCGGCGATCTGGGGTGCGAGCTTCGCTCTGATCAAGGTGGCGGTCGACGCCGGGGTGCCCCCGGTGTGGGTGGCGGCCTGGCGTTGCCTGCTCGGCGCGGTCGCGCTCTGGGCGATCCTCGCCGTCCGCCGTGAGGCCGCTCCGCGCGACCTCGCCACCTGGGGCCACAGCGCCGTGGTCGCGGTGCTGCTGAACGCGGTGCCGTTCGTGCTCTTCTCCTACGGCGAGACCCGGGTCAGCTCGGTGCTCGCCGGGGTGATGAACGCGACCACCCCGCTGTTCGCCCTGCTCTTCGCGCTGGCCGCCCTGCCGGGGGAACCGCGTCCGGGGTGGCGTCGGCTCGCCGGACTCGCCCTCGGCTTCGCCGGGGTGCTCACCGTGCTGGGCGTGCAGCACGGGCTCGGCTCCGGTGCGGTGGGCGGTACCGGTTCCGGGGTCGTGGTCGGCGGGCTCGCCTGCCTGGCCGCGACCTGCTGCTACGGCGCCGGGTTCGCCTACCTGCGCCGCCACCTCTCCGCCCGACCGCACTCGGCCGCAGCCCTGTCCACCGCCCAGATCACCTGCGCCGCCGTCGAACTCGCGGTCGTCGCCCCGCTCGCCGCCGGCGCCCCGCACTGGCCCGGTGCCGGGGCCGCCGTGGCGCTACTGCTGCTCGGTGCGGTCGGAACCGGCATCGCCTACGTCCTCAACCTCGATCTGGTGCGCACCGCCGGGACGGCCGTGGCCGCCGCCGTCACCTATGTGACCCCGCTCTGGTCCACGGCCCTCGGCGCGCTGCTGCTCGCCGAGCCCGTCGGCTGGAACACCCTGGTCGGCGGCCTGGCCGTGATCGCCGCCGTCGCGCTCACCCGGCAGCCGCCGAGCGCCCCCGACGGCGCGGCGCGGACCGGACGCTGGGGCCGGAGAGGGCGTCAGCCGGTCGGTTAGGGTGGGCCGATGGGCGCGGGGCGGGCAGCGGACGGGGGCACGGGTGTGAACGTCGGCGTGGACGTCGGCGTTGATGTCGGCGTTGATGTCGACGGAGCCACCGGCGAGACCGTTGACCAGCCCGTCGACGCGACCACCGACGAGGCCGTCGACCGTGCGGCCGACGCGCCGCAGTCCCCGCTCACCGTCGCCGTCCTGGCGGCGCTGCGCGCCCGTCCGCTCCGCTTCCCGTTCACCCGTGACTCGCTGCGCTGCTGGGCCTACCTGGTCGGCGGCGCCCTGCTCGGTCTGCTGGTGGCCGTCCTGCTGGCGGCCCTCGTGGTCATCGGCCTCGGGCTCTCGGTGGTCGGCATCGGTCTGCCGCTGCTCCTGGCCGTCGCCCTCTCCGGCCTGCCGGTCGGCCGCCTGGAACGCCGCCTGCTGCGGCTCGTCGAACCGACCCCGCTGCCCGACCCGCACCGCGCACTGCCCGGGGCCGGCCGCCGCGCCCGGCTCCGGACCAGGCTGCGGGAACGCGCGACCTGGCGCGAACTCGCCCACACCCTGCTCGCCGGCCCGCCGCTCACCGCCGCCGGACTCGGCCTCACCGCCCTGCTGCTGCTCTCCGCGGCGCTGGTCGTCAGCCCGCTCGTGGTCTGGGCGATGGCCCCCGAGACCGTCATGCTGATCCCCGGCCACGCCGTCCCCGGACCGCTGTACGCCCTGCCCGCCACCGCCGTCGGCCTGGCCGGGCTGCTGCTCGCCGGCTACGCCGGGGCGCTGCTCACCGTCGTCCACGTCCGACTGGCCCGGCTGCTGCTCGGCCCCCGCGAGGAGGACCTCGGCCGGCAGGTCGTCGAACTGACCCGCTCCCGGGCCCGGCTGGTGGACGCCTTCGAGGCCGAGCGCCGCCGCATCGAACGCGACCTGCACGACGGCGCCCAGCAGCAACTCGTCGCCCTCAGCATGACCCTCGGCCTGGCCGCCCACGAACTGCGCCAACGCGCCGGGGCCGCCGGTACCACCGCCGTGAGCACCGGCGGCGCGACCCCCGGGGCCGGGCCGGTCGGCGACGACCCGGTGCTCGACCTGGTCGACCGGGCGCGCGGCGAGGCCCGGCAGGCGCTGGAGCAGCTGCGCGGCCTGGTCCGCGGCATCCACCCCCAGGTGCTCACCGACCACGGACTGGCCGCCGCCGTCACCGAGGTCGCGCTGCGCCACCCGATCCCCGTCGAGGTCGACCTGGACCTGCCCGGACGGCTGCCCGGTCCGGTCGAGTCCACCGCCTACTTCACCGTCACCGAGGCACTCACCAACGCCGCCAAGCACAGCGGCGCCGCCGCCATCACCGTCCACGGGCGGATCGCGGACGGCCGGCTGGTGCTCCAGGTGACCGACGACGGCCGCGGCGGCGCCGACCCGGCCGCCGGGGCCGGACTCCAGGGACTGGCCGACCGGGTCGCGATCCTGAGAGGACGACTGATGGTGACGAGTCCGACCGGCGGGCCGACCAGGCTCCGGCTGGAGGTGCCGTGCTCCGGCTAGTCATCGCCGAGGACGCCGTGCTGCTCCGGGCCGGCCTGGTCGAACTGCTCACCAGGGGCGGCCACCGGGTGGTCGCCGCCGTGGGCGACGCGGACGCGCTCGCCGCCGCAGTGGACGCCGAGCGGCCGGACGCCGTCGTCACCGACGTCCGGATGCCGCCCGGCTTCCACGACGAGGGGCTGCGCGCCGCCCTCGACCTGCGCGGACGCCACCCCGGCCTGCCCGTCCTCGTCCTCTCCCAGTACGTGGCCACCCCGTACGCCACCCGGCTGCTCGGCGCGGCCGGCGCGCAGCGGGCCGGGCTCGGCTACCTGCTCAAGGACCGGGTCGGTGAGGTGTCCGAGTTCCTGGACGCGCTGGGGCGGGTGGCGGCCGGGGAGACGGTGATCGACCCGGAGGTCGTCCGGGTGCTGCTCCGGCAGCAGTCCGCGGACCGCCCGATCACCCGACTCACCCCGCGCGAGCGCGAGGTGCTGGGGCTGATGGCGGAGGGCCTCAACAACCAGACGGTCGGCGCCCGGCTGAACATCACCGAGGCGTCCGTGGTGAAGCACTGCGGGAACATCTTCATGAAGCTCGACCTCGACCCGGTGGAGGGCAACCGGCGGGTCCTCGCCGTCCTGGCGCACCTCGCCGACCTGCGCGGCGAGTAGCCGGGCGGCTCGGTGGGGTCGGCTCGTTGTCGGTGGCGGGCGCTACGGTGCCCGCCATGACGCAATTCGTACTCGTGGCGGGTGCCTGGCTGGGAGCGTGGGCCTGGGCCGACGTCGTCCCCGGGCTGCGCGCCGCCGGACACGGCGTGCACCCGTTGACCCTCTCCGGCCTCGCCGAACGGCGCGGCCTGCCCGCCGGACAGCAGACCCACGTGCAGGACGTCGTCGACCTCGTGGAGGAGCGCGACCTGCGTGAGGTCGTCCTGGTGGGGCACAGCTACTCGGGCATCCCGGTCGGGCAGGCCGCGGAGCGGATCGGCGACCGGCTCGCCCACCTGGTCCTGGTCGACGCCAACGTTCCCGTCGACGGGCAGGCGTTCGTCGGTGCCGGGCCGTGGGGCGAGGCCGTCGCCGCGTCGATCGGCGCCAACGACGGCTACTGGCCGCCGCTCACCGCCGACGAGTTCGTGGGCCAGGGGCTCACCGACGCACAGATCTCCCGGATCGTCACCGGCTCCACCGCGCACCCCGGCGGCACCCTCACCGAGCCCGCCGCCCTCGCCGGTCCGCTCGCCGCGATACCCGGGACCTACCTGACCTGCCTCCTCGACAGCCCCGAACCCCCACCCGCCGTCGTCGCCCTGATCCGCGACGCCGGCTGGCACCACGCCACCCTCGACACCGGCCACTGGCCGATGTTCTCCCAGCCCGGGGCCCTCACCGAGCTCCTCCTGACCGCCGCCCGCCGCTGACCGGCCCGCCCGCCCCCCTGCTCCGCCGAGCGGCGCCCTGGTCGACCCGGGGCCGGGGTCAGGCCCGGCCCCGGCCCGGGCGAGTGGTCCGCTGTTGCCCTCCGGCGTGGGGTTGCGACTGGGCCAGGTCGCCCTGGTCGCTGTGGCCGGGGCCATGGGGTCGGGGTGGTTGCCTGTCTCGGGGCGTGCTGATTGCTTCGGTGGTCCGGTCGGCCCGGCCGGGCCGGGGTGTGCCGTCGGGCGGGGTTGTGGTGGCCGGCTTGGCGGGGTGGGCGGCTTTGGTGGGTGGCTTGCTGGGGTGTGCCTCGGCCTGGCAGGCGGGGTGCGTGGGGGCACTGGCTGTGTCGGGTTGGCCCGGTTGGTCGGTGAGGGGCGCGGGGTCAGCGCCGGGGTTGGTCGGGGCGGCTGGGCTGCTGGTGGTGGTGTGCCTGCTCGGGCGGGGTGGGGCTCTCGGCCAGGAGGGTGGCCAGGCGGTGGGCGGTGGTGTCCCAGGACCAGTGGGTGCGGACCCAATGGCGGCCGGCGGTGGTCATCCGGGCGCGGTCGGGGGCGGAGGCGCGGAGGATGCGGGCGATCGCGGTCGCGACGGCGGACGGGTCGCGGCCGTCGACGACCGTGCCGTTGACGCCGTCGAGGACGGCGTCCGGGGCGCCTCCGGAGCGGCCGACGACGACGGGCAGGCCGGCGGCGGCCGCCTCCAGGAAGACGATGCCGAGGCCCTCCGCCTCCAGGCCGGCCCGGCGGGTGCGGCAGGGCATCGCGAAGACATCGGCCGCGGCGTAGGCGTCCGGGGTGTCGGCGTGTTCGCGGCCGCCGGCGAAGACGACCGTGCCGGGTTCGGTGAACCTGCGGGCGAGGTCGCGCAGGCGGCGTTCGTCCGGTCCCTGGCCGACCAGGACGAGGACCGCGCCCGGCACGGTCCGCCGGATCAGCGGGAGTGCCCGTATCAGGGTGTCCTGGCCCTTGCGCGGCACGAGTCGTGCCACGCAGAGGATCACCGGCGCCTGCGGGTCGGCCTCCCGGGGGCGTGGGCGGAACAGTTCGGTGTCCACCCCGGGGACCAGCCGTTCCAGGCGGGCCGCCGGGCCGAGCGCGGGCGCGATCCGCTCGCGGGTGTGGGCACCGAGGTAGGTGACGACGTCGACGCTGTCACCGATCCGCCGCAGCAGGCGCCGGGCTACCGGGGTGCGGGCCCACCAGATCTCGTGGCCGTGGGTGGTGGCGACGGTTCGCCGGATGCCGGGCGCCTGCCGCCGCAGCTCCGGGGTCATCGCGGCGAGTGGGGCGGCGGCGCCGAACCAGACCCGGTCGCAGCCGTACGCCCGGGCGAGTTCGGCGGCCCGGCGGGTCACCCGGGGTGTGGGGAGCAGGGTCCGGGACCGGTCGCGGACCACCGGGAACGGGAGCGCGGCGTCATGGCGGGCGGCGCCGGGCTCGTCCGAGGTGTAGACGACGACCTGGTCGGCGCGCAGCCGGGTGGCCATGGCGTGGACGAAGGTCTCGATGCCGCCCTGCCGGGGCGGGAAGTCGTTGGTGACGATGAGTGTGCCGGTCATGGGACGGGGACCACCTGGGGTGTGCGGGGGCGCGGGGCGGCGGACGGGACGGCGCGCGGAGTGGACTGCGGGCGGGGAGGACGGTGCGGACCGGTGACGAGGGGGAGGCGGGGGAGACGGGGGACGAGGGCCAGTACGGCGGGCAGGGCGAGGTAGCCGAAGCGGGTGGCGGGGGCGAGCAGGAACGCCAGGGCGAGGCCGAGCGCGAGCCGATCGGCGGCGGCGACGGTGTCCCGGGGCGGGGTGCGGACCAGCGACGCGGCGACGGCGAGCCCGGCGAGCAGCAGCAGGGCGAGCGCTGTGTACCAGCCGCCGGGGCCGAGGTCGGCGAGCAGCCCACCGCGACCGGTGGGGAAGGCGAACACCTGCTCCACCAGCGGCCCCGGTGCGCGCAGTGCGCCGGGCAGGACCAGCGCGGCCGTTCCGACGGCGGCGGTGGCGAACGCCCGCAGGGCCGACCGGCGTCCGGCCGTGGCGGCGAGCAGGGCGACGACGACGGCGACCGCGGGCCAGGCCGTCCACTTGAGCGCGCAGGCCAGCGCGAGGGCCGACCCGGCGGCGAACGGGCGGGCCCGTCCGGCCAGGGCGAGCGCGAGCAGGCAGAGGCCGGCCAGCGGCAGGTCGACCCCGCTGACGCAGAGCGGCAGCGCGACCGGTGGTGAGGCGACCAGCGCCGCCACCGCGAGAACGGGCACGTTCAGGCCGCCGCCGCCGCCGACGCCGCCGGACGGGCGCACGGACGCGCGACCGCCGGCGTGCGGCGCGGCGCCGGGCCGTCCGGGGCGGACGGCGGCGGCCAGGCAGCCGAGGAACACGGCGGCGCACCACAGGCGGGCGTCGCCCAGCAGCCGGGCCGGCCAGCCGTCCGCGCCGAACAGGGCGCGGGGCAGCCCGAACAGTGCCATCCCGGGCAGGTAGGGGGTGTACTCGGCGACCGTGTGCGGCTCGGCCAGGTACGGAGTCCCGTGCCGGAGCAGCAACTCGCCCGACCGTTCGATGACGGCGACCTCGCTCTGCCCCTGCCCGGTCGCGACCAGGAGAAGCAGCGGCGTGAGCAGCGCACCGGCCAGCGCGACCGTCACCGATCCGGCCCGCGCCCACCGCGGCGGCAGCGTGAGCGCGGCGACCGCCGCCGCGAGGTACCCGGCGGCTGCGAGCAGCCCCCAACTCCGGTGCGGCCCCAGCCCGGAGACGACCGGGAACGCCCCTGCCCACCCGGCCGCGACCAGCCACCCGCCGCACCACAGCGCCCTCCGCCCGCCGGGTGGGCGGGGCGGACCGGAGGAACCCGGTGGACGGGGGACGCGGTGGACACGGCCGGTGCGGGGTGGACGGCCGCGGCGGGGGACGGAAGCGGAACCGGGAACGGATCGGGAGGCGGATGGGGAGTCGGTGCCGGACTGGGAGGCAGGGCCGGGGCCGGACGGAAACGCGGTACGGATGCGGTGGATCAGCACCACTTCATTGCAGCGGCGCAGGTCGGCGAGGTCATGACGGTCAGGTCGAGTCCTCAGGTCGGGTTTCCCCTACCACCGGGCGGGAGTCCGGGGCGGCCCCCGCGTCCTGAACACGGCGTCATGGGTGCGGTCGGTGTGCACGGGTGTGGCTCCTCCTCGTCAGCCGGCGTTCCGGACAAGGGAATTCGTATCCGATCTCACGTTCGGTGTCCACCGAATTACGTTCGGTGCTGATGGCTCGCTATCGTGGACCCCGTGGTGAGGTCCTGGGATGCGGCGGTCGGGCGGGCGCAGGAACGGTTGGCGACGGTGCCCGGGGTGCGGGCGGTGAGGGAGGGCGAGGGGCGTGGATTCGCGCTCTGGGACCTCGCCTCCTGCGCCGAGGGGGAGTTGGGCGAGTGCGTCGACCCGTCGGCGATCGGCCCGGCCGAGGAGCGCCGGCTGCGCGAGCGCCTCGGCGAGAGCGGCCGTGAGTGGCCGGGCGGCGAGCTGTACCGCCGCCGCTACTGGCTGCTGGCCGACGGCACCCGGGGCAACGGCGGCACTGGCGCCAGCACCAGCACCAGCACCGGCACCGGCACCGGCACCGGCGCCGGGGAGGCCGAGCCGGTCGGGATCTTCGCCGTCGACAACTGGACCAGGGGCCCCGGCCAGTTGGCCGTCTCCTCGCTCTACCTCCGCCCCTCGGCGCGCGGCTACGGCCTCGCGGCGAGCGCCCTCGACCACGTCTACCGGGCCGCCACCGCCGAGGGCCTGCCCGGCTACCGACTGGAGGCGCACTGGACCTGGCAGCGCGCCGTCCGCTACCACCTGCGCCGCGGCCTGTGGGTGGTCTCCTGGAAACACGCCCTCGGCCTCGCCCGGATGCCCCAACTCCCGCCCTACCGCGTCCGGGAGGAGGACGGCCGCCTGGTGCTGCTGGTCGCCGACCGCCCGTCGCCCGACCCGGCCGAGGCGGTCTGGACGCCGCTGCTCGCCGCCGGGAGCGAGGGCCGCCGGCTGCGCCTGGACGAGACCGCCGCCTACCGGCAGGCCGACGGCTGGGTGCACGGCTACGCCCGCTCGACCCTCGCCCTGCACCTCGCGCTCGCCGGCCGTCCGCTGGTGCGCGGCCCGCAGTGGTGGGCGGAGGCCTGGCGCTGGGCGGACATCGGTGAACCGGAGGGCCTCGCCTACCGGATCGGGCACATCGAGCAGGCGGCCCGCGCCGCGGGGCGGGCGGTGGTCACGCCCTACCGGGCCCCGGCCGTCCCGGACCTGCCCCGGCCGTCCGAGGAGCCCCGGCCGGACGTTCCCGCCCTCCGGCCGTCGGACGGCGCGTCGACGACCTGAGGGGCCGCACCCCGCGCACACCACCGCACACCACCGGAACACCACGGACGAGTCGCAGGACCCGGCCTACCGGCGCGCCACCCTGGGCAGGCTCCGCCGGAGGCCGTGCCGACACCGCCCGCAGCAGACCGAGTCGAGGAGCCCGCCATGCCCGCACCCGCAGAGCCCGCCATGCCCGCACCCGCGGAGCCCGCCATGCCCGCACCCGCGAAGCCCGCACCCGCTGTGCACGAATCCGTCCTCGACGCGATCGGCGGGACGCCGCTGATCCGCCTCGCCCGGCTCGGCGCCGGCCTCGCCGCCCCGGTCTACGCCAAGGCCGAGTTCCTCAGCATCGGCGGCAGCGTGAAGGACCGCGCCGCGCTGTCCATGGTGCTGGCCGCCGAGCGTGACGGGCTGTTGGCGCCCGGCGGGACGATCGTCGAGGCGACCTCGGGCAACACCGGCATCGGCCTGGCGATCGTCGGCCGTCGGCGCGGCTACCGGGTGATCGCGGCGGTGGCGGACCGGGCGGCGCCGGAGAAGTCGGACATCCTGCGCGCGTACGGCGCGGAGGTGGTGCTCGCGCCGACCGCCGTGCCGCTGGAGGACCCGGCGCACCTGTTCAACGTCGTCCGCCGGATCGTCGAGGAGACCCCCGGAGCCTGGCTCGCCGACCAGTACGACAACCAGGCCAATCCCGACGCGCACGTCCGCACCACCGGCCCGGAGATCTGGGAGCAGACCGGCGGCCGGGTGACCCACTTCGTCGCGGGGGTCGGCACTGGAGGCACCATCACCGGCACCGGCGGCCATCTGAAGGCGGTCTCCGGCGGCGCGGTGACCGTGGTCGGCGCCGACCCCGAGAGCTCGGTCTACGGCGGCGGGGACGGCAGCCCGTACTACGTCGAGAGCATCGGCCACTTCGTCCACCCGGACACCGCCGAGGACCGCTGGCCGTTGGCCTACCGGCGGGACGTCGCGGACGCCTTCGAGCGCATCCCGGACCGCGAGTCGCTGCTGACGGCGCGCCGGCTCGCCCGTGAGGAGGGCATCCTGGCCGGGCCGTCCTCCGGCACGGCGGTGGCGGCGGCGCTGCGGGTGGCGCGCCGGCTGGGGCCGGAGGACCTGGTCGTGGTGCTGCTGCCGGACTCGGGCCGCTCCTACCTTTCCAAGGTGCACAGCGACGCGTGGATGCGGCAGTGGGGCTTCCTGGAGGACGGCGTCGCGGCGGGGAACGGCGGCGCGGTGGAGCACGGCGCGCCGACGCGGCCGACCGGCCTGCGGCCACTGCTCGACGCTGCCGGGCCGCTGGTGACGGTCGACGCCGGCGCCACCGTCGGCGAGGCGGCGCGGACGCTGCACGGCGTGCCGGGCGGCGTGGCCCCGGCCGTCCTGGCGCGGACGGCGCGCCCGTACGGGGTGAGCGCGGCGGAGGTGGTCGGCGCGGTGTCCCGGGAGGTGCTCGCGGCGGCCCTCGCGGACGGCTCCGCCAAGCCGGACGCTCCGCTGGGCGCCCTGCTCGGGCCGGCGCTGCCGGCGGTGGGCGTCGGGCAGTCGGTGGCGGAGGCCCGCGCGGCGCTCGGAGCGGGGCACCCGGGTGTTCTGGTCCTGGTGGACGGCCGGGCCGCCGGGGTGCTGCCGCGCTCGGCGCTCGCCGACTAGCTAGGCCCCGGGACCGCCGCCCCCGCCCCGCGCCGGCCGGGACCCCTGGGAGACTCGACGCCATGGCAGAGATCGAGATCGACGGAGCGCCCGCCGACCCGGCCCGACTGGCGGCCCTGGGCCTGCTCAACTACGGGCACTTCACCACCCTGCGCGCCGAGTCCGGCCGCACCCGGGGCCTCGCGCTGCACCTGGACCGGCTGGTCCGGGACTGCCGCACGGTGTTCGGTGCCGAGCTGGACCGGGCGGAGGTCCGCACCCGGATCCGCCGGGCGCTCCCGGCCGACGGCGCGCCGGTGATCGTCCGGGTCACCGTGTTCGACCCGGCGCTCGGCCTGGAGCGCCCTTCCGCCCCCGCCGTACCCCACCTGCTGGTCACCACCCGCCCGGCGCCGGCCGCCGCGCCGGGGCCGCTGCGGGTGCGCACCGCCGCGTACCGGCGCGAGCTGCCGGAGGTGAAGCACGTCGGCCTGTTCGGCCTGCTGCACCAGCGTCGGCTCGCCCAACTCGACGGCTACGACGACGCCCTGCTGCTCGACGACGCGGGTCGGATCACCGAGGGGGCCACCTGGAACGTCGCCCTGTACGACGGCCGCGACCTGGTCTGGCCGGACGCCGCCGCGCTGCCCGGCGTCACCGCCGCCCTGCTGGCCGACGCGCACACCGGCCCGCAGCGGCGCGAGCCCGTCACCGCGGACGCCCTCGGCGGCTTCGTCGCCGCCGTCGCCGTCAACGCGGGCGTCGGCGTCCGCCCGCTCGCCGCGATCGACGGCACCGCCCTCGACCCGGCGCACCCGGTCGTCGGCGAGCTGCGCGCCGCCTACGAAGGCGTCGACGGCGAGCAGATCTGACCGCAAGCGCCCGAACCGACGCACCTGACCCGAAGCACGTGATCGCCGGCGCCCGACCCGAAGCGCACCGGGCACGCACACCGGGCACGCACACCGGGCACGCACACCCGGCACGCACACCCGGCACGCACGCCCGGCGCACGCGCCCTGACGCCGCCCGGACACCGCCCGGACACCGGACCGGGGGATAACCCCACCCCCGGTCCGCCAGCGGCCTGCATGGTCCGCCGCATCCCGCCTTCCTAGCCTGGAACTCGTCGACGAGCAGCGACGATCCACGAAGGAAGGCCCACCATGGCACCCCGCCGTTCCCGCCCCCAGCCCGAGCCGACCGGGCGCCCCGCCGCCCACGCCGCGATCGAGCTGCGCGACGTCCGGCGCAGCTACGGCCGCGGTGGCGAGACCGTGCACGCCCTGCGCGGCATCGACCTGGCGCTCGGCCACGGCACCTTCACCGCCGTGATGGGACCCTCCGGTTCCGGCAAGAGCACCTTCCTGCAGTGCGCGGCCGGCCTGGACCGCCCGAGCACCGGTGAGGTCTACCTGGGCGGCGAGGAGATCACCCGGCTGAGCGAGGACCGGCTGACCAAGCTGCGCCGCAGCCGGATCGGTTTTGTCTTCCAGTCCTTCAACCTGCTGCCCTCGCTGACCGTGCTGCAGAACGTGCTGCTCCCGCTGCGCCTCGCCGGGGAGCGCCAGGACCGGGCCAGGGCCCGGGAGCTGCTCGCACAGGTCGGCCTCGGCGACCTCGGCCGCAGGCGCCCCGGTCAGCTGTCGGGCGGTCAGCAGCAGCGGGTGGCGATCGCCCGCGCGCTGATCACTTCCCCGGACGTGCTGTTCGCGGACGAGCCGACCGGCGCGCTGGACACCACGACCGCCCACGAGGTGCTCGGCCTGCTGCGGCGCGCGGTGGACACCATGGGCGCCACCGTCGTGATGGTGACCCACGACCCGGTGGCGGCCTCGTTCGCCGACCGCGTGGTCTTCCTGGCCGACGGCGCGCTCGCCGACGAGCTGTACCACCCGGACCCGAAGACGATCGCCGACCGGATGGTCAGCCTGACCGCGCGTCCGGTGGGGGTGGCGGCATGAGCAACGGACTCGCCCGCGCCTCGGTGCGCTTCCGCCCCGCGTCCTTCGTCGGCACCTTCGTCGCGCTGCTGTTCGGTGCCGCCGTGATCATGGCCTGCGGCACGCTGCTGCAGACCGGCATCACCGCCTCGGTGCCGTCCGTCCGGTACGCCGAGGCGCCGGTCGTGGTGGCCGCCGACCCGAACGTCTCCATCAAGTACAAGAAGAACGGCGACGACGACACCCACGAGCAGCCGTTGTCCGAGCGGGCCCGGGTGGACGCGGGCCTGGTGGCCGGGATCGCCGGACAGCCCGGTGTCGCCGCCGCCCGCCCCGATACGGCGTTCCCCTTGCAGGCCGCGGCACCGCGTGGGGCGTCCCAGGGCCCGGCGGGCCCGGCGGGCCCGCTCACCGGCCGGGGCTTCGCGGCGCTCGGCATCGCCGGCCCGCAGGACAAGCTGGTCGAGGGCCGCGCCCCCGGCGTGGACGAGGTCGTGCTGGACGCCGACACGGCGCGCGCCGCCCACCTCGCGCCGGGCGCGACCGTGGTGCTCAGCGCCCCCGGCGGCAGCGGCAGCTACCGGATCTCCGGTCTCGCCGCCGCCCAGCAGGCCGGCCCCACCGCCTGGTTCGCCGACCAGCAGGCCGACCGGATCTCCGGCCACCCCGGCCGGGTGGACGCCATCGCCGTCCAGCCCCGCGAGGGCGTCGACCGCAAGACCCTGACCGCCCAGGTGAAGCAGGCCGTCGGCGGCGCCGCCGAGGTGCTGAGCGGCAAGGGGCGCGGCGAGGCCGAGCAGCCCGTGCTCAACGAGGCCAAGGTGATGCTGGTCGCGATCGGCGGCTCCTTCGGCGGTACCGCCACCATGACCGCAGTGTTCGTGGTCGTCTCCACCGTCGCCCTGGCCACCGGCCAGCGTGCCCGCGAGTTCGCCCTGCTGCGCGCCGTCGGCGCCACCCCGCGCCAGATCCGGCGCACCATCGCCACCGAGGCGATGCTGGTCGCGCCGCTCGCCGCCGCGCTCGGCATCCTGCCCGGCGTGGGCCTGGCCCGCTGGTGGTTCGACGGGATGGTGGAGCGCGGCGTCGTCCCGGCCGACGTCGAGCTGTCCGTCGGACCGCTGCCGATGCTGGTCGCCGTCGTGCTGTGCACGCTCGCGGCCCTCGCGGCCGGCTTCTTCGCCGCCCGCCGCCCCGCGAGGATGCGGGCGAGCCAGGCGCTGGGCGCGGCCGCCGTGGAACCGGCCCGGCTCGGTGTCGTCCGCACCCTGCTGGGCGTGGTCTTCACGGCCGGCGGCGTGGTGCTCGCCGCGGTCGCGGCCAACCTGGACGGCGAGAACGCCGCCAACACCGCGCTCGGCGTGGTGATGTGCTTCCTGGTCGCGGTCGCCCTGCTCGGCCCGTGGGTGGCCCGCGCCGCGGCCTGGGTGCTGGGCCTGCCGCTGCGGGCGGGCGGCGCGCCCGGCTCGCTGGCGGCCGACAACACCCGCGCCAACGCCCGCCGGCTGGCCTCCGCGATCACGCCGATCGTGATGGTCACCGCCTTCTGCGGCACCCTGCTGTTCATGCAGAGCACCATCCGTCACGAGACCGGCGAGCAGGTGCGCACCGGCATCACCGCCGACCACGTGCTCGGCTCCACCGGACCGGGCCTGCCCGCCGCCTCGCCCGGCACGCCCGGTGTCGTCGCGCAGGCGGCCGGGGTGCCCGGTGTGGACGCGGCGGTCGGCGTGCTGCACACCGGCATCGTCGTCCGCACCGGCGACCAACTGCTCTCCGCCACCGCGCTGGGCGTCACCGGTGACCCGTCCCGGCTGCCCCGGGTGCTGGACCTCGGAGTGCGCGACGGCGCGCTGGCCGACCTGGGCGGTTCCCCGGACACCGTCGCGCTCTCCACCGAACTGGCCTCCTCCCTGGGCGCCAAGGTCGGTGACCACGTCCCCTTCTGGCTCGGCGACGGCACGGCGGTGAAGCCGCTGCTGGTCGCCACCTACCAGCGCGGGCTCGGCTTCGGCCAGGCGCTGCTGCCCCGGGCGGCGGTCGCGGCGCACGTCACCGCCGCCTACGACGCGCAGGTGCTGGTCGCGGACGCGCCCGGCGCCGACCGGGCCGCGGTCGCCCGGGGCCTGTCCGACCTCGGCGTGGCCGGGCTGACGGTGACCGACCGGGCCGGGTACGCGGCGCAGTCCGACAAGTCGCAGGAGATGGGCTCCTGGGCGAACTCGGTGATGGCCGGCGTGCTGGGCGGCTTCGCCGCCGTCACGGCCGCCAACACCCTGGTGATGACGGTGCTGGACCGGCGCCGCGAGGTGGCACTGCTCCGGCTCGCCGGGACCACCCGGCGCCAGGTGCGCCACATGATGCGCTGGGAGGCGCTGCTGGTGGCCGCGGCCGGTCTGGGCGTCGGCGCGGTGATCGCCTGGCTCACCCTGGTGCCGATCACCCGGGGCATCACCGGCGCAGCGCCGCACGTCCCGGCCGGGACGGCGCTGCCGCTGGCGGCCGCGGCGGTGGTGCTCTGCCTGGGCGCGACGGCCCTGCCGGCCAGGGCCCTGCTGCGGTCGAGTCCGGTCGCCTCGGTCGGCGGGAAGCAGTAGCGGACCCCGGGCCCTTCCGGGCGCCGGAGCGGGGAGCTCCCGGAGCACACCGGGGGAGTGGACGGGCGGTGCGCGCGGGGGTGGCGCACCGCCCGTCCGGGTGACAAAGACGCGCTGAACAGGCGGGAGCGCGGGGTCGCCGAGCGCAAAGGCCTGGCACCGCACCGATAGTGAGGGGTGGTCAGCCGCGTTCGTGGCCGCGCCCGTCCCGGTGCCGCGTGCCCGGACGCGCCTGTCCCGCCCACACCCCCGCGCCGAGCGCCCTTCGGCATGCCCGTCACCCCGGCGTGCCCACGGCGCCGCGGTGCCCGGCAGAGAGAAGGCCGACCGTTGAGCAGTCCCCCGGTGATCCGCACGCCCCGCCTGCCGCTGTTCCCCCCGGCACGTTCCGCGGACCGCGCGCCGGCGCCCCCGGCCGTGCGCCTGCCGCGGCTGCTGCTGCGCGGCGCCACGACCGCCTCGGCCGTGCTGGTGCTGGCCGAGACGGTGCTGGCCGCCGGTTTCCTGAACGGCCACTACGAGGCGCTGCGGGGGCACGCGCTGGCCGCGATGGCCCTGGGCGGCGTGCTGCTCCTCCAGCTGGCGGTGGCCGTGCCGGTCCGCCGGGCCACCGGGCCGGCGGGGGAGCGGGGGCCCTGGTGGCCGCTCGTGGTCACGGCGCTCCTGCTGTTCGCGGCCGGGGCGCAGACCGGGACCGGCTACGAGCGGGCGGTCGGGGTGCACGTGACGCTGGGCGTCCTGCTGGTCAGCGCGCACCTGTTCGGCCTGGTCGGCGCGTGGCGGCTGCCGCTGACGCTGCCCGCGCCCGCGCCCGCGCCCGCGTCGGCGCCCGCGCCGTCGCCGGCGGTGGAGGACGGGACCGGGCGCCTGCCCCGGCCGTCCGGAACCGGCAGCGGAACCGGCACCGGCACCGGCAGCGGAACCGGCGCGGGCACCGGACCGGTGGAGGTGGCGCCGTGAACCGCCGCCGGTTCCTCGGCGCCGGTGTGGCCCTGCTCGGCACGGGCGCCCTCGGAGCCTTCGCCGTCCCCGCGACCGCCCGGCTGCTGGCCGAGGGCCGGCCGGGCCGGCTGCTGCGCAGCGAGGTCCCGCTGCCGGAGGCGTTCCAGGTGCCGCTGCCGGTGCCGGCCGTGCTCGCCCCGGTCCGCTCCGACGCCACCACGGACTACTACGAGATCACCCAGAAGGTCGCCCGGCTGGAGATCCTGCCCGGTCTGCGCACCGAGACCTGGACGTACGGGGGCAGCTACCCCGGGCCGACGCTGTCCGTCCGCTCCGGCCGCCGGACGGTGGTGACCCACCGCAACGAGCTGCCGGTGCCCACGGTGGTGCACCTGCACGGCGGCCACACCCCGGCGGACAGCGACGGCTACCCGGTGGACCTGGTGTTCCCGGTCGGCTCGTCCGCCGAGCACACCGCCGGGCACGGGATGGCCGGAATGGCCGGGATGGAGGGAATGGCCGGCGCCGTCGACCTCGGCCGGACCACCATCGGCACCCGCGACTACACCTATCCGGGCCACCAGCGCGCCGCCACCCTCTGGTACCACGACCACCGGATGGGCTTCACCGGCCCGGCCATCTGGAACGGCCTGACCGGCTTCCTCCTCGTCCGCGACGACGAGGAGGACGCCCTGCCGCTGCCGCGCGGCGACCGCGAGCTCCCGCTGGTGCTCGCGGACCGCGCCTTCACCGCCGACGGCTCCTCCGCCTACCCGGCCGTCGACCCCGAGCTCGCCGCCCCGGGCGTCACCGACGACTACATGAACGGCGTCCTCGGTGACGTCATCCTGGTCAACGGCGCCCCCTGGCCGCGCGCCGCGGTGGACCGGGCCCGCTACCGGCTGCGCCTGCTCAACGCCTCCAACGCCCGCCTCTACCGGCTGGAACTCGACCCGCAGCCGCCCGGCGGCGACGCGCTCGTCCAGATCGGCGGCGACGGCGGCCTGCTGGAGGAGCCGATCGCGCACGACGCGGTCGAGATCGCCCCCGCCGAGCGCTTCGACCTGGTGGTGGACTTCTCCCGCTACCCGCCCGGAACCGCGGTGCGGCTGATGAACCGCTTCGGCGGCGGCCGGACCGAGGAGGTGATGCTCTTCGACGTCGGCTCGCGAGCGGTGAGCGACGACTCGACGGTGCCCGAGCGGCTCTGCACCCTCGAACGGCTCGACGCCGACGACGCCGTCGCCACCCGGGTGTTCGGCTTCCGCCGCAGCCGCGGCGGCGACTGGACCATCAACAACCGGTCCTACGAGCCCGGTCGCGCGCTCGCCAGCCCGGCGCTCGGCAGCACCGAGATCTGGCGGTTCTTCAGCGACGTCCACCACCCCGTCCACCTGCACCTGAACTCCTTCCAGGTGCTGTCGCGCAACGGCGGCGACCCGGGCGCCTACGACGCGGGCTGGAAGGACACCGTCGACCTGCGGCCGGCGGAGGCGGTGGAGGTGCTGGTGCGGTTCACCGACTACCCGGGCTCGTACATGCTGCACTGCCACAACCTGGAGCACGAGGACATGGCGATGATGGCGGACTTCGCCGTGGAGTGACGCGGGCCGCACACCGACCCCCGTGCACCCGTGCACCCGTGCACCCGTTCACTCGTTCGGCGGAGCGCGGGCGAGCGTCCAGGACGCTCGCCCGCGCTCCGACGTGCCGTCCGGTGGCGGCTGCCCTAGCGTCACGGGGAAGGAGGCCGCCCGCCCCGGTCCGCCGGACGCACGTCGAGGAGCCGCGCCATGACCAGTCCGACCGAACGCCGCCGGCTCGGCCGGGCCGCCCGCGAGCTCATCCCGCGGTCCGCCCACGGCCGCTGGATCCCCGCCGCCGACCGCCCCGACCCGCTGGCCGTCCTGGCCCGGCAGGCCGAGGACCGGCTCCCCGATCTCACCCCGATCCGCTACGGCCGGATGGCCGACTCGCCGTTCGCCTACCTGCGCGGCTCCGCCGCCGTCATGGCCGCCGACCTCGCGGCCGTCCCCGAGACCGGCCTCACCGTCCAGCTCTGCGGCGACGCACACCTGTTGAACTTCGGCGTGTACGCCTCCCCGGAGCGGATACTGCTCTTCGACGTCAACGACTTCGACGAGACCTACCCCGGCCCCTTCGAGTGGGACGTCAAACGGCTCGCCGCCAGCGTCGCCGTCGCCGCCCGCGACAACGGCCAGGGCGACGACAACGCCCGCCGGGCCGCCCTCACCGCCGTGCGCGGCTACGCCCTCGCCGTGCGCCGCCTCGCCGGGCTGGGCGAACTCGACGTCTGGTACACCCGGATCTCCGCCGCCGAGGTCTTCCCGCTGGTCCGCAACCCCGGCCGCCGCAAGCGCGTCGAGGCCACCCTCGACAAGGCCCGCCGGCGCACCAGCCTGCAGGCCTTCGGCAAGCTCACCACGACGGACGAGGAGGGCCGGCGCCGGATCGTCAGCGATCCGCCGCTGCTCGAACCCCTCCCGCGCGACGAACTGCGCCGGGTCGGCAAGATCTTCGGCGACTACCGGGCCACCCTCCCCGAGGACCGCCGCGTGCTGCTCGACCGCTTCCAACTGGTCGACGTCGCCCGCAAGGTGGTCGGCGTCGGCAGCGTCGGCACCCGCTGCTTCATCCTGCTGCTGGAGGGCCGCGATCCGAGCGACCCGCTGTTCCTGCAGATCAAGGAGGCCGGGCGGTCCGTCCTGGAGCAGCACCTGCCGCCGGCCCGCCCGACCGCCGAGGCCCCGGTGGTGCACGGCGGGCAGCGCGTCGTCACCGGCCAGCACCTGCTGCAGGCCGCCAGTGACATCTTCCTCGGCTGGACCACCGGCCCGGCCGGCCGGCACTTCTACGGCCGCCAGCTGCGCGACATGAAGGGCTCCGCCGACGTGGCCCGGATGGCCCCCGGCGATCTGCGCGCCTACGCCGATCTCTGCGGGCGCGCCCTGGCCCGCGCACACGCCCGCTCCGGCGACCGGATCGCCATCGCCGGCTACCTCGGCGGCTCGGACGCCTTCGCCGAGGCCGTCGCCGACTTCGCCCTCGCATACGCCGACCGGACCGCCGCCGACCACGCCGCGCTGCTCGCGGCGATCGACGCCGGTGACCTGACGGCACAGCGAGGCGTCTGACCGGCCGCCGAGGAATCCGGGGACGGACAGGCCCTGCCCTCCACCTGGACGAGCTGTTCCTGGTGCCCTGACCGGCGCCCTGACCGGTGCTACCTCAGCAGCCAGTCCCTGGTGCGCGCCATCACCTCGGCCCGGGTGCGCCCGCCGTGGTCGACGTCGATGAGGTGGTAGCCGATCCGCAGCGTGAACGACACGAAGCTGCGCACCTCCACCTCCTCCGGGTCCGGGCAGAACGCCCCGTAGAGCGACCGCAGGTACGCCATCCGCCGGTCGTCGACCCGCCGCAGCCGCTCGGCCACCGCCTCGTCGCGGCGCGCCCACTCGCGGATCGTCAGATCGAGCGCCACCCCGGTGGCGGGCCCGTCCCCGGGCGTCGCGGCGATGACGAACAGGCGGTCCAGCCGCGTCCGCGCGTCCCCGCCCTCGCCCTCGACCCGCTCGATGACGTCGTCGGTGACCGTCCGCTCCCAGGTGTCGAGCATCTCGGCGACCAGTGCCTCGCGGTTGCGGAAGTGCCCGTAGAAGCCGCCCTTGGTCACCCCGAGCGCCTGTGCCAGCACCTCGACCCGCACTGCCTCGGGACCGCCCCCCGCGAGCGCCCGCAACCCCTCCTCCACCCACCGCCCTCGCGGCGTCCGCGTCACACCCATGCGCCCCACCGTACCGAAACGGCCGCTCAGGGCTGGACGCGGCCGAGGAGGCGGGTCCGGCTCTGCGCCCTGGCCGCCCTGCTCGGCGCAGCCGCCGCCCCGTACCGGCTGCGCGCGCGAGCGGTCGACGGCCGGCCGTCCGCGCGGGCGGGCGCACCGGCGAAGGACGAGGTGCCTGCCCGGACGTGCGGGCCCGGCCGGGTGTCAGTGCTCTGTGCCAGGATCTGCGGTCATGCTGGAGATCACGGTGCGGACGGAAGACGACGAGGCCCACCCGCGGGTGAGCGCCGAGGAGCTGGCGGGGCTGGTGCGGCGGATCGGGGGGCGCAAGGACCGCTTCCTGGTGGTCGAGCGGATACCCGACGAGCCGGACGTCTACGTCCAGGTGTGGCACGAGGGCGAGGGGGAGTACACCCTGGAGCACCGCTCGGGCGGGCCCGACCGGCACTTCCAGGTGCGTCTCGACGCCCCCGATCCGGTGATCACCGCCATGACCGCCTGGGCCCGCCGCGAGCCCGGGTGGGGCGAGGCGTTCGACTGGGAGGCACTGGAACTGGGGTAGCACGGCCGCCGAGCCGTCGGCGCCGCACCGGAAGTCGGACCGGCCGACTTCCGGTGCGACGTCAGCTCATCGACCAGACGGACGGGTCGTGCGGGACCGGCGGGGAGACAGTCGACAGGTGCAGCGAGGTGTACGCCCCGGCCGCCGTTTCCTCCACCACGGCCCCGGTGACCGTCGGCGCTGTCCCGGCCGCCATCGACTCGGACCGGACGCGCACGCACGCCTCGTCGAGCAGGTCGACGGCGGCCCCCGGGAGGACCTGGCCGGGCTGATGGCCGCGGGCGAGCCGGACGGCGGCCTCCAGCGCCTCGCCGGTGATCTCCACGCCGTGGTGCTCGGTCAGCCGGCGCCCGGCGTCACGCAGGATCGCCAGCACCTCGGCGGGGAGCGGTTCCGTCACCGGAAGCAGCTGGATCAGCCGGTCGAGCCCGGAGTCGCGTTCCCAGTGCTGGTACTCGGCGGTGGTGGCGGCCGCGACCACGGAGACGCCCGGCCTGCCGAACACCGGTCGGAAGAACGCCAGTGCCGTCGTCCGGCCCTCGCGGGTGTGCACGGTGGCGAGGGCGTTGTCGAGGAACAGGACGAGACCCGTGGTCCGCTGGACCTCGCCGACCAGCTCCGCCATCAGCTCGGTGAACCGCCCGTGGTGCTGCGGGTCGGCGAAGAGCGCGCCGACGTCGAGCAGGCGGACGGTCCGGTCGCGGAACGGCCGGGGGACGTTCCCGGTCACCACGGCCCGGGCGAGCCCGAGGACCGTACTCGTCTTGCCGACCCCCGGTTCCCCGACCAGCAGCGGGACGTTGCGGCTCTGCCGGGCGACGGTCTGCAGGATCCGTTCGATCTCCGGACGCCGTCCGAGGACGGTGGTGGCCGACCGCTCGGCCATCTCGCGAGTGAGGTTGCGGGTGGCCCATTCCAGGGCGGCCGGCGCCGTCGTGGTGACCCGGTCCTCCAGACGGAGCATGACTTCCTGGAACACCCGGGCCCCGTCCAGACCGAGCGCCGCCCGTGTCCGTGCCGCACCCCCTTCCGCTTCGTCGAGGAGGGCGAGGAGGAGGTGCTCGGTCCCGATCTCGTAGTGCCGGCGGCCGGTGGCCACCTCGGCCGAGCGATGGAGGACGGCCGCGGCCCTCCGGGTGTACGGCATGTGCCCGAGCGCGGGAACAAGGGCGGGCTTGGAGACGGTCAGCACCTGTTTCCTGGCGTTCTCCAGCGACACGCCCAGTGCTCTGAGGGCCTGGCCGGCCACACCCTGCTGCTCGTGCAGGAGGCCCAGGAGGAGGTGCTCGGTGCCGACGCGGAGGTAGTTCAGATGCCTGGCTTCCTGCTGCGCCAGGATGAGGGCCTGGTGCGCACGGTCGGTGAACCGCTCAGACACCTCGCGCACCTCCCTCCAGTGCCGCCAGGTCCTTCCGGGCCCGGACCGTGTGCAGGTGGTTCGAGCCCAGGGTGCGGTCCCGCTCCGCGATCAACTGCCGCAGCAGGGCCGCCGCCTCCTCCCGGGCGCCCGACAGC
Organism: Kitasatospora sp. NPDC057965; assembly: GCF_042887135.1. Lineage (NCBI taxonomy): Bacteria > Bacillati > Actinomycetota > Actinomycetes > Kitasatosporales > Streptomycetaceae > Kitasatospora > Kitasatospora sp. NPDC057965. Next base: position 68,950 of record NZ_JBHVPZ010000015.1, read on the forward strand.
GCCAGATTGCGGGCGAGCATGTGCCGCGTCCGCAGCGTGTCCACGTGCTCGCCGCCCAGGACCCGGCTGCGGTCGGCGAGCAGGATCCGCAGCATGGCCACCGCCTCCACCCGGTGGCCGGACTCGCCGAGGTTGACGGCGAGGAACTGCCGGGTGTGCAGGGTCTGCGGATGGTCCTTGCCGTGCAGATGGGCGTAGACCTCGGGCAGGGGACGCAGCAGGCGGGCGGCCTCCGCCGGGTCGCCGGCCCCGCCGAGGCAGTGGGCGAGCGCGCGCCGGGAGATCAGGGTGTCCTCGTGCTCGGCGCCGAGGATGCGGGTCTGCTCGTCGACCACGGCGCGCAGGGCCTCGGCGGCGCCCGCCCAGTCGCCCCCCAGGGCCTGCTGGTCGGCCTCCTCCTGCCGCTCGCGCAGGGCCTCGGCGGCGGTGGCGGCGAAGGCCCGGTTGAGGCCGAGGGCGGTCTGGTCGGCGTTCTCGGTGCCCCGGTTGCGCGGCACGGGCAGGTTCTCGGCCCGCATGGTGGTGGCGAGCCGCTTGTAGAGATCCAGGACGGTGAGCTCCTCCGGGCCGCCGACGATGCCTTCGCGCAGCAGCCGCAGGAGCCGCCCGGAGAACGCGGTGTAGTCCTCGCCGGGCGGGGAGAGGGAGACCTGGTCGCGCGGGGAGGAGGCGAGCACGTACGTGCCGGTGACCTCCAGCTGCGCGATGGGGGTGCCGCTGCCGGCCATGGTGCCGGTGACGGCGCGGCCGGAGAAGCAGCAGTCCAGCACGATGATCTTGGTGGCGGCGCGGCTGTTGAGCACGGTGGCGCGCAGCTTGTCGTACTCGAGGGAGTTGAACTCCGGTGACTCGTACTCGCTGTGCGGCAGGGCCAGGTAGAGGTCGTGCCGGCCGCCTCCGATCAGCCCGTGTCCGGTGAAGTACACCAGCAGCAGGTCCTCGGCCGCCCTCGCGACGTTCCGCAGCGTCTTGCCGATCCGGGTCAGGTCGCCCTCGTCCAGCAGGACGGTGCAGTGCTTCTCGGGGACGATGCCGTGGTCCGGGTCGGTGAAGTGGGCGGCGAGGTCGGTGACGGTGCGCCGGACCGCCGGGAGGTCCGGCAGGTCCGGGTCCGTGTAGTCGCTCGCGCCGACGATCACGATCCGGGACCGTTGTGGATCCGGGAGCGGCACGTCAGGCCTGCTCGGCGTCGGTACCGTCCAGGGCGGCGCGCAGGATCGCCTCCAGTTCCCCGGCGCGCACCCGCTTGGCGTCGATCTCGACGACCGTGCCGCCCTGGCGGCGGATCTTCAGCCGGACGTCGCTGCGCCGCGGCTGCGCGAACCACGCGCGCAGCGAGGAGGCGAGCACCGACAGGCCGCCGCCGGCCCCGAAGGCCACGGAGACGGTGTCCAGCACCGACCCCATCTCGCCGGGCCCGGGCGGACGGCCGGTCAGGGTCACGCCCCGGAGCTCGGGTTCTCCCCGGAGCCAGTCGGTCAGCGACTCGGCCTCCGCGACGGTCTCCCCACCGGTCACGGAAATGTGCACGTCCACGAGCGCCCCCCATAAGGCCTGGTGATGGACGGAGTTGAGGGCGGCCAGTCTACTGATCCCGGCCGCTCCGCGCCCCCACCCCCCGGGGGTACGGTGGACCGTTCCGTGATCCCGTGACGCCCCGGAGGCGGTCGTGCCGTACTACCCAGACGGTTCGCCCTACGTGTACGACGACCTGTGGCCCGAGCTGGTGAACATCGGCTGGCTGGACGACTCCCACCCGTACCGGCGCGGCGGCGTTCCCGCCGGGCTGGTGGACGCCTTGCTCCGGCCGGCCGCCGACCCGGTGAACGTCACGCGCGGCGTGCACACGTGCCCGTTCTGCGGCGGGTTCTACCTGACGGTGGAGAACCCGCACGCCGCCTCCGGATCGACGCTGCTCGGCAGCGCCGAGATCCACGTCGCAGGGGCCGGGGGCGGCGGTTTCGCGGCGCCGACCCTGGTGATCCACTACATCCTCGACCACGGCTACGCCCCGCCGCCCCCGTTCCAGCGGGCTGTGCTCAGGGGAGCGGACCGAGGAGGTGGAGCGCCGCCGGGGCGGCGGTGACCTCGATCGGCAGGTGGGCCATGAACTCGCCGTCGGCGTAGGAGGTGATGCCCGGGGAGTCGAGGCGCAGCGACGGGGTGCGGTAGGTGGTCACCTCCGGGTGGTGGATGTGGGTGCCCTTCAGCAGGGTCGGGAAGAAGCGGGCGACGCGGTGGCGCGGCATGGCGTCGACGAGGGTGACGTCGAGCAGGCCGTCGGCGGGGTCCGCGTCGGGGCAGACGAGCATGCCGCCGCCGTAGCTGCTGGTATTGCCGACGGCGGCGAGGGTCAGGTCACGGCGGATCTCGGTGCCGTCGGCGAGGGTGATCCGGAACGGCAGGGGGCGCAGGTTGGCGAACTCGACGGCGATGGCGAGGTGGTAGCGCATCCGGCCGCGCGGCCAGCGCAGCCGGTTGGTGCGGTCGCTGACCAGAGAGTCGAAGCCGCTCGCGAGTACGGAGCCGAACCAGCGGGTGGTGCCGTCGGCGGCGGTGATCCGGCCGAGGTCGACGGTGCGGGTGCGGCCGGCGGCGATGACGTCGGCGGCGGCCTCGGGGGCGTCGCGGGGCAGGCCGTGGGCGCGGGCGTGGTCGTTGCCGGTGCCGGCAGGTACGACGCCGAGGGGGGTGGCGGTGCCGGCGACGGCCTGGAGGCCGAGGTTGATCATGCCGTCGCCGCCGACCACGACCAGCGCGTCGCAGTCCTCCGAGGCGGCGGCGGCCCGGGCGAGGGCCAGGGAGTCGGCGGCGGAGGCGCCCGCCCGGGCGTCCACGGTGATGCCGTGGGCGCGCAGGCGGGCGGTGGCGCGGCGGGCCGCCGGTTCGGCGTGGCCGGCGGCCGCCGCGGGGTTGGTGAGGAGAACGACGCGGGCGATGGTTCTCCGGTCGGTCATGGGATCAGCTTGCCGGGGTTGAGGATGCCGGTCGGGTCGAGCTCGGCCTTGACGGCGCGCAGGATGCGCACGCCCAGGTCGCCGACCTCGGCGGCCATCCAGGGGCGGTGGTCGGTGCCGACGGCGTGGTGGTGGGTGATGGTGCCGCCGGAGCGGACGATCGCGTCGCCGGCGGCTTGCTTGGCGGCGGCCCAGCGCTCCAGCGGCTGCTCACCGAGTGCGGCGACCACGGTGAAGTAGAGGGAGGCGCCGGTCGGGTAAACGTGCGAGATGTGGCACAGCACCAGCGAGCCGGGCAGGGCCTCGGTCAGCGCGGCGGTGACGGCGAACCGCAGCCCCGCCAGCTGCTGCCAGGTGGTGGCGGTCTCCAGCGTCTCGCACAGCGCCCCCGCGTCGAGCAGCGCGTCGCGCAGGTACGGGGCGTTGAACCGGCCGTGCTCCCAGGCCCGGGCGGGCGCCTCGCCCAGTGAGCTGCCGCCGGCGGCGAGCAGGGCGGCGCGGGTGAGCTGGTGGCGGGCGGCGACCTGCTCGGCGGTGCCCTCGAAGACGGTGACGGCCAGGCAGCCGCTCACCGCGGGCTCGCCGCCGATCTTCTCGGTCATGGCGAGGTTGACCATGGTCTCGGCCTCGTCGGAGAGCCGGATCACGGTCGCTCCGGTGCCCTGCTGCTCGACGGCGCGCAGCGCGGCGGTGCCGGTGGTGAAGTCGGGGAACGACCAGGCCTCGTACGCCTTGACGGCGGGCAGGGCGTGCACCCGCACCCGCACGGCGGTGATCACGCCGAGGGTGCCCTCCGAGCCGAGGAAGAGCTCGCGCAGGTCGGGGCCGGCGGCGGAGGCCGGGGCGCGGCCGAGGTCCAGCACGCCCGCGGGGGTGACGACGCGCAGGCCGCGCACCATCTCGTCGAACCGCCCGTGGCCGGCCGAGTTCTGCCCGGAGGAGCGGGTGGCCGCGAAACCGCCGATGGTGGCGTAGCGGAAGCTCTGCGGGTAGTGGCCGAGCTCGAAGCCGCGCTCGGCGAGCAGGGCCTCGGCGGCCGGGCCGGTGAGGCCGGCGCCCAGCAGGGCCTCGCCGGAGGTCTCGTCGAGGTCGAGCAGCTGGTCGAGGCGGCGCAGGTCGAGCGAGACGACGGCGGCGAAGGCGCCGCGCTCCGGGTCGAGCCCGCCGACGACGCTCGTCCCGCCGCCGAACGGCACGACGGCGATGCGGCGTTCGGCGCAGACGGCGAGCAGCGCGGCGATCTCGTCCTCGTCGCCGGGCAGCACGACGGCGTCGGGTGCGTCCTGCGGCTCGCGGGAGCGGCGGCGCAGCAGGTCGGGGGTGGACTTGCCGCCGGCCCGGGGGAGGCGGTCGGCGTCGGCGGTGCTGAGGTGGGCCTCGCCGACGGCGGCGGCGAGCGCCGCGAGGTCGTCGGGGGTGAGGGCGGAGGGCCGCAGCACGACCTCCGAGGCGTCGGGCCCGGGGGCGGCGTCGCCGGTCACGCCGAGGGCGGCCGCGAGCAGGCTCTTGACGTCGGCGGACAGCTCCTTGGCGAGGGCCGGGTCGCCCCAGGCGTCCCACTTCATCGGGGGGAGCGGCAGGGCGGCCGCACCGGCCGGCGCCGCTTGCTTCTCGGGGGTCATGCGTTACAGTTTTACACATCATGTCAAGTAGTAACGAGCACCATCGCGAGCGCGGCACCGACGACGTGATCCTCGACGCCGCCGCCGACCTGATCGTCCAATTCGGCGTGGGCCGCACCCAGTTGGCCGAGATCGCACGCCGCGCCGGGGTGAGCCGGCCGACCGTCTACCGGCGCTGGCCGGACGTGCGGGCGGTGATCGGCGCGCTGCTCACCCGGGAGATCGCGGCCACCCGGGACGCCGTCCGGCTCAGCGGCACCGACCGGGCCGCGTTTGTCGACGGGGTCGTCGAGGTGGCCGTCCGGCTGCGCGACCACCCGGTGCTCGGCGCGCTGCTGCGCTCCGCCGACTCCGACACGCTCTTCGAGTACGTGGTCGACCGTCTGGGCGCCAGCCAGCGCGGGCTGCTGGAGGCGCTGCGGGCCGGCATCGCCCAGGGCCAGCGGCACGGCTCGATCCGGGCCGGCGAGCCGGTCGAACTCGCCGCGATGGTGCTGCTGATCGCCCAGTCCACCGTCCAGTCGCACCGGATGGTGGCCCCGCTGCTGTCGGAGGCGGCCTGGCGGCGCGAACTCGCCCGCGCCCTCGACGGCTACCTCGCGCCGTAGCCCCTCGACCGCCGGCGGACCGGGCGCCGGCAGACCGCCGGCGGACCGACCGCCAGAAGCCCCGACCGCCAGAAGTCCCGACCGTCAGCAGACCGACCGCCACGGAGGCCGCAGATGACCACCACCGCCGGGCCCTTCGCCGGGACCACCCGACTCACCGGCCGCCGCCGGCAGCTGGACCTCGACGCGCTCGCCGCCGGGCCGGCCATCGACCTGCTGGTGATCGGCGGCGGCGTGACCGGCGCGGGCGTCGCCCTGGACGCGGCCGCGCGCGGGCTGTGCGTGGCCCTGGTCGAGGCGCGCGACCTCGCGTTCGGCACCAGCCGGTGGAGCTCCAAGCTCGTCCACGGCGGTCTGCGCTACCTCGCCTCCGGGCGGATCGGCGTGGCCCGGGAGAGCGCCGTCGAGCGCGGCGTCCTGATGACCCGCACCGCCCCGCACCTGATCCGGCCGCTGCCCCAACTCGTCCCGCTGCTCGACGGGTTGCTGAAGCCGGGGCAGGCCGCCCTGGTCCGAGCGGGCTTCCACGCGGGCGACGCGCTGCGGCTGAGCGCAGGCACCCCGGGCCGGCTGCTGCCGCGGGTGCGCAAGGTCGACGCCGGACGGGCCCGCGCCCTGGTGCCGGGCCTGCGCGGTGCCGGGCTGTCCGGCGCGCTGGTCGCGCACGACGGCCAACTCGTCGACGACGCACGGCTGGTGGTGGCGCTGGCCCGGACGGCGGCGCAGTACGGGGTGTCCGTGCTGACCCGGGTGCGCGCCGAGCAGGTGACCGGCACGGGCGCCCGGCTCACCGACACCCTGACCGGCGAATCGTTCCACCTCGACGCCCGTGCCGTCGTCAACGCGACCGGTGTGTGGGCGGGCGAGGTGGACCCGTCCATCCGGCTGCGCCCCAGCCGGGGCACCCACCTGCTGGTCGACGCGGCCGCGCTCGGCCGGCCCACCGCCGCGCTCACCGTGCCCGTCCCCGGCTCCACCAGCCGTTTTGTCTTCGCCCTGCCGCAGCAGCTCGGCCGGGTGGCGATCGGCCTCACCGACGAGGACGCGCCCGGCCCGATCCCCGACGAGCCGCAGCCCACCGCGGCCGAGCTGGACTTCCTGCTCGACACCGTCAACGCCGCCCTGGAGACCGCCCTGACCAGGGACGACGTGCTCGGCGCCTACGCCGGACTGCGGCCGCTGATCGACACCGGCGACGGCGCCACCGCCGACCTCTCCCGGCAGCACGCCGTGCTGGAGTCCCCGGACGGGGTGATCACCGTGGTCGGCGGCAAGCTCACCACCTACCGCCGGATGGCCGAGGACGCCGTGGACACCGCCGTCCGGCTGCGCGGCCTGCCCGCCCGCGCCTGCTGGACGGCCCGCCTGCCGCTGGTCGGCGCGCCGGACCACCGCGACAGCCGCCCGCTGCCGGAGGGCGGGGTCGCGGCCTCGCTGCTCGCCCGGCACGGCGGCGCGGCGCGCGAGGTGCTGGTGGCGGGGGAGCAGCGGCTGGGCGCGGGCCACGGCGCGCCGGTCGCCGAGGGGATCGACGTCAGCCGCGCCGAGATCGTCTACGCACTCACCCACGAGGGCGCGCTGGACGCCGAGGACGTCCTGCACCGGCGCACCCGGATCGGCCTCGTCCCGGCGGACGCCGAGCGGGCGCGCGCGGCCGTCGAGGAGATCGTGGCGCAGACGGGCTGAGCCCTCAGCGTTCGGTCCGCTCCGCCATCGGGTGCACGGCCCCGCTCAGCTCCAGCGAACAGCGCAGCGGCCGCTCGGCCACGCCGGTCCGCTCCAGCCGCACGGCCAGCGGCTGCGCCGGCTCCTCGAGCGGCCCGGGCAGCTGGGCGGCGAGCGTGAGCGGATACACCCCGTGACCGTGCACCCGGTGGAAGGCCACCTCCTTGCCGTCCACCAGCACCTCGGTCTCGGTGATCCAGCCGGACCGGACGTTCACCGTGACGGAGTGGCCGCCCCGGTCGAGGTGGAAGCTGTGCCGCTGACGCATGGGGGACCTCCCGGCGGATCCGGCGGAGACATGGTCAGTTTAGAACTCATCCGCCAAAGCGCGTAAAAGCGCGGCAAAGGTAATGATCGCGCCAAAAGGCTGACATTGGCAGGAAAAGTTCGGGCAGTGCCATATGACATGTGCCATCTGTTATGTGATTTTCATCTGAACTCCCCTCGGGGATCGGCCGGAGAGTGAGAGGTTGTGCTTCAGCTCCGAACAAGCCGTTCAATTTCTTTGACGACATTTCGGAAGGGTCGATGTCTTCTCACTCCCGAGCCTCGTCCGCGTTCGCGGGCGGGGCTTTTTCATCGCGTTGGATGCGCCGGATATCCGTCGTCCTGACGCTGGGTCTCCTGGTGGAGACCGGTGCCGCGTCAGACGTGCTGACGGCGGCCCCGGCCGCGGCAGCACCTGGGACTCCCTCCACTGCCCCGCCCCCCACCGCCGAGGCACCCGACGAGGCGTCGGCGCTGTTGGCGGCCCGCTTGCAGGGGCGTCGGATCGAGGTGACGAAGGCTCGGACGGAGTTCGTTACCCTGTGGGCGAACCCGGACGGGACGCTGACCTCGGAGCGGGCCACGGGGCCGGCTGGGACGGCCGGATCGGCCGTAGGCATGGCGCCACGCTTCCGGCATCCATGACGTGATGCCGACCGGGCGCGAACGACTGGAGGCCGCCACCCCCTGGGGGGCGGCCTTCCGGTGTTCTCTCCAAGGATGGGCGCGGAAGGGAGTGTCATGGGGAAGTGGACGGCTCCGGGTATTGCCAGGGCGTTGACGGCGGACGTCCTCGGGGACCGGCTGCTCGTGAAGTCGGCCGAGGGGGCGCTCCTGGAGCCCGGGCGCGGGTACATCGAGTTCCCTGCCGTCGAGAAGTTCGGGCAGTTCGGATTCTGAGTGCCGCTGCGGAGTTCCCTGCGCGTGGACGCCAAGGGGCGGCCGGAGCGTGATCAGTACCGGATCGGCGACACGGGTGACGGACTGCCTGAGGAGATCGCGGAGGATGTGCGAGAAGCGAGCAGCGCTGAACAGGACGACAGGGAGAGTTCGTGTTGGATGCCCGACGAATGCGGATTGCGACTCGCTTGGCGATAGCGGTGCCCGTTCTCGGCCTGACGGTCGTGGTGTGGCTTGTGGTCTCATCCGGACGGCTTCTGGGTGAGGGAGGTGACCAGTGCTCGGGCCAGGACGCTCGCCTGACCGCGCTCGACAAGCTGGATGCTCTTGCCCTGAAGCCGAGCGGATCGCAAGAGGTCGAGGAGTCGGCGAATGCGGCCGAGTGCGTTGGCGATGATTCCGTGGGTTCCTGGCTGTCCAGCAGTCGCGTGTATTCGTACGGCGGGAGTCAAAGGGACTTGATCGGCTTCTACGAGGGGGAGCTCGCCGGGTTGGGCTGGCGAAGAGAAGGACGGGATGCCGGGCCGGGGGACGTGCGGACGTGTTTCACGAGGAAGTCCGAACTGGGATGGGAGACACTGACGATCACGTTCAGGCCGGGGGGAGAGGCCGGTGCAACCTTCCGGGCCACCGCCGAGGCTGCCGTGGACCGTTCGAAGATCGGGTGCTGACCCGCCCCGAATCCGACCATTGGGAGCAGAGCAATCTGGATCCCGGCCAGGAAGGCCGCCCGGGACGCATGAAGAGCTCGGCCGCGGAGAGAGCGCTCTCCGCGGCCGAGGTGTGTCCGGGCCCAGAGGAGATCGGTCGATCGGGTGGCGGGTTTCCTGAGGAGACGGGAGAGGGCGGATGTTTCAGTTCAGAGTGGTGAAGTACTCGGCGGAGGAGATGGAGGGGTCGGCGCCGGCGTGGACGGCGATCTCCGACATCGGGCTGAGTTTCGGTGGGGAGGTGCTCACGGAGGCGGAGTACCTGGCGACGGAGGAGCGGTATCTCGCGGCCGTTCGGCGGTTCGCGGCGGTGCAGGGGGTGACCGGGCTGCGGGTCGACGGGCTGGAGGTCCATCCCGAGAGCCCGTGGTGGCAGCGCGTCGCGGACGGGGAGTGGCTGGCGCTCGACCAGGCGATCGAGCTCATCAGGTCGGTGCTCCGGGAGGAGTTCGTCTGGTGCAGATTCGTCGGTGACGGTGACTTCTTTGTGCACATCGGCTACGACTTCTACATGTACATCGGCCTTGTGGCCGAGCCGGAGCAGGCCGTCCGGGATGTCAGGGCGTCCGGATTGAACGTCGATGAGTTCGAGTCGCCGTATCTGACGTAGCCGGCCGGGCCCGTCCTAAACGGGATGATGCGTACAAGGAGTGCAGTCGGCGCAATTGCTGAGAAAGTGGCACGTAATAACGCTGCGTCGACGATCCGTTACTCGATTGTCATCCTGGGAGGTTCCTGGATGTCCGCTGAAGATGAGAGGTTCCTTAAGGTTCTGAACGAACTGAACAGGTGTCATCTACGAGAGAGTCTTGATGAAACGACGGTCTTTGGCCTCGTCCGGTTCCACCGGCGGGGCCTTTTCGATGCGTTGGATACGCCGAATATCAACGGTTCTGACGCTCGGTCTGCTCGTGCAGACCGGTGTCGTCGCCGACGCCCTGGCGTCGAACCGGTCCGGCGGGGTCACGCCGCAGACGCCGCCGGTCGCGGCGGCGGCTCCCGCCACCGAGGCGCCCGACGAGGCGTCGGCGCTGTTGGCGGCCCGCTTGCAGGGGCGTCGGATCGAGGTGACGAAGGCTCGGACGGAGTTCGTCACCCTGTGGGCGAACCCGGACGGGACGCTGACCTCGGAGCGGGCCACCGGGCCGCTGCGGATGAAGGTCGGCGACGCGTGGGTGCCGGTGGACACCACGCTGGTGCAGACGCCGGACGGCAAGGTGGCGCCGAAGGCGCACCCCGAGGGCCTGGTGTTCGAGGGCGGCGACGCCGGGGTGACGGTGGGCGACAGTCTGCCGGGTGCCACGACGCCCGCTACGACGCCCGCCACGACACCGGCCCCGGCGCCCACCGAGCACGCCTCGCGCAGCGCCGCCCGCGGCGCCGCCGACCAGCCGGCTGCTCCACCCGCTCCGGCCGCTCCCGAGACCAAGCCGGCCGAGCGCCCGCTGGTCACGATCGGCTCCGGTGACCAGCAGATCTCCTTCGGCTGGTTGGGCAAGCTGCCCAAGCCCAAGCTGGAGGGCAAGAAGGCGACCTACGTCGACGCCCGCCCCGGCGTCGACCTGGTCCTCCAGGCGACCCGGACCGGCTTCGAGCAGTTCCTGATCGTGAAGAATCGTTCCGCCGTCTCCCAGACCGGCACGATCACGATCCCGCTCGACACCACCGGCCTCAATGTCGCCCCGCAGCCGGACGGTTCGATCCAGCTGCTGGACAAGGCCACCGGCAAGCAGACCGTCAAGATCCCCGCCCCCGTGATGTGGGACGCCGCGCTCGACGAGGCCTCGCAGGAGCACCTCAACCGCGCGCCGGTGACCATGGAGGTGCGCGGTGAGGGCGCGGACACCGAGCTGGTGTTCACCCCGGACGCGGCCTTCCTGACCGACGCGAAGACCCAGTACCCGGTCACCATCGACCCGGTCGTCGACGTCGTCACCACCTTCGACACCTACATCCAGAACAACGAGAACACCGACAACTCGTCGGCCGATCTCCTCAAGCTGGGCAGCTACGACGGGTCGACCAAGGCCCGTTCGTTCCTGACGATCCCGGGTGCCGACTTCAACGGCAAGCAGATCATCGACGCCAAGCTCAACCTGTACAACTTCCACTCCTCCTCCTGCGTCGCCAAGCAGTGGGAGGTCTGGAACGCGCCGGGCGCGGCCGGGTGGATGCGGTGGAACAACATGCCGCAGGGCGAGAGCCTCTGGGCGACGTCCAACGACACCTACGACAACGACGGCGGCGACACCCACACCTGCACGGCCGGCGACGGCTCGGTGTGGGCGAAGGCCGACGTCACCGGGATGATCCGGTACTTCGCGCAGTTCGGCTACCGCGACTACGGCTTCCTGCTGAAGGCGGCGGACGAGAACAGCAGCCTCTCCTGGAAGAAGTTCGACTCCGCGGAGGGTGACTACCCGCCGTACATCTCGGTCACCTACAACACGGTGCCGACGACCCCGGCCGCCGTCCAGGTGCAGCCCTCGCAGCCGGGCAACCCGGCGTACACCTCGGACGCCAACCCGCGTTTCCAGGTGCAGGCGGCCGATGTCGACGGTGACCAGGTCACGGTCTACTTCGACCTGTGGCGCGGCGGCACCTTCATCGGCAGCATCCCCAAGGTCACCCCGAACGGCGCCATCGCCACCGTCCGTCCGTCCGACTACGGCCTCGCCCGGCTCGACGAGGGCGTGCAGTACTCGATCTGGGCGATGCTCGACGACGGCAAGGCCCGCTCCGGCTGGGCCGGCACGACGCTGATCGCCGACACGGTCAAGCCGGGCGCACCGTTTGTCACTTCCGCCGACTACCCGTCGGACTCGCTGTGGCACGGCGCGGCGAACCAGGCCGGTTCGTTCACCTTCACCCCGGCCGGCGGTACCGACGACCTGACCGCCTACGTCTACACCCTGGACGGCGGCACCCCGGTCACCGTCAACGCCACGGCGGCGCTGACCACGTCGATCACCCCGACCACCGAGGGCCGGCGCGTGCTCAGCGTGCAGGCCAAGGACCGCGCGGGCAACCTCTCCCCGCCGACGGTCTACACCTTCCAGGTCGGCCAGGCCGGTCTGAGCTCGCCGGTGAACGGCACCCAGGCGGCCAAGCGCGTCAAGCTGTCCGTGGACGCCCAGGCGCAGTTCAAGCGGGTGGTCTACGAGTACCGTCGCGGCCCCGGCGCCACCGAGTACGCGGTGCCCCGGAGCAACCTGACCAAGGCGGACAACACTCCGGTCACCGAGGACAAGCCGTTGCTGGCGGACCTCGGCCCGCACGCCAACTGGAACGTCCTGGACACCCTGGGCAACGTCGGCGGCGTCCTCCAGGTGCGCGCCAAGCTGTTCCCGCAGGACGGCTCCGGCGCCGGGTACGCCACCGTCTGGAACACCATCACCGTCGACCGCAACGCGGACGGCGCGGCCGGAGCGGGCATCGGCCCGGGCTCGGTCAACCTGCTGACCGGTGACTTCTCCACCGACGTCACCGACGCCAACGAGTTCGGCATGTCGGTGGCCCGTACCGCCTCCTCACGCGACCTCGGACGGGGCTGGCAGCCGCAGGGTGAGCGTCTGACGGCCAATCAGCGTCAGGTGAGCACCGACACGGCCGGCTTCACCGCCGGTCCGGCGGACATCAGCCGCTCGACCGTGCGCGGTCACGACAGCTCCACCGACTCGCTGCTGGTCAAGCCCAACGGCAATGTGAACTCCTACCTGGAGATCGGTCCGGGGTACAGCCTCGGGCAGAACATGCAGCCGGGGAAGACGTACCGGCTGACCGGCTGGATCTACGTGCCGGGCTCGACCGGTCTGAACCCGGACCGCGCCGACATCGGCCTGCGCATCCTGGGCGTCCACCGCACGCCCACCGGCTACACGGACGTGCTGTCGCCGAAGGCCTCGTTCACCGACGGCTGGCAGCAGCTGACCGTCGATATGACCGTGCCGAAGGACGCCACCGAGGCCTGGTTCCGGCTGATCAACGGCTTCGCCGCCGCGGACAAGGAGGTCTTCTTCGACGACCTGTCGCTGAAGGAGATCGTCGCTCCGTTCGGTCCGCAGTGGGCGGGCGGCCCCGACGCGGGCGCGGGTTCCGACTACCGCTCGCTGTCGTTCCCGCAGTCCGACCTGGTCGAGATCAAGAGCAACGACGACACTTCCATCACCTTCGCCAAGGGCACCGACGGCACCCTGTTCCCGGAGCCGGGCGCCGAGTCGCTGACGCTGAAGGCCGTGCCGGCCACCAGCGGCGCGCTCGTGCTGTCCGCGACCGGGCAGTGCCTGGAGGTCCCGGGCGGGGCCGCGGGCAACGGCGCCAACCTGCAGTCGGCGCCGTGCACCGGCGGCGCGAACCAGCAGTGGACCCGTGACGACCAGCAGCGCTTCCAGATCCTCGGCAAGTGCCTGGACAACCCCTGGGGCGTGACCGCGGACAACAGCCGGGTCGTGCTGTGGGACTGCAACGGCGGGACCAACCAGAAGTGGGAGGTCCTGGCCGACGGCCAGGTCGTCAACCAGCAGTCGTCCAAGTGCCTGGACGCCTACCAGGGCGGCACCATCTGGTCCTGCTGGCGCGGCCCGAACCAGATCTGGGACGTGCAGACCGCCGGCACCACCTACGAGCTGAGCGAGCTCGACGGTTCGAGGACCGTCTTCGCCCGTCAGGCCGGCTCCAGCATCTACCAGGTGATCAGCGACACCGGTCCCGAGGCGTCCTCGACCACCCGGTACCAGTACGACACCGCCGACGGCCGTTCGCTCGTCAAGCGCGTCATCCCGCCGGTCGAGCCGGGTGTGGACGACGCCAACCACTGCTCCGTCGACCCGCTGCCGCGCGGCTGCGAGGTCATGGAGTACGACTACGCCAAGGTCACCACGGCGACCGCGACGACGCCCGGTGACTACCTGGACCGCATCCGCGGCGTCAAGGTCTGGTCCTGGAACCCGGTGACCTCCAAGCAGGAGGCCGTCGAGGTCGCCCACTACGCGTACGACGACAAGGGCCGTCTGGCCCAGGCCTGGGACCCGCGTCTGGCCCAGCCGCTGAAGACCTCGTACGCCTACGACGCGGACGGCCGGGTCACCAGGATCGGTGCTGCGGGCGAACTGCCGTGGAACTTCGACTACGGCAAGGCCGCGGCCGACCAGGACCCGGGGCGCCTGCTGAAGGTCCGCCGCGCGGCCCTGACGCAGGGCAGCAAGGACCAGCTCAACGGCGAGGTCGCGACCACCGTCGTCTACGAGGTGCCGCTGACCCGCAGCGCCGGCGGTCCGTACGACCTGTCCGGTGCCGAGGCGCTCACCTGGGCGCAGACCGACGCGCCCACCGACGCCACCGCCGTCTTCGGACCCGAGGACGACCCGGGCACCAGCACCGCCACGGCGGTCAAGCCGGGCAAGGACGGCTACAAGCCGGCCGCGGTGCACTACCTCAACGCCTCCGGCAACGAGGTCAACACCGCGAGCCCGTCGGTCACGCCCGGCGGTGACGTCGACACCACCGAGTACGACCGCTACGGCCACGCCGTGCGCACCCTGGAGGCAACCAACCGCGCCATCGCGCTCGGCACCCACCCGGAGGCCGACCGCTTCACCGCCGAACTGGGCCTGCCCCAGATCCCGGCCGAACTGCTCGCCGCGAACCTGACCGAGGAGCAGAAGGCGCGCAAGGCCGAGATCACCAAGTCCCGCGCCCGGCTCCTGGACTCGCGCACCACCTACAGCCCGGACGGCCTGGACGTCGTCGAGACGCTCGGCCCGGTCTACCGCGCCTCGCTCGCCGAGCAGGTGAACGGCCAGACCACCCCGGTCTCCGTCACCTCGGAGGCCGAGAAGCTGCCGCAGCTCGGCGCCACGGTGCCCGTCCAGATCGACAACAACTGCTGCGGTCTCATCTGGTCCGGTGGCGCGCACCTGAGCGTGCGGGCGACCGCCGCGGGCGGCTACGTCGCGCTGCGCGTCAGCGTGCCGGAGGAGGGCGACTACCTCCTTTCCGGCCAGCAGACCAGGTACAACGACCACGGCATCGTGCAGTTCGCGATCGACGGCCAGAACCTCGGCCAGCCGATCGACCAGTACTCCGCCGATCCGGCCGTGGCGCCGTATTCGGTCGGGACGCCGGTCCACCTGACGCGTGGTGACCACGAACTCAAGCTCACCGTCACCGGCACCAACACGGCCAGCACCGGCGCGCGCTACCACGCCGGCCTGGACACGGTCACGCTGACCAAGACCACCGTCAACCCGACCCTGCTGGTGGGGACCTCGGTGGTGGCGCGGGACCACAACACCAGCGCCTACGACGAGGGGAAGCCGGACGGCCAGGCGTACCACCTGGTCACGACTCAGACCGACGGTGCCCGGATCGAGGGCTACGCCGACGACGTCGAGCTGCGGGTCACCAGGACCGGCTACGACACGCCGATCGGCGGGACGTCGGGCTGGGTGCTGAAGACCGCGACGTCGGTGACCACCGACGCGCTGGGCGCGAAGCTGACCTCGACGGTCAAGTTCGACGCCTCCGGGCGCGCTCTCGAATCCCGTAAGCCGGGTTCGAACGGTGCGGACGCCGGGACGGTGAAGTCGGTGTTCTACACCGCCGGCGCCAACCCGGACGACGCCCTGTGCGCCAACCGTCCGGAGTGGGCGGGCCTGCCGTGTGTCACCGGGCCGGGCGGTGCGATCACCGGTGCGGACGCGACGCGGATGCCGACCACGCTGCCGGTGAAGCGCGTCACCCGCTACTCGCCGTTCGGCGAGCCGGAGGAGACGACCGAGACCAACGCGGGCAAGTCCCGCAAGACGGTCACCACCTACGACGGCGCGGACCGGATCACCTCCACCGAGATCACCTCGGACGAGGGCAAGCCGCTGCCGAAGGTCACCACCGAGTACGACCCGGCCACCGGCGACATCGTGAAGACGACCGCCGGCGGCAAGTCGCTGATCCGCGTCCTGGACCAGCTCGGGCGCCTGATCTCCTACACGGACGCCGACGGTGGCACCACCACCAGCGAGTTCGACAAGTTCGGCAAGCCGGTGAAGGTCACCGACCCGACCGGTTTCACCACCTACACCTACGACCGCGCCAAGGAGCCGCGCGGGCTGGTCACCTCCGTCAACGACAGCGTCGCGGGTGAGTTCACCGCCAAGTACGGTCCGGACGGCCAGCTGGTCGAGCAGACCTACCCCGGTGGCATCGTCCGCAAGGACACCACCAACGCCGTCGGCGAGGCCACCAGCCGCACCTACACCCGCACTTCCGACAACAAGGTCATCTGGGCGCAGAGCGCCGACATCTCCACCCAGGGCCAGGTGGCCAAGGACACCAGCTCCACCGCCACCCGTTCCTACCAGTACGACCGGCTCGGCCGGCTGGTGAAGGCCGAGCAGTCGACGGTCGCCACCGGCTGCGTCACCCGCCAGTACGCCTTCGACGCCCACTCCAACCGCCTGTCCAAGTCGACCTCTCCGCGCGGGGCGGCCGACGGATGCAGCACGGACGGGGCCACGGCGGAGAACCACACCTACGACAGCGCCGACCGCCTCACCGACGCGGGCTTCTCCTACGACGCCTTCGGGCGCACGGTGAAGACCGCGAGCGGTGCGACCAACACCTACTGGGCGAACGACCGGGTCGCCGCCCAGGAGAAGGGGGACACCAAGCAGGAGTGGGCCGTCGACGCCGCCCACCGCCTGACCGCGTTCACCACGTCGAAGAAGCAGGCCGACGGCTCCTGGGCCGGTGCCACGTCGAAGCTGAACCACTACGGCGACGACGGTGACAAGGTCCGCTGGACGATCGAGGACACCACCCAGGGCACCCTGACCCGCAACGTCTCGGGCCCGGAGGGCGATCTCGTCGCCACCACCAGCAGGACCGGTGACGTCCAGCTCCAGCTCACCAACCTGTTCGGCTCGGTCGTCATCACCACCGACACCGCGCTGACCAAGCCGGTCGTGCTCGACTTCGACGAGTTCGGCATCCCGCAGGACGGCCAGACGAACGTCCGCTACGGCTGGCTCGGCGGCAAGCAGCGCTCGGCCGAGGCCCAGGACGGCGACATCCTCATGGGTGCCCGCCTCTACAGCCCGGCCCTCGGCCGCTTCCTGCAGATCGACCCGGTGCCCGGCGGCAACGCCGGCGCCTACGAATACTGCACCGGCGACCCCGTCAACTGCACCGACCTCGACGGCAACTGGGGCATGCCCAAGTGGCTGAAGAAGACGGTCGAGGTGGTCGCCAAGGTCGCCGAGGTCGCCTCCTACATCCCCGGCCCCATCGGCGCCGTCGCGGCCGCCGTCTCCTCGGTCTCCTACGCCGTCACCGGCAACTGGGAGAAGGCCGCCGAGATGGCCGTCACCGCGGTGGCGCAGACCGTGGGCGCGGGCCCCGTCGTCAAGGCCGCAGCAGTGGCCGTGAAGTCGACCCGCGCTGCCGCGCGGGTGGGCAAGGTGGCGGCGGCCGCTCGCACAGCCATCCGACGTACCCCCAGCTCATGCCCCAACTCCTTCGCGCCGGACACCCCGGTCCTGATGGCGGACGGCCGCTACGAGGCGATCAGCGAGATCGAGCCGGGGGACCTGGTAGCCGCGACCGACCCGGAGACGGGGGATACCCGAGCCGAGCCCGTTCTCGACGTCATCGTCGGTTACGGGTCGAAGCACCTGGTCGACATCTTCACCGGATTCGGCTCGGAAGCCGCTCCGCTCCGGGCAACGGCCGGACACCCCGTGTGGGTGACCGACCGCGGCTGGGTCGACGCGCTCGACGTGCGGCCCGGTGACCTCCTGCGGTCCCCGGACGGCAGCACCCCGGTCGTCACCGAGATCGACGACCTCGGTGACGTGCCCGATCAGATGGTGTTCAACCTCAACGTCGGGAACCGGCACACCTATGCCGTCCAGGTCGCTGAGGGTGATGCGGTTGTCCATAACTGCTCCACCGCGGTCCTGACCCAGCACCGGTACAACACCCACATCTACCCGCGCCACGTCTCACGGGTCACCTACACGAACAAGTCGAAGTTCCGCACCCAGTCGCCACGGAAGGTGCAGCGTATGATCCGCACGGCGATCAAGAAGTCGGCTGCCCAGCCGAACACGCAGGGGAGGGCCGGCCACATTCACATCCACGACTTCAAACGCAGGGTGGGTACGGCAGGCCAGACCCGGGTGAAGGTGGTGCTCTATCCGAACGGCACCGTGAACACGGCATATCCCTACTGACGCAGAAGGAGGAATCCACCGTGGGCGTGGATGTTGAGTGGCATTCCAAGGCGCACGAACAGTGGGACTGGGAACTGTCACGCAGCACGTTGCTCGCCGAGTTCGGTGACACGGACCATGTGCTCTCCGATCTGATCTCCGCCCTCGATCCCGCGGCCTACCCGGTGCTGGGTGCGGTGGACCCGTACGGGGACACCTGCCTCGACGGCGCAGGGGCACGGAAGGCATTGAGTGAAGTCGGAAAGCTGAAGGCCTTGCAACCCTTGGGATCCGTCCCGCCGCTCGATGCGTTGGAGGAGATCCTGCGGAGCTGCATCGGGCGACCTGGCACGGTGGTCGCGTTCATCGGTGACTAGCGACCGGCAGGGGCGGGCGAGTTCAGTGGGACCCGCCCACGGCTAGGAGCCGGGCGAAGCGGCCCGTACCCGCGCGGAATCCCGCGCGGGTACGGGCCGTCCTGCTGAACCGGGTCGGTTCCGCATACGCCCTCGGACGGCTCGAAGCCCTCCCGAAGAATCCGTCCCACCAGGCAGGGCCCGCCGATCCGGCGGGCCCTGCCTGTCTTCCGGCTGCTTCCGGCTCGTCGAGCCGCTCAGACGAGACGTCCGCCGCCGTCGACGTGCAGGACGGTGCCGGTGACGAAGGGGCTGGTCATGGCGAAGTGCACGGCGCGGGTGAGGTCCTCGGTGGTGCCGGTGCGGCCGGCGGGGTTGCGGGCGGCGGTGGAGTGGAGGAAGGCGGCCTTGTCGGCGCCCAGCCGGTCCCAAGCGCCGGTGTCGACGATGCCGGGGGAGACGGCGTTGACGCGGACGGGGGCGATCTCGACGGCGAGGGCCTGGACGAGGAAGGCGAGGGCGCCGTTGGTGGTGGCCATCACGGTGCGGGCGGGGGCGGGGCGCCAGGCGGCGACGCCGGAGAAGAAGGTGAAGGAGGCACCGTCGGGGGTGTCGGTGGCGGCGTTCGGGGCGAGGTGCTTGGCGAGCAGCAGCGGGCCGTAGACCTTGGCGGCGAACGCGCGGTGGATGTCGGCGAGTTCGAGCTCGGCGAGCGGGCCGTTGGCGGGGATCGCGGCGGTGGAGACCAGGTGGTCGAAGCGGCCGGTGGCGGCGGCGAGGGCGGCGATGGACGCCTCGTCGGTGAGGTCGACGGGCACGACCTTCGCGGGGCCGGACAGTTCGCCGGCCGTCCACTCCAGCTTGCGCGGGTCGGGGCCGGCGAGGACCAGCTCGGCTCCGGCGGCGGAGGCGGCGTGGGCGAGGGCGCGGCCGGTGTGGGAGCCGGCGCCGACCACGACGACGCGGCGCGAGGCGAGCGGGAGCGGGAGGGAGAGCGGGAGGGGTACCGGGAAGGTGTTGGCGGTCATGCCGACAAGGCTGCGCCGACCTGGGGCGATGCGTCCAAGGCTTGTTCTTTGCGTCAGCCATAAACTGTGTGCATGGCTACCCTCCGGCAGTTCGAGTACCTGGTGACCGTCGTCGACACCGGCTCCTTCACCCGTGCCGCCGAGCTTCTGCACGTCACCCAGCCGGCGCTGTCGCACCAGGTGCGGGCGCTGGAGAAGGCGGTGGGCGGGCGGCTGCTGGAGCGGTTGCCGCGGGCCGTGCGGCTGACGCCGATGGGGCGGGCGGTGCTGCCGCATGCGCGGGCGGCGCTGGCGGACGCCGAGCGGCTGCGGGCGGCGGCCCGGCAGGCGGCCGGACTGGCGGGCGGGGAGCTGGAGTTGGCGACGGTGTACTCGGTGAGCCTGGGCATCCTGCCGCCGGTGCTGCGGGCCTGGCGGGCCGCGCACCCGGAGGTGCGGATCCGGCTGCGGGAGTTCGCGCACACCGAGGAGCTGCGGGCGGCGATGGCGGCCGGGCAGGCGGACGTGGCGGTGGGGACGCCGCCGGCGGACTGGGAGGGGCCGATCCGCGAGCTGGGGGTGGAGGAGTTCGTGCTGGTCCTTCCGGAGGGCGACGAGGCGGGCGGCGGCCGCGTCCCGCTGGCCGGGCTGGCCGGGCGCGACTGGGTGCACTACGCCCCCGGCAACGGTCTGGCGGACCTGCTGGACGCGGCCTGCGCGGAGGCCGGCTTCCGCCCCCGCGCGGCGGTGCGCACCGAGCAGACGGCGGCGGCGCCGCTGCTCGCGGCGGCCGGACTGGGGCCCGCGCTGGTGCCGGCGAACATCGTGCCGGCCGGTTTCGACGGGCTGGTCCGCCGGCCCGAACCGCCGGTGCGGCGGCCGCTGGTGGCGTACACCCGGACCAGGCCGGACGCGTTGACGGCGGCGTTCGTCGAACTGCTGGCGCGGCGGGCGTGCCTGCTGCCGGAACACGTGTCCCGGCAGTTGTCGGGTGACGGATGCTCGTGATCTCTACAGTGCTGTAGATTCGTTGGCAGGGAGAGCGACCGAGGAGGGCAATCGTGGGAGTTTCGCTGGCCAAGGGCGGCAACGTCTCGCTGACCAAGGAGGCGCCGGGGCTGACGGCGGTCATCGTCGGGCTCGGATGGGACGTGCGCACCACCACCGGCGCCGACTACGACCTGGACGCCAGCGCGCTGCTCTGCAACGCGCACGGCAAGGTGGTCTCGGACCAGCACTTCGTCTTCTTCAACAACCTGCGCAGCCCCGAGGGTTCGGTCGAGCACAGCGGCGACAACCTGACCGGTGGCGGCGACGGCGACGACGAGCAGATCAAGGTCGACCTGGACGCCGTCCCGGCGCAGGTGGCCAAGGTGGTCTTCCCGGTGTCGATCTACGACGCGGACGCCCGGTTCCAGAACTTCGGCCAGGTGCGCAACGCGTTCATCCGGATCGTCAACCAGGCCAACGGGCAGGAGATCGCCCGCTACGACCTCACCGAGGACGCCTCCACCGAGACCGCGATGGTCTTCGGCGAGCTCTACCGCAACGGCGCCGAGTGGAAGTTCCGCGCGATCGGCCAGGGGTACGCCTCCGGCCTGCGCGGCATCGCCACCGACTACGGCGTGAACGTCTGACCCGACGGGGGGACGACGGGCCACCGGGCGGTCGACTGAGCGGGTCAACGCCCGGTGGCCGAACGGTGGTTCGCGGCGTTGTGGCCTGCCGTGCGTCGTGGCCTACCGTCCCAGCGCCAGGCCGCCGAACCCGCCGGTGGCGCCCAGCTGTCGGCTCCACCAGGCGACCATGCCCGGCTCGTCGATCGCCGACCAGTCCGGCGCCTCGCTGACCTGCGCCCGCCCGAGCCGGCGGCTGAGCTCCACCAACGCCCGCCCGGCCGCGCCGCGTTCGCGGTCGTAGCCGGGCAGCAGCTCGGCCCAGTCGTCGGCCGCCCGCCAGGCGTCCTCGAAGGCGCAGGCGTCCTGGAGCGCCTTGGCCGCGCCGCTGGTGGTGTGCGGGCGCACCAGCGTCGCGGCGTCGCCGGCGAGCAGCAGCCGGCCGGCGGTGCGCCGCGGGGTCTCCAGGTCGTGGATCGGCTGGAGCAGGATCCGCGCGACCGGGGTCAGGTTGACGACGCCCGCCCAGTACGGCGGAAGGACGCGCTCGGCGAGTCCGGCCAGTTCGTCGTGGCGGGCGGTGTCGAGCGCACCGACCGGGAAGCCGAGCGGGTCGGAGTCCTCGGCGGCGCGCCGCAGCCAGGCGGGCGCGGGGGCGTAGAAGACCCAGTTCACCAGGGTGGAGCCGGGGTCCAGCCCCGGGATGCGGTAGAGGACGACCTGGCCGCCGGGGTAGCAGACGGTGATCACCTCCTGCTCCGGCCAGCGGGCCGCGCCGCCCGGGAGGGTGTCGAGCAGCCGGGCGTCGAAGCTGCCGCGCCAGGCGACGTACCCGGCGTACTCCGAGCGGGCCTCGGGGCAGACGGCGGTGCGCACCACCGAGCGGTGGCCGTCGGCGCCGACCACCAGGTCGTGCTCCTCGCGCCCGCCGGCGGCCGTCTCCACCCAGGCGGGGCCGGCGCCGTCGGAACCGCCGACCGCGGTGACGGCCGCGCCGGGGCGGAACTCGACGCTCTCCGGGGTGCGTTCGCGCAGGCCCTGCCAGAGCACGCCCCAGTGGTAGGAGTGCATGGCCATCGGCTGCACCCACAGCGCCCGCCCGCGCGGCGAGCCCTCGGCGTCCCTGGCCACCCAGTGCCGGGCGGTGACGGGGTGGTGGCGGATGCCGTCGTCGATGTGGCCGGCCCGGACGAGTTCCTCGTAGCGGTCCAGCAGGATGCACAGGCCCACCCCGCGGTCCTCCAGGTGTCCCGGGCTGCGCTCCAGGACGGTGACCCGCTCGGCGCCGCCGCGGGCCGCCGCCCGCGCGAGCGCGCATCCCGCGATGCTGCCACCGACCACCGCCACCGATCCACCCCGCACGGCCGTCCCCCCTCCTCGCCGGAGTCCCGCCGACCCCGTCCGTCGCCCCTCCGACGATACGGCGTGAACTGATGATCCGTCAGCGAAAGCCCCGGGGCGGGGCCCGTCGGTGTCCCCGGGGTCACTTATGCAACTGGTTGCATAGACGGATCCGCGTCCCCTACCGTGTGGTAACCACCCCGGGGCCGCTGCCCCCCGTCCGCCCCAGGAGACGCCCCGATGACGACGACCGCCAGCACCCCGCCGCCCTACCCCCACCTGCTGCGGCCGCTCGACCTCGGCTTCACCACCCTCCCCAACCGGGTGATCATGGGCTCCATGCACGTCGGCCTGGAGGAGACGCCCGGCGGCTTCCACCGGATGGCCGCCTTCTACGCCGAACGCGCCCGCGGCGGCGTCGGTCTCATCGTCACCGGCGGCATCGCCCCCAACGAGGCCGGCCGCCCCTGGGACGGCGGCGCCAAGCTCACCACCGAGGAGGAGGCCGACGAGCACCGCATCGTCACCGACGCCGTGCACGCCGCCGGCGGCCGGATCGCCCTGCAGATCCTGCACTTCGGCCGCTACGCCTACCACCCCGGCCTGGTCGCCCCCAGCGCCCTCCAGGCGCCGATCAGTCCGTTCCCGCCGCGCGCCCTCACCGCGGACGAGGTCGAGCGGACCGTGGACGACTTCGCCCGCTGCGCCGAGCTCGCCCGGCGCGCCGGCTACGACGGCGTCGAGATCATGGGCTCCGAGGGCTATCTGATCAACGAGTTCACCGCCGCCGCCACCAACCACCGCGAGGACGAGTGGGGCGGCCCGTACGAGAACCGGATGCGCTTCCCGGTCGAGATCGTCCGCCGGGTCCGCGAGCGGGTCGGCCCCGACTTCATCCTGATCTACCGGCTCTCCATGCTCGACCTCGTCCCCGGCGGCTCCACCCTCGACGAGGTGATCCGCCTCGCCAAGGCCGTCGAGCAGGCCGGCGCCACCGTCATCAACACCGGCGTCGGCTGGCACGAGGCCCGCATCCCCACCATCGCCACCTCGGTGCCGCGCGGCGCCTACGCCTGGGTGACCAAGCGGGTGATGGGCTCGGTCTCCGTCCCGCTGGTCACCACCAACCGCATCAACACCCCCGAGCTGGCCGAGCGACTGCTCGCCGACGGCTACGCCGACCTGGTCTCGCTCGCCCGCCCGCTGCTCGCCGACCCCGACTTCGTCGCCAAGGCCGCCGAGGGCCGCCCGGAGGCCGTCAACACCTGCATCGGCTGCAACCAGGCCTGCCTCGACCACACCTTCAGCGGCCGGATCACCTCCTGCCTGGTCAACCCGCGCGCCTGCCACGAGACCGAACTCGTGCTCGCCCCCACCCGGCTCGCCCGGCGGATCGGCGTCGTCGGCGCCGGACCGGCCGGACTCGCCTGCGCCGTCACCGCCGCCGAGCGCGGCCACCGGGTCACCCTGTTCGACGCGGCCGACACCATCGGCGGCCAGCTCGACATCGCCCGCCGCGTCCCCGGCAAGGAGGAGTTCGCCGAGACCCTGCGCTACTACCGCCACCGGCTCGACGCCCTCGGCGTGGACCTGCGGCTCGGCGCACGGGTGGAGGCGGGCCCGCTCGCCGCCGAGGGCTTCGACGAGGTGGTGCTCGCCACCGGCGTCACCCCGCGCACCCCCGACCCCGCCGACCTGCCCGGAGTCGACCACCCCAGCGTGCTCGGCTACCTCGACGTGCTCCGCGACGGCGCCGCCGTCGGCGAGCGGGTGGCGATCCTCGGTGCGGGCGGCATCGGCTTCGACGTCGCCGAGTACCTCACCGACGCGGGCGACGCGCCGAGCCTCGATGCGGCCGTGCACCGCCGCCACTGGGGCATCGACGCGGACTACCGCGAGCGCGGCGGCCTCGCCCGCCCCGAGCGCCCCGCGTCGCCGCGCCGCGTCCACCTGCTGCAGCGCAGGACCGGCAAGGTCGGCGCCGGGCTCGGCAAGACCACCGGCTGGATCCACCGCACCGAGCTGAAGCACCGCGGCGTCACCATGGTCGCCGGCGCGGACTACCGGCGGATCGACGACGCCGGCCTGCACCTCACCCTGGACGGCGAGCCGCAGCTGCTGCCCGTCGACACCGTGGTGCTCTGCACCGGCCAGGAGCCGCGCCGCGACCTGGACGCCGCACTGCGGGCCCTGGGCGTCACCCCGCACCTGATCGGCGGCGCCGACGAGGCGGCGGAACTCGACGCCAAGCGCGCCATCAAGCAGGGCACCGAACTCGCCGCCGCGCTCTGAGCCCGCCCCCGCGTGCGGCAGCGGCGCCCGGGACCGGCATCCCCAAGATCGGCACCCCTAGGATCGGTGCCATGTCGCTGCCGCACGCCATCCTCACCGCCCTGCTGGAGAAGCCGTCCTCCGGTCTGGAGCTGACCCGGCGGTTCGACAAGTCGATCGGCTTCTTCTGGTCCGCCACCCACCAGCAGATCTACCGCGAACTCGGCCGACTGGAGTCCTCCGGCCTGATCCGGGCCCTCCCGCAGGCCGGGCCGGTGCGCGGGCAGAAGAAGGAGTACAAGGTGCTGCCCGCCGGCCGCGCCGAACTGGAGCGGTGGACGGCCGCCGCCGACGACCCCCGGCCGGTCCGCGACCCGCTGCTGCTGCGGCTGCGCGCCGCCGCCGTGGTCGGCACGGCCGGTCTGGACGCCGAGCTGCGCCGTCATCTCGCCCTGCACCGGGAGCGGTTGGCCCACTACGAGGAGATCGAGCGGCGCGACTTCCCGGCGGGGGAGCGGCGCGACGGCGATCCGCTCCAGCACGCCGTGCTGCGCGCCGGGATCGGCCTGGAGACCTTCTGGGTGCAGTGGCTCGCGGAGACCGTCGCCACCCTTCCGCCGGCCCCCGAGGACAGGGTCTGACCTGCGGCGATGCCGGCCGGACGGGCGGGGCCCGGTGGCCGGTGGGACACTGGACGCCTGTCCCTGTCCGACCTCATCGATCGGGGGCCGCATGTCTCTCCCGAGGCCTCTCCTCGCCCTCACCGCCGCGGCCGTCACCACCGTGCTGACCCTCGGCACCGCCCAGCTCGCCGCCGGATCGGTACCGGCCGCGCCCGTGACGACCGTCCGCGCCGCCACCGGGCCGCCCACCGACGACCAGCTCAGGTCCGCCCTGCTGACCGCCACCGAGCTGGGCCCCGACTTCACCGAGGTCCCCGCCGACCCCGGATCCACTCCCGACCCCGGTTCCTCGCCCGCGCCGGAGGCCGAGCCCGAACCCGGCGCCGGCGCCTCCCCGGTGACCGGCTGCGACGCGCTGCGCGCCCTGCTGAACAGCACCGGAGCCCACAGCCCGTCCCGGGCACCCCACCAGGAGGTCGAGTTCGACGGCCCCGACGGCAACCCGATGGTCACCGAGTCGCTCACCGCCGAGGAACCCGAGCGCCTGAACGCCGACTTCGCCGCCGCGACCGCCGCGTTCGCGGACTGCCGGAGCCTCACCTTCACCGACAGCACCGGCGAGGCCGTGACCTTCACCGTCACCCCGCTCACCCTCGGCGACCGCAAGGAGGCCCCGGCCGTCCGCCTCGACGGCACCTTCGCCGGCGTCCGGCTCAACGGCTTCCTCGGCATCGAACGCCTCGGCGGCGTCGCCCTCGCCTTCGGCTTCTTCCAGCGCGACTCCGGTGACGCCCGACTCGCCTCGCTCTACTACCGCGCCGCCGTCGCCAAGGCCGAACGCACCCTGGGCGTCCAGGCCGGCTCCACCGCCGCCCCGGGCGCGCACGTCTGACGGCATCCGGCCGTCCCGCAAACCGCCACTCTTCGTCCCAAGACCGTTCGAGCCGCATCGAATTCGGACGGGGCAATGTCCGGGCGGCGCCACGAACCGGTCAGAGCCGCGCAATGCGCCCTGCGCGCCCGACCGTCGCGGCTACGGTGGGCCCACGGCCGCCCGGGGCCGCAGGGATCGGTGGGGGACGTGGCCGGGACGTCGCCGAACTCCGCCGGGAGGCCGACGGAAGGGACCGGATTGCTGCGTATCCACTTCACCCACGACGACCTGACCAGGGTCCGGATCGCGCGGGCACCCGATCCGCTCGCCGAGACGGTCCTGAGCCTGTCGCTGGTCCAGACCCGCGACGTGGGAGGAGTGGCGCTGGAGGGGTGGCGCAGCCGGACCCGCGAACGCCTGCGCCCCCACCTGGGGCCGCTGTTCGAGCTGGCGACGCCCGCCGGGGCGGCGGAGGCGCCGGAGGCGTTCCTGCACGTCGCCACCGACAGCCTGCCGGACAGCCTGGACCACACCTGGTCGCTGTCGCGCCGGCGGTGGGCGGCGGACCTGACGGTCCTGGAGTACCTGCGGCCGAGGACGCCCCGCTGGGTGCGGGAGCTGCACGGCGGTTCCCGGGAGTGGCGCGCCGTGGTGGACCGCAGGCTGCGCGACTACCACGCCTTCGCGGTCGCCCCGTACTGGTCGCAGCTGCTGGCCGCCGCCCACACCGAGCGCACGCTGCGGGCGCTGGCCGCGGTGGACGCCGGGCTGGACGGCCTGCTCGGCTCGCTGCACCCCGAAATCCGTTGGACGTCACCGGTGTTGACGGTGCCCTGCCCGCTGGACGCCGACATCCGGCTGCGGGGGAGCGGCATCCTGCTCGTGCCCACCTTCTTCTGGCCGGAGCCGCTGGCCATGACCGACAACCGCGGCCCGGAGCACCCGATGGTGCTGCACTACCCGCTGGCCCGTGACCTCGCCACCTACCGGACCGTCTGGGCCGCCGCCGCGGAGGAGCCGGCAGGCGCACTGGTCGCCCTGCTCGGCGCGACCCGCGCCCGCATCCTGCGAGCGGCGGCCGACCCGGCGGGTACCGCCGAACTCGCCCGCCGCACCGGGACCTCCGCCGCCACCGCCAGCCACCACGCCGGCGTCCTGCGCGCCGCCGGCCTGCTCACCACCGAACGCACCGGCCCCGGCGTCCGCCACGCCCTCACCCCCCTCGGCCAAGCCCTCCTCGACGACCGCCCACCCCACCCCTGACCCCCTGACCCCCGGCCCCCGATCCGGCCCTCGTCCTTCCCCGGGCTCCCTGGCCGCCGCCTTCGTGCTCGCCGAACTCGCCCACCGCCTGAGCCCCGTGCTCGCCTACGCCCTGGGCGCCCTCGCCGTACTGGTGGCCGTGCTCGGCGTGCGGCAGCTGCGCCGCCCCAAGGAGCGGCGAGGCCGCTTCGCCGGATCCTCGCCGCCGTGACCGCGGGCCTGGGCGTCTGGCTGCTGCTCTGCGTCTTCTCCGCCTCGCTGCGCGAAGCCCTCGGCCTGGCCTCCTTCTGAACCCGCTTCCGAACGCCCCGGAGGCGCCGTTCACGACGCCGAGGCGATCCGGTCAGCGCGTGTGCAGCGCCAGGCCGCTCGCGCCCGGCCGCCCGACGCCCTCCCGCAGCCGCATGTCCCGCCCGTAGTCGCCGCCGTCCAGCCGCCGGAACGGCACCGGCCGCTCCGTGAACAGCCCGTCCAGCCGCCGCCCGTACACCTCCGCGACGGCCGCGAACCCCTCCTCCGCCAGGCCCACCGTCCCGTACGCGGCGAACGGTTCCAGCGCCGCCATACCGGTGAACCAGAGCACGCCGTGCTGCAGCGGGAACAGCACCTCCGCCAGCGGCCCGTGCGCGCCCCGTTCGTCGAACGCCGACTCGCGCGCGCCGACGCTCACCGCCAGCAGCGCGCGCTTGCCGCCGAGCGCGCCCTCGCTGTACGGCGGCGGGACGTCCGGGCCGTGCGCGAAGCCGAAGGTGAGGACCCGGTCGATCCACCCCTTGAGGATCGCCGGCACCGAGAACCACCACAGCGGGAACTGGAACACCACCGCGTCCGCCCAGCGCAGCTTCTCCTGCTCGGCCGCGAGTTCCGCCGCGAGCCGCCCGGCGCGGGTGGCCTCGCCCTGGGCGGGGAGCACCTCCAGACGTGCGTCCGCCGGATGCTCGGGGAAGTCGTCGACGCCGAGCGAGGCCTGCCACTTCATCGCGTACAGGTCGGAGACCCGCACCTCGTGCCCGGCGGCGCGCAGCCGCTCGACGGCGAAGCCGGCCAGCGCGGCGGTGAGCGAGCGGGGCTCGGGGTGGGCGGTGACGATCAGGACGCGCCTGGGGCGCTCGGCGGCAGGCTGCTGCCGCGGTGCGTGGCTGTTCATGCCACCCACCCTCGCCCGCCCGGCCCGCCGCAGCCAGGCCCCTGTGCGTCCGGCGGACTCCCGGTCCTGGTACTGCCGGGGCCACCCATACTGGATCCCATGGACACCGCCGCCACCGCCGACGACACCGCCTCCCGTTCCGTCGATCCCCGCCGCGCCCTGGGCGAGTTCCTGCGCGCCCGCCGCGGCCGGGTCGCCCCGGAGCGGGTCGGCCTGGCGGGCGGCGGTCGCCGGCGGGTGCGCGGACTGCGCCGCGAGGAACTGGCGCAGCTGGCGGGCATCAGCGTCGACTACTACGTCCGCCTGGAGCAGGGCCGCTCCACCCAGCCGTCGGGCGAGGTGCTGGAGGCGCTGGCCCGCACCCTGGGCCTGGACCAGGCGGAGCGCCGCCACCTGGACACCCTGGCCTGTGGCCGCCGCCCCCCGGTGCCCGCGCCCCGGGTGAGCGCGGTGCTGCGGCGGATGCTGGACGCGCTGGGCACGGGCCTGCCCGCGTTCGTCACCGACCACCGCCTCGACGCGGTGGCCTGGAACCCGCTGGGCGCCGAGCTCCTCGGCGGCGTCGGGGACGAGGCCCGCCGCGACCGCAACCAGGCCCGCTTCCTCTTCCGGGACGAGGCTTCCCGCGCGGTCCACCCCGACTGGGCGGACCGCGCCGCCGAGGCGGTCGGCCAGCTCCGAGTGGCGGCGGGCACCTGGCCGGACGATGCCGAGTTGACCGCGCTGATCACCGAACTCTCCTCCGCGAGCGCGGAGTTCCGCCGGATCTGGGACTCCGGGGAGGTGGTGATGTGCGCGGCGGGCCGCAAACGCCTGCACCACCCGCTCACCGGCACCCTCACCCTGGACTTCGAGGCCCTGCACGTCCCGGCCGCTCCTGGCGAGACGGGCCTCGTCCTGCACGTCTTCTCCCCGGGGGAGGACACCGCCGCGGCCGCCGCCCTCGCCCGCCTCGCCGGGGCCTGACAACGGGCGGGGGTCGTGGCTGGATGCCACGACCCCCGCCCGTCGGATCGGTCCGGTCAGCCGAGGCGGCGCCGGCGGCTGACGGCGACGGCGAGGCCGCCGAGGATCAGCAGTGCGCCGCTGACCGCCGTCGTGGTGAGCGCGGTGGAACCGGTGCTCGCGAGCGCTCCGCCCGACGTCTGCGCGGCCACCGGGGCCACCGGGGCCACCGGGGCGGGCGAGGCCGAGTGGCCCGGGGCCGCCGGAGCCGTGGTCGACGCGCTGGGGGCGGGGGTGCCGGGCGTCTGGCCGGCATCGGTCGGCGTGGCCGTGGGGGTCGGCGTGGGGGTCGGCGTCGAGGTGGGGGGCGGCGTGGCCGTCGGCGTCGAGGTGGCCGTCGAGGTCGGCGTGGGCGACGGGGTGCTCGCAACCGTCGCCGCGTGGTCGGTCGCGCAGGCCTTCTCGGTGTCGCAGGTGCCGCGCTTGGTGTCCGACGTGGTGACGGTGTTGTGCAGCTGCTTGTCGCCGTTGCCGTTGACGGTCACGGAGTAGGTGATCGTCGCGGTGCCGCCCTGCGGCAGGTCCCCGGTCCAGGTCAGCTTGCCGTCCTTGACCTCGGCGGTGCCGGAGGTGGCCTTGACGTCGTCGTTGTAGGCGGCGTCGTCGAGCACCTTCGACAGGTCGTCGGTCAGGGTCGCGCCCTTGACCTCGCCCGTGCCCTTCTGAGCGACGGTGACGCTGTAGGTGACCTTGTCGCCCGCCTTCACGGTCGAGCCCGACGCGGGGTCGGCGGTCTTGGAGAAGACGTACGAGCCCTCGTCGTAGGTGTACTTCGGGGCGGCGGCGGTGCCGCCCGGGGTGGTGACGCTGACGTCGACGGCACCGGGGGAGCTCCCGGCGGGAGCGGTGGCGGTGATCTGGGTGTCGCTGTCGACGGTGAACGAGGTGGCCGCGGTGGCGCCGAAGTTCACGGCGCTCGCGCCGGTCAGGTTGGTGCCGGTGAGCACGACGGTGCTGCCGCCGGCCAGCGGGCCGTGGCCGGGCGCGAGGCCCGTCACCACCGGAGCCGGGGTCTGGACCCGCGTGCTGAGGGAGTCCTTCCCCACCGGCTGCAGGGCGCTGTTGAAGGCGTCGACGCCGGTGGTGACGGTCCCGCCCGCGGTCGGTACGACGGTGAGTGTGATCGACACCGGGGCGACCAGGTTGGCGAGGTGCCAGCACTCGCCGGACGATCCGGCGGTGAAGTCGCAGGTCCAGAAATCGCTGGAGGTCGTCGCGGACGTCACCGTGGCGGCGGCGCCGGACAGCGCGATCTTGAGGTACGTGGAGTTGGCGCGGGAGTTCGGGTTGGTGTTGGGGACGTCGAGGGTGACGGTGTAGCCGGTGTTCGCCGGAACGGGCCCGGCCGGGCCGGCTATCTGCACCACGGAGTCGGCGTGAGCAGGGCTCGCGCCGGCCAGCAGACCGAACGTGGTGACCGCCGTGGCCAGGAGGGCCG
The DNA here is from genome assembly GCF_042887135.1 of Kitasatospora sp. NPDC057965. NCBI lineage: Bacteria > Bacillati > Actinomycetota > Actinomycetes > Kitasatosporales > Streptomycetaceae > Kitasatospora > Kitasatospora sp. NPDC057965. Next base: position 99,889 of record NZ_JBHVPZ010000015.1, read on the forward strand.
CGGGGACACGCCTGCCGGGGGCCGACGTTGCGGCGAGGGTGGAACGAGACATGGATGCCCTTCGTCAGGGGGTGGGCCGCGCCAGGACGGGCGATCGCGGTCCGGCACGGCGGAGCACTCGGCTGCCGGTGGGAGCACGGAACCGGCGGAGTGGCCTGTGGCCGACGGTGATCCTCGCACACCGTCCACAAACGGACTCCCACTTCCTCGGATTCCGGTGGCAAATGTAGATCTGACGCCTTATCGGTCAGGCCGGTCACCCCGACCGGTTCACGCCACGCGGCCCCCGGGTGACCCCGGTGCCGGTCACCGGCCGCGATCCAAGCCGGACCGACCCCCCCCGCCCGAGGCACCCGCGGACCCGCGGGTGCCCCGGACGGGGTGCCCGCGCCGCTCGCTCAGTCCTCCGCGAGGTCCAGCAGTTCCAGGAACGCGGCCGCGGCCGGGTGGGGGTTCTCCCGGCCCCAGATCACGTACTCCGCGCGGGCCGGCGCGTCCGTCACCTCGACCGTGACCATGCCGGTCGTCAGGCCCGCGACGTACGAGGGCGGCAGCAGGGCCACGCCCAGGCCCGCGCCGACCAGTCGCGCCAGGTAGTCGGCGTTGGTCACCTCGAAGGCGACCTCGCGGGTGAGACCGGCGGCGGCGAAGGCCAGATCGGACTGGGCCCGGCCGGCGGTCTTCGCCGGGAGGTCCACGAACACCTCCGAGGCCAGCCGCCGCAGGTCCACCGAGGTCTCCCCGGCGAGCGGGTGGTCCGGGGCGACCACGGCGACCAGCCGCTCCCTCGCCAGCTCCCGCGCCATGACACCCCGGGGGCGCGCGGTGACGGGGATGCCGAGGAAGGCGACCTCGATCGCGCCCTGCCGGACCTGCTCGACGAGGTCGTCGCTGGCGCCCACGCTGAGGCTCACCCGGGCCTTCGGGTGGCGGCGGTGGAACTCCCCGAGCACGGCGGGGAGGTCCACGGCGGCGACGGAGGGGATCAGCCCCACCGTGAGCCGTCCGCGCACCTCCCCGAGGGACGCGGCGACCTCGGCGGCGGCCCGTTCCGCTGCCTCCAGGCACTGCCGGGCGGCCGGCAGGAAGGCCGCGCCCGCCGGGGTCAGCCGGACCCGGCGGCTGGTGCGCTCGAACAGCCGCGCGCCCAACTCCTTCTCCAGGCGGGCGATCTGGTGACTGAGAGCGGACTGCACCACCAGGCAGCGCTGGGCGGCCCTGGTGAAGCTGTTCGTCTCGGCCACGGCGACGACGTACCGCATCTGCTGGAGCTCCATCGATCCATCGTGATGTGCGATGCGTCGGGTGACAAGCATGTGTTGGACTCATCGATCCGCCCGGCCCGAGACTGGTGCCCTTCCCCCTCAACTCCCTTACCCGGAGCGCGCTTCCGCGCGCCCGTGCAGCCGAGAGGAGCGCCACGTGAACGGCATCGACCACACCACCGGGCACCACACCCCGAAGGACACCGCGTGGGCCTGACGACCGCGCCCACCGTGGCCCTGACCGCCCTGGCGCCGACGGTCTGGGGCAGCACCTACCTGGTGACCACCGAACTCCTGCCCCCGGACCGGCCGTTGCTGGCCACCACCGTCCGCGCCCTGCCCGGCGGCCTGTTCCTGCTGGCTCTCGGCGGCCGGTCGCCGGCCGGCCGCCGACTGCCGGCCGGCCTCTGGTGGTGGCGCGCCCCGGTGCTGGGCGTGCTGAACATCGGCGCCTTCAACCTGCTGCTCTTCGTCGCCGCCTACCGGCTGCCGGGCGGTGTCGCCGCGGTGATCCTCTCCGCGCAGCCGATGTTCGTCGTGGTGCTCGCCGCCGCCGTCCTCGGCGAGCCGGTCACCGCCCGGCGCGCGCTGGCCTGCGCCCTGGGCGCCGGGGGAGTGGCCCTGCTCGTCCTCAAGGGCGCGGTCCCGCTCGACGGCACCGGGGTGCTCGCCGCCGTCGGCGGGGCGCTGTGCATGGCCGCGGGCCTCACCCTGGCCAAACGGTGGGGCCGCCCCGACGGCGTCGGCCTGCTCACCTTCACCGGGTGGCAGCTCACCGCGGGCGGGGTGGTCCTGCTGCCGTGCTGGCTGTCGCTGGAGCGCCTTCCCGAGCGACTGACCGGCTCCAACGTCCTCGGGTTTGCGTACCTGGCCGGCCTGGGCGCCGTCCTGAGCTACCTGCTCTGGTTCAGGGGCCTGGCCCGCCTGCCGGTGGTGACGGTCTCCTTCCTGGCACTCGCCAGCCCGGTGACGGCGGCGCTGCTGGGCTACCTCGTCAAGGACCAGACGCTGTCCGTGCCCCAACTCCTCGGCATCGCAGCCGTGTTCCTGGCGATCGCGATCGTGCTCGGACGGCCCCTGTCCGCCGCGCCGGGCGACGCGCGCGCCCGGACCGTCCGGGAGAAGTGACGATCAGTCGGGCAGGACGGGCGGGGTGAGCGCCTCGAAGGCGGCGGCGCCCCGCTCGTTCAGCAGCGCGAGCACGGCCGTGCGCACATGGCGGGACATGTCGACGGACCGGTCGAACAGCCACTGCGTCTGCAGACCGTCCATCAGCGCGGTGAGTCGGACGGCGGCGTCCCCGGGGTCGGTGCCGGCCCGCAGGTGGCCGGCCGCGCCGGCCTCGCGCAGGGCGTGGGCGGTGCCGCGCCGGATGCGCTCGTAGCGTTCGGCGAAGTAGGCATGGGCGGGGTGCTCGGGGTCCGACGCCTCGCCGGAGAGCCGGACGAACAGCTCGATGAGCCCGGGGGTGAGTTCGTTGTGCCCGGCGAGGTCGACGATCCCGCGCAGCACGCCGAGGCCGCCGCCGAGCCGGGTGTAGGGCCGGAAGCGCTCCCGGTCGAGCCGGTCGCGGTCCTCCAGGACGGCCTGCAGCAGCGCGTCCTTGTCGGGGAAGTAGCGCAGCAGACCGGCCCGGGAGATGTCGCACGCGGCGGCGAGGTCGAGGATCGTCACGGCCCGGAATCCGCGCTGCGCGAAGTGCTCGGCGGCGCTCTGGATGATCGCGGCGCGCCGGGCGCGTCCCTTGGCGTACCCGCCGGCCGTGGCGGTCCCGGCCCGGGCCCCGGCTCCTGAGGTGGTCATGGGGGAACGGTAGCAGGGTTGCTTGACAGAAAGCTACACGTGTGTAGCAATTGGCCCCACGCCGCGCCCCCTGCAACCGCGGCCGGATCCGCCCCGCCGTCGTGGCCGGCCTCCAAGGAGCTCCCCCATGCTCGAATCCCCGCCCCTGCCTGCGGCGACCCCCGCGCCGCAGGCACCGCACGGCTTCGTCCGAAGACTGGCCCTCGGCCAGTTCGGCATGTACCTGGCCGTGCTCGCCCCCGTCATGGGAGGCCTGTCGGTCAAGATCCAGGACCTCGTGGGCCTGGACGACGCCCCCGCCCAGCTCGGGCTGGTGAGCGGCACCGGCGCCCTGTTCGCGCTGGTCGCCCAGCCTCTCGCCGGCCGCCTCTCCGACCGCTGCGCCTCCCGGTTCGGCATGCGCCGCCCGTTCATCGTCGGCGGCATCTCCGTCATGGCCCTGGCCCTGGTGGCCTGCGCCCTCGCCCCCAACGTCCCGCTGCTGCTGATCGCCTGGTGCGCCGCCCAGGGCGCCGCCAACGTCGCCTTCGCCGCCGCCGGCGCGACCGTCGCCGACCACGTGCCCGAGGCCAGGCGCGGCAGCGTGTCCGGCATCGTCGGCGCGGTCACCCCGATCGGCATCATGATCGGCGCGGTCCTGCTCTCCGTGCTGCCCGGCGATCTCCTGCGCTTCGCCGTGCCGGCCGCCATCGCCGTCGTCCTCGGCTTCTGGTTCGCCGCCCGGCTGCCCGACCGTGTCCGCACCGCCCCGCCGGACGAGCCGCTCAACCTGCGCAGCCTGCTGCTCTCCTTCGTCTTCGATCCCCGCAAGCACCCGGACTTCGGCTGGGCCTGGCTGAGCAAGTTCCTCATCATGCTCGGCTACGGCGCCCTCGCCGGTTATCTGACGCTCTTCCTGGCGGCCGAGTTCGGCATGGACGACACCGACGAGCAGCTGCGCTTCAACGCCCTGGCCAACGGCCTGAGCGTGGCCACCCTGGTCGTCGCCAGCGTCGTCGGCGGCACCGTCTCCGACCGCGTCGGCCGCCGCAAGCCCTTCGTGATGGCCGGCGGCCTGGTGATGGCGGCCGTGCTCGCCGTGGTGACCGTCACGCCGTACCTGGGCGACGCCGGCCTCGGCACCCTGCTCGCCCTCGAAGCGGTGCTCGGCATCGGCGCCGGCATGTTCTTCGCCGTCGACAACGCCCTCGCCATCAGCCTGCTGCCCAGTCAGGACGACACGGCCAAGGACCTGGGCGTGCTCAACATCGCCAACACCCTGCCGGCCTCGCTCTCGCCGTTCCTGGCCGGCGTGGTCGTCATCCCGGTCGGCAACGCCCTGCTCGGCGGCGCCGGCTACTCGCTCTGGTTCGGCCTCGCCGCCGTGTTCTGCCTGGCCGGCGCGCTGCTGGTGACCAGGATCAGAAGCGCCGTCTGACCCTCCCGACTCCCCGCCCCCCCTGCACCACCGAGAAAGGCCCCCGTCATGAGCACCGAAGCCCGCTTCCCGTACCAGGACCCGACGCTCTCCGTCGACCAGCGTGTCGAGGACCTGCTGAGCCGCCTGCCGCTGGAGGACAAGGTCGGCCTGATGTTCCACCCGCTGGGCCACACCGCCGCCCTCGACGAGCCCGGCCTGTTCGGCATGCCGTCCATGGCGAAGCTCCTGGAGCGGCGCATCAACCACTTCAACATCCTCTGGGCGAACAGCGCGCGTGACCTGGCGGCCTGGCACAACAGCCTCCAGCGCACCGTCCTGGAGCGGCCGCTGGGCATCCCGGTCACCATCTCCAGCGACCCGCGCCACTCCTTCACCGACAACCCCGCCACCGCCCTGATGGCCGGCCCGTTCTCGCAGTGGCCCGAGCCGCTGGGCTTCGCCGCCGTCGGCTCGCCCGAACTGGTCGAGCGCTGGGCCGACACCGTGCGCCGCGAGTACCTGGCCACCGGCATCCGGGTCGCCCTGCACCCGCAGATCGACCTCGCCACCGAGCCCCGCTGGGCCCGTATCAGCACCACCTTCGGCGAGGACGCCGAGCTCACCTCCAAGCTCGCCGTCGCCTACGTGCGCGGGCTCCAGGGCGAGGAGGTCGGCACGGAGTCGGTCTCCGCGATGGCCAAGCACTTCCCCGGCGGCGGCCCGCAGCTGAACGGCGAGGACCCGCACTTCGCGTACGGACGCGAGCAGGTCTACCCGGGCGACCACTTCGACTACCACCTCGCGCCGTTCAAGGCCGTCATCGACGCCGGTGTCGCCCAGATGATGCCCTACTACGGCATGCCGGTCGGTACCGAGTACGAGGAGGTCGGCTTCGGCTTCAACAAGGGCATCATCACCGACCTGCTGCGCGAGCGGCTCGGCTACGACGGCATCGTCTGCACCGACTGGGCCATCCTCGGCGACAAGTTCTGGGGTGTGGAGGAGCTGACCTACGAGGAGCGCATGCTCAAGTCCCTGGACGCCGGGGTGGACCAGTTCGGCGGCGAGTTCCGCCCGCAGGTGCTGGTCGACCTGGTCACGGCCGGGAAGGTGAGCGAGCGGCGCCTCGACGACTCGGCGCGCCGACTGCTGCGCGAGAAGTTCCGGCTCGGCCTGTTCGACCGGCCCTACCTGGACGAGGACGCCGCCGACCTGCTGGTCGGCTCCGCCGGGGCGCGCGCCGAGGGCCTCGCCGCCCAGGCGGCCGCGTTTGTCCTGCTGGCCAACGCGGACGCCGGCCCGGCCCGCCTGCCGCTCGCCCCGGGCGGCGCGCTGAAGGTGTACGCGGAGGGGCTGTCCGCCGAGGTCCTGGGTGACCGGGCGACCCTGGTCGCGACGCCGCAGGAGGCGGACGTGGCCGTGCTGCGGCTGGCGGCGCCGTTCGAGCCGCGCGGGGAGGCGGGAACCGTCGAGTCCTTCTTCCGCGCGGGCTCGCTGGACTTCCCGGCCGAGGAGGTCGAGCGCGTGCGGCGGATCTGCGCCACCGTGCCGACGGTCGTGGACGTGTACCTGGACCGCCCGGCGATCCTGACCGCCATCGCGGGCCACGCCGCCGCGCTGACGGTCAACTTCGGCGCGGAGGAGCAGGCCTTCGTGCGGGTCCTGTTCGGCGAGGAGCGCCCGCAGGGCTCGCTGCCGTTCGACCTGCCGTCCTCGATGGCGGCCGTGGAGGCCAGCCGTCCGGACGTCCCGTTCGACACCGCCGACCCGCTGTTCCGCTTCGGCCACGGCCTGCGCTACGACGCCTGACACCCCTGCCCCACCCCACCCCGCGTCCCGCACCGGTCCCCCCGGTGCGGGGCGCGCCCCTTTCCCCTCGGGGCACGGGCCCCTGCCCTCCCGACGGCCCGCCCCGCAACGCCCCCACCGGTCCCTCCTGTGCGGCGGGTGGGGCCCGTGGGGCAGGATCGGGTCCGATCGGGTGGGTGCGAAGGAGGTACGGGGTGCGGCGGCGCGGGGTGAGAACGGTGCTGGTGGTGGTGACGGCCGCCGTGACGGCGACGGTGGGCTGCGGCGGGCCGAAGCCCAAGCAGGACCAGCTGATCGGTGTCCGCATGGAGTCCGGCCGGGTGGTCGTCCGCACCGGCATGTGCCACGACGAGCGCCTGCACGCCATCCGGGTGAAGGTCTTCCCCGGCACGGACAAGGTCGAGGTCCGCCCGCGCGAGGGCCGTTCCGCCACCGACAAGGTCGACCTCGGCGACCCGCCGCCCGGCTGGACCTCGCACGGCGCCCTCGCCGAGGGCGTCGTCGCCGACAAGCGGTACACCGTGGAGGTCGCCCGCGACCGCACCCTCAGCGTGACCGTCCCCGGCGACGTGCTGCTCAGCCTGCCCGTCGGCACCTGGGCGGCCGGCGGCTGGGACTGGGACTACAAGCTGATGAACACCAAGGAGTTCGAGAAGCGCCGCAAGGCCTCCTGCCCCGACGGCCCCTGACCTGCCCGACCCGCTCCCATCCGGCCCGACCGCCCTGAGCTGCGAGGATGAACCCCGGTCCGCCACCACCGTGGCGGCCGGGCGCCGACGCACGAGGGAGCAGTGGGAGTGTCACAGCAGGAACCGGCGAGCGGCAGCGGCGACGGCGGCGGCCCCGTCGAGCGGATGGAACGGCACCAGGTGGCGATCTACCTCGCCGCGATGGCGCTCGGCGGCCTGCTCGGCCTGCTGGCGCCGGGCGCGGGCCCCGGACTGGAGCACGCCATCAATCCCGTGCTCGGCGCCCTGCTGTTCGTCACCTTCCTCCAGGTGCCCGCCGCCGAGCTGCTGCGCTCGCTGCGCGACACCCGCTTCCTCGCCGCCGCGCTGACGGTGAACTTCGTCGTCGTCCCGCTGGTGGTGGCCGCGATGTTCACCTTCCTGCCCGACGACCGGGCCGTGCGCATCGGCGCGCTGCTGGTGCTGCTCTGCCCGTGCGTGGACTACGTCATCGTCTTCTCCGGCCTGGCCGGCGGCTCCAGCCGCCGGCTGCTCGCCGCCACCCCGCTGCTGCTGGTGGCGCAGATGCTGCTGCTCCCGGTGTTCCTCTACCTGTTCATGGGCTCGGAGCTGGCCGACACCGTCGAGGCCGCCCCGTTCCTGCGGGCCTTCCTCACCCTGATCGTCGCCCCGCTCGCCCTCGCCTGGCTGCTCCAGGCCTGGGCCGCCCGCCGCCCGGCCGGGCAGCGGGTGTCCGACGCGGCGAGCACCACGATGGTGCCGCTGATGGCCGCGACCCTGCTGACCGTGGTCGCCTCCCAGGTCCCCAAGCTCGGCGACAGCCTGGGCGACGTCGCCGGGATGGTCCCGTTCTACGTGCTGTTCCTGGTGGTGATGGCGTTCGCGGGCAAGGCCGTCGCCCGCCTCTTCGGGCTGGGCACCGGCGCCGCCCGGGCGATCGTCTTCACCGGCGCGACCCGCAACTCCCTGGTCGTCCTCCCGCTCGCCCTCGCCCTGCCGGACACGCTGGCCCTCGCGGCCTCCGTCGTCGTCACGCAGACGCTGGTCGAGGTCCTCGGCATGGTCGCCTACGTCCGCCTCGTGCCCCGTCTCGTCCCCGGCCCGGTCCCGGCGCGCTGAGCGCCGGCTCCCGCCGCGGCGCTCAGGACAGCGGTGCCCCGGTGAGCCCGAAGCGCCGGTGGCCGCGCGGTGCGAACGTCATCGGGCCGGTCCAGCCGTGGTGGACGAGGGCGATCTGCGAGGGCAGCGGCGTCACCGGGTCGAGCTCCCTGCCCAGAGACCAGTTCCTGAACAGCCCCTCGGTCGTCCCGACCGCCGACACCACCATGGTCACCTGGAGCCCGCCCTCGCCCCAGGTGTGCCAGAGCGCCCAGCCCTCCGGCCGGGGCTCGACACCGAACCGCGCGCACGCCTGCTCGTAGTCCTCCTCCGCCCCCGCCGGCATGGCCCCCGGCTTCAGGACCGCGGCGGCGGCCAGCTTGAGGAGGGGGCGGTCCTCCACACAGCCGTCGCCCTCGAAGTGGTACGAGCGCACCGCCCGGGCGAGCGCGTTGACGCTGCGCTGGAACGGCGTCGCGTCCGGCGGATCCTCCGCGTACGAGAGCCGGTCCTCGGCGGAAGCCTCCACGGTCACGTCGTGTGCGAGGCGCTCGATCTCCCGGAGGTAGTCCAGCTCGCTGAGTTCGGGTTCGCTCATGGCGCGCAGTCTCGCACCGGCCGCTTCGTGCGGGCACGCGCTTTTCCTGCGGGAGCGCCCGGCCCGGCGGGCGTCACCAGGCGGGGCGCGGATCCTGGGGCGTGGTGCGGGCCCAGCCGGAGACGGCCGTCGTCGCCGTGTCCGGCCGCCACAGCGAGCCCGGCGAGGGCGGGTCGTCGCCGCTCGGTTCCGGACCGTAGTAGCGCCGGTGACCGGGGATCGGCACCTCGGTCAGGGTGCCGTCCCGCATCATCCAGAGCCCGTAGCAGTCGTCCTCCTCGTCGTGGATCAGCACCTGGACGCTCTCCGGGTGCGGCCACGCCAGCGACTCCAGCCGCCGCAGCAGCCCGGTCCGCGGGCGCATCCCGTGGAACTCGATCACCCACCCGCCGGCGAACAGGTCGAGCGGCTTGAAGCGCCAGTCCGGCGAGTCCTCCCGCGTCAGCGGCTCCATGGCCTCGTCCGCGTACGTCGCCAGCACGATGACCTGCGCGATTCTGCTCATGCCGCAGTATCCGCGTTGCCCACGTGCCGCCGGCAAGCGGTTTTCCGCGCGAGCGGGCAGTCGTCCGGCGGTCGGCCGGGCACTCCTGCCCGGCCGCGCGGGCCGTTCTCGTCGGTGACCGCCGAAGGCGCCGAACCCGCGGCTGAGGATGGGTGGTGAGGGCCTTCGCGCCGCCCGCCGGACCGGTGGGCGGGCCGGTCCGCTATCCGGAGGTCGGGTCATGGGGATGAAGAGGTTCGGGAAGGCCGTCGCGTCGTCGGCCGTGGTCGCCGCCACGCTGGTGGGCGCGGTCGCCGGTACGGCGGGCACCGCCCAGGCCGCGCAGGTGGACACCTTGGTGAACTACATGTGCACCAAGCCGGCGACCACGGCCGAGAACTGGATCGGCTGGCCCGGCGCGAAGTTCCTCTGCGGCGGCGGGTACGGCTTCAACATCCCCATGTACTACTTCGACGACGGCACCCGCCAGTCGTTCTTCGTCGGCGCGGACCACGCGATCTGGACCACCTGGATGACCCCGAACAACACCGCGAGCCCCGTGGTCTCGCTGGGCGGCGTGCTCACCTCCGACGCCACCATCAGCGCCCACAGCGGCAACTACCTGCAGCTGAAGGCGCGCGGCACGGACGGCAACAGCTGGTACAAGGAGCGCGACACGGGCGGCAACTGGAGCAACTGGCACCGTTAGCCGTCGCGCTCGCCGAGGGCCGCCAGCAGGTTGGCCACCAGGGGGCTCGGGTCGTCCCGCCGCCAGGCGACGGCGACCCGGGTGCGGGCCGTGCGCGGTTCGACCGGGCGGAAGGCGACCTCCCGCAGCCGCAGGCGCCGGATGCTCGCCGGGGCGAGCGACACCCCGAGCCCCGCGCCGACGAGCGCGCACACCGTCTGCCACTCCACCGCGTGCTGCGCGATCCGTGGCGCGAACCCCGCTGCTTCGCACAGTCCCGTGATCCCGTCGTAGAGCCGCGGCCCGACGGAGCGGGGGAGGAGGACGAACGGCTCGTCCGCCAGCTGGGAGACGTCTATGGCGCGTTGGGCGGCCAGCGGGTGGTCTGCGGGGAGCACGGCGACGAACGGCTCGGTGAGCACGGTCCGGAAGGCGAGCGGCCCCGCCCCGGCGTCGTCCGGGGGCTCGCGCAGCAGCCCGACGTCCATGGTCCGCTCCTGGAGGGCGGCGAGCTGCGGGGAGGTGGTCATCTCGCGCAGGTCGAGGTCCACGTCCGGGTAGCGCGTGCGGAAGGTGGCGAGCAGTCCCGGCAGGACGGTCAGCGCGAGGGAGGCCGAGAACCCGATCCGCAGCCGCCCGGCCCGCCCGCTGCCCACGGCCCGGGCGGCGGCCAGCCCGTCGGCGAGGTCGGCGAGCGCCCGCCGGGCCGCCGGCAGCAGCTCCCGCCCGGCCGGGGTGAGCGCGACCCGCCCCGGCGCGCGGACGAACAGCGGGTGCCCGACCTTCGTCTCCAGCCGGGCTATCTGCTGGCTGAGCGGGGGCTGCGCGATACCGAGGCGGGCGGCGGCGTGGCCGAAGTGCAGTTCCTCGGCGAGCACCGTGAAAGCGTGCAACTGGGGGAGTGGGAGTTCGGGGCGGTCCATATTCCTAGGGATATCAGGCGATGGTTATTCGGGTATTGGACGTATCACCGCAGCGTGCTTAGCGTTCGCCGCATGACAGAGCGACGCGCCATTCTCAGCGGTTCGACCTTCGAGGAGCAGATCGGTTATGCGAGGGCGGTGGTGGTCGGGGACGCGGTGCACGTCTCCGGGACCACCGGATTCGACTACCGGACGATGACGATCGCCGATGGCGTCGTCGAGCAGGCCGAGCAGTGCCTGCGCAACATCGGCGAGGCCCTGGCCGAGGCCGGCTGCACCTTCGCCGACGTGGTGCGGGTACGGTATCTGCTGCCGGAGCGTGCGGACTTCGAGCCCTGCTGGCCCGTGCTGCGGCGGTACTTCGGGGAGGTGCGGCCCGCGGCCACGATGATGGTCTGCGGACTCGCCGACCCCCGGATGCGCATCGAGATCGAGGTCGACGCCCGGCGGCCGGCGGTGGAGGGGGAGTAGGAAGTCGGCGGGGCCGACTTCCTGTGCGGCGGTCAGGGGTTGGGGGTTGCGGTCGGGGTCGGGGTCGCGGTCGCAGTCGCGGTTGCTGTGGCGGCCGGGGTGGTGGGGTGCAGGTCGTGGTGGTACTTCAGGACCGGGTAGATCCAGGCGATCAGCGCGAGGAGGAGGGCGAAGGGGAGGACGGTGTAGGCCGCGGCGGCGGCCGGGCTGTGCTGGGGGTGCGGGGTCTGGTCAGGCAGCGACATCGTCGGTGGGGGAGGGGTCGGGGGCGGTCTTGAACTCGGCGACGGGCAGATCGAGTTCGGCCCAGACCGTCTTGGCGTTGGGCTCCCGGGGCAGGGTGCCCCAACGGTCGGCGAGCGCGTCGACGAGGGTGAGCCCGCGCCCCGACTGGGAGTCCGGCGGGCAGGCCGCCGACGGGAGGACGGGGCGGCGGTCCCCTCGGCAGTCCGAGACTTCGATCCGGAGCACGGTGGTGCACGCCCGGCGCGCGGTGGTGAGCGAGAGGTGCAGCTCGAACCCGCGCCCCGGAGTGCGCCCGTGGGTGGAGGCGTTGGCGGCCAGCTCCGCGACGATGATCAACGCGTGGTGAAACGCCTCCGGCCAAAGGGAGTTGAGGTCCCAGGCGGTCAGCTGCTGCCGGGCGATCCGGCGGCCGATGGCGGCTCCCTTGGGGGTGGAAGTGAGGAGCGCGGTGTGGGCGCGCGGCTCGGGGTCGTCGAGGGGAATTTCGGACTTCATGGGGAAAAGCCTGCCCCCCCAGGCTTAGGCTGACGACGCATCTGGTGGGCACGGTGAGTGCCTGTGTGTGTGCGGAAAGTGTCGCGTGACGGCGGTCGGCCGTGACCGGAAAATGGGGAGGTCGTAATGACCGAAGTTAAGGGAACCGGCGGAGACAGCGGCGACGTGGCGCGCCCGCAGCTCGACGAGGACCTGTCCGAGGTGTCGGACTTCCTGCGGGCGGTCGGCAAGCAGATCAAGCTGCTGCGCGAGCGGGCCGGCCTGACGCAGAAGGAGTTCGCCAAGCAGGTCGGCTACACCGAGAGCCTGATCGGCGCGGTGGAGCAGGGCAAGCGTACGCCGCAGCGGGAACTGCTGGAGGCGGCGGAGAGGATCCTGGACGCGGGTGGCCTGCTGCTCATCATCGCGGACGACATCGAGCAGGCGAAGGCCAAGGCCCGTGTGCGGCACCCCGAGTGGTTCCGGGGCTATGCGGGCCTGGAGGCGGTGTGCGAGGACCTGAACAACTGGAGCATGTGGGACTTCCCGGGGCTGCTCCAGACGGAGGCCCACGCGCGAGCTGTCTACGAGATGCGTCAGCCGCTGCTCTCTGAGGAGGTCATCGAGATGCGGGTGGCGGCCCGGATGGCGCGGCAGGAGGTCCTGACGAAGTGGCCTCGCGCGATGTTCAGCTGGGTGATCGACGAGAGCGTGCTCCGTCGGCCGATGGGGGGCTGGGACGTGCACGCGGAGCAGTTGCGGCACCTGCTGGAGGTCGGGCGCACCAGGGGGATGGTGATCCAGGTGATGCCGCTCGACCGCACGGAGCACGCTGGTATGGGCGGCCCGTTCATCCTGCTCACGCCGAGGGGACGCTCGCAGGTGGGCTACATCGAGGTGCAGACGAGCAGTAGGCTGATTACGGATCAGAGTGAAGTCCGGATCCTGAACGCGCGCTACAGCACGCTCAGGTCGCAGGCGCACACTCCGCAGGAGTCCATGGCGATGATCGAGAAGATTCTGGGAGAGCGATGAGCAGCGAACTGGTGTGGTTCAAGAGCAGCTACAGCGGCAACGAGGGCGGCGAGTGCGTCGAGGTCGCGGACGCGACGTCGACCGTGCTGGTGCGTGACTCCAAGGACAAGTCCGGTCCCCACCTCACCTTCTCGCCGGAGGCCTGGCAGTCCTTCGTCGAGTTCGCGCAGTCGGTCTGACGACCAGTCTCCCCACTCGATGCCCAGCGGCCGTCCACCCACCGGTGGACGGCCGCTCTCTGTGTGGGTGCCGTCCCCGCCGTGTAGGGGTTGTGCCATGGCCACCCTGGGCGACGCTCCGTATCCTGAACGGGCGCTACAGCAACCTCACTTCAGGGAGAGCGATGAGCAGCGATCTGGTGTGGTTCAAGAGCAGCTACAGCAGCAACGAGGGCGGCAACTGCGTCGAGATCGCCTGGTTCAAGAGCAGCCACAGCCTCAACGACAATGCCTGCTGCATCGAGGTCGGCTGGCACAAGAGCAGCCACAGCAGTGGCGAAGGCGGCGAGTGCGTCGAGGTCGCCGAGACGACGTCCGCCGTCCTCGTCCGCGACTCCAAGGACAAGTCCGGCCCCCACCTCACCTTCACCCCGGCCGCCTGGCAGTCCTTCCTCGCCTTCGCCCAGTCGGTCTGACGGCCGGCCTCCCCGCTCGGCGCCCAGCGGCCGTCCGCCCACCGGTGGACGGCCGCCTGTGCTGAGCGAGCCCGGGATCAGGGGTGGACGAGCTTGAACCTGACGAACTCCTCGTTGACGATGAAGATCTCCGTCTCGGCGGCCAGCCACCGCTTGCGGTCCTGCAGCTTGCTGGTCTTGATCTTCCTGTTCGTCCCCGCCACCTTGAGGTAGAACTGGTCGCCGCCCAGGTCTTCGACCTGCCAGCGGGTCCTGCAACTGCTCTTCTCCAGCCGGATGTCACTTCCGTGGAGGCACCAGGTCCGGTACTCGCCCCAGTTGGCGGACGTCGACTCGATGCTGTAGGTGAGGTCGTCGGCGTGCAGGGTGAAGACCAGGGCAGTGCCGTTGCCCGGCTGGTTGGTCAGGAGCGCGTAGTCCCAGCCTTCGTAGACCTCGAACGTCGCCCCGCGGCCGGAGTTGGCCTGGACGAGGTAGACGGGGTCGAAGACGGTCTCCCGCTTCGAGGGTGCGGGGTGGGCGAAGTTCGCGGGGAGCCGGTGACCGGCGGCGCGGGTCGCGGTGCCCTGCGCGGTCGACGCCGGGGCGGCACCCGCCAGCAGGGCGAGGCAGCCGGCCGCGGCGACCGCCGTACGGCGCAGCGATCGGTGCAGCAGTAGTGACTTCCACATGGGCGTACCCCTCAGCGTTCGGCGTGGCCGGAGTCCGGTGCGTCGGCCATCCTCACCACCCGGGAACCGGACTACCGCGGACGGTTCCGGGGTGCCGAGGAATTCACCCGGAAGAGGGGCACCCGGGGCTTCGGTCCCCGGAAGCGTGGACGATCGTCGAGCACGGGGCGGACGGCAGTTCGTTGCTCCGCCGCCCATCCCGGGGCAGCGGCACCTGCTCGACAACACCGGCGTTCGAAGGGGTGCTACTCCGGGCCGTTGGCGATCCAGTCGGCGACGGCCGAAGCCACCTCGGCAGGGCTCCGTCCGCTGGTGGTGAACTGCCGGTCCACCGCGCACCGAAGCTCCTCGGCGTCCTTGATCGCGCCCTCGATCCGATCCGGCCCCCACCCGCGCGCGGCAAGCCGTGCACGCCTGTCGGCGTCGACGCAATCGAGGTGCGCCCAGGAGGTGCGCGGCGGGTCCACGACGTCGGCAGCCGCGCTTGCCCATTCGCCCGGCGTCAAGGGGCAGAGGATCAGCACGGGCCTACCGGCCCGGAGCATCATGTTCGCGATCTTCACCCAGAGCCTGTTGTAGGCGGGCCACACGGGACTCGCCGAGGGCGAGGTGATGCCGATGCCCAGCAGCCTGCCATCCGGCTCCGGCAACTCATCGAAGTCGACACTCCCGAACGGGTACGCCCCCAAGTGCCCCAGCAGCGTCGACTTCCCGGCCCCCGGCGCGCCAGTGATGACGTGAAGCACCGTCAACCCGCCTTCCCTCCCCCCGCCAACAGCCACCCGCCACCCTACCCTCACGGGCCCGCACCCACCGGAGCTGCTGGCCGGCTGCACAGGACGTCGGCCCGTCCGACTTCCTGTGCAGCTCCGGAGGCGAACTCCCTTCGGCCGATGGATCCTTGGACCCTTCGGCCGTGATCTTTAGTCCAATACGGGAATATCCCCTTCCCGCCGTGGACACAGGCCGACCGGTTTCTCTAGCGTCATTGCCGTCGGGTCTGACGGCTCTGCAACTCAGGGGGTTGAGATGGACAGCAGGTCGAATCTCACGAGGCTGACCAACACGGGCAACGGCAGCGGATCGGGGGAGTGCAACCAGAACGACTGCCCCAACGTGTACCGGACCGACCGCGGGACGATCGTGGTCCAGGGGGACGTGTCCGACGCCTTCACGCCGCCCGGCGGCGAAGGACTGGTGGAGATCCCCGAGAGCGTGCTTCGGGAGGCTTTTCGTGCGCTTGGATGGTGACGCCTGGCAGTCCAGGTTCCGGGACTTCGCCACGGAGGCATGGCGCCTCGAAACCCTCCCGGTCTACAACGTGCCGCAGGAGATCGAGGAGTTGCGGGCCTTCCGGGCGGGCGAGCGGATCGACCCGCACGCACACTCCAACGAGTACACCGACGACCTCAAGCGGGTCCGGCGCGAGGGAAAGGTGAAGGGGCGGGTGCACATCGTCACGCGCCCGCTCTCCGAGTACCTTCGCTACGAGTTCATGTACTATCTGCCGCACGTCTGGGCGGGGGAGGACATCCGCATCATGGATGTCACGGACCGCCCCGATCCACTGGCTGGAGTCACCGACTTCTGGATGTTCGACAAGAGGGAGGTGGTGCTCATGAACTACCTCCCCGACGGGACACAGATCGACCGCACCGTTTTCGAGGGCGACGTCAGTCCGTTCATCGAGTACCAGCGCATTGCCATCGCCGAGTCGGTGCCTTTCGAGGAGTACGTGAAGGGCATTGACGTTTGATCCGCAGGAGCTGGGTCAATCGAGTTCTGACCTGGCGGCAATCCTTCAAGAGCTTCGCAAGCGAGCTGGACTCTCCGGAGTCCAGCTTGCTCGGCGTGTCAGCATGTCGCAGTCCAAGATCTCCAAGATCGAGACCGGCAGGGTCATACCGTCACTTGTCGACGTCGAGCTGATCCTGCGGGCGCTGGACGCGCCGCTGGACCTCGTCGCTCATGTGACGGCGCTTGCCCGCCTCGCCAACACCGAGTGGCAGGATGCGCGAGCGTTGCGGCGGAAGGGCCTCGACAGGAAGCAGATCGAGCTGGCGACACTTGAGCGCAGCACGATCCGGTTCCGCTACTTCCTGCCGACGATGATCACCGGACTGCTCGCGACGCCCGAGTACGTTCGGGCCAGCCTCGCCCCGTTTCCCGGGGACCATACGAAGGCGATCGCCAAGAAGCTCGAACGGCAGGACGTCCTCTACGAGTCGTCCAAGCAGTTCAGCTTCATCCTGACCGAGCAGGCCTGCCGGTGGCCCCTTGTCCCGGCGCAGGCCATGGCGATGCAGATCGACAGGTTGGTCTCCGTCTCCCGGCTGCCGAACGTCCGGATCGGGGTGATTCCGATGGCCGGCCACATGCCATGGGCGCCGTTGAACGTCTTCACCGTCTATGACGAATCCCTGGCCATCGTGGAAGTCTCCACGGGAGCGCTCGTGTTCCGCGATCCCCGAGATGTCCAGGACTATCTGGACGAGTTCCTGACCTTCGAGGGATATGCGCTCTGGGGTGAGAATGCCCGGGTAAAGATGGGCGGTTGGGCTGACCATTTTCGAGATATATCGCAAGATTTTTAGTCGATGGCAGGAATATTGTTGAGTCTCTATCCGGAAACCCCCTAGCCTGGCATTCAGCTCCGCGAAGCCGAACGAAGGGGAAAGATGAAGGGGCGACCCATGAAGAAGATCATTGCGAAGCTCTGGCGGCTCATCCGTGGGCCGATGCAGTGGCGCGTTCTGTGGCTGTGGCACTCGAAGTTCATGGTCGGAGTCACGGGCATCGTCCGCGACGACGAGGGGCGGGTGCTGCTGCTCAAACACCGGTTGTGGCCGGAGGGGCGGCAGTGGGGTCTGCCGACTGGCTATGCCAACAAGGGCGAGAGCTTCGAGGACACGATCGTGCGTGAGGTCCGGGAGGAGACCGGACTCACGGTGAAGGTGTGCGAACTGGCGCACCTGAAGAGCGGATACAAGCTGCGCATTGAAGTCGCCTACGAGGCACTGTTCGTCAGCGGCCGTGTCGAGGCGGTCTCATTCGAGATCCTGGAGGCCCGATGGTTCTCGCCGGACGACCTTCCCGAGGGACTGCAGGAGTCGCACCGGCAGCTGATCGGGCGTCGGCCGTTCTGACACTCGGCCGATCGCTCACGCCCTCCTGCCTGGGGCCGAACGAATACCTGGCCGGAGACACGGCCGAACGCGCTGAGTTGGCGCACCTGCTGGCCGCGCACCGGGCGACGGTCGCACTCGATCGGGCACACCCGCACGTCACGTTCTCGTTGCTGCACTGGTTGCTGGACACCTGGGCGGACGAGCCGGCGCGGGAGGTGTTCCGGCAGGGCGCGACCCTCCTGGCAGGCCGCTACCGGCAGCTGGGATTGAACCAACTGCTGCCGATCGATCGAGTCTGGGTCGGGGTCCGATCGACCCAGGCCGATGCGTTCGGCGGCTTCCACCACCCGAATCAGGGCTACCGGCACGTGCAGTTGGCGTCCGTGATCACCCGGTACGGCCGGTTGAGCGATCCCCGGCTGACCTCACCGGAGCTGGTGGCGCTCGACCTCCTCCGCAGTTACGCGCATGATTGCCTG
This sequence comes from Kitasatospora sp. NPDC057965, assembly GCF_042887135.1. Lineage (NCBI taxonomy): Bacteria > Bacillati > Actinomycetota > Actinomycetes > Kitasatosporales > Streptomycetaceae > Kitasatospora > Kitasatospora sp. NPDC057965. The sequence continues at coordinate 117,783 of NZ_JBHVPZ010000015.1, forward strand.
CACTGGGGATCGTTCCGGGAGTACCGGCTCCAGGAAGGGCGGGTGGTCCGGAGCCGGTACGGGATCAACCGGCGCGACCCGCAGGGGCGCAGCTACTCGGAGAGAGACAAGGACGATGCCGTCTCGACCCGCAATCTGGGGATCGTGATGGAGGGCGCGACCGACCAGGAGGCGCGGACGATCGCCGCCGAGGTGGCCGATCGCCTCGGCCTGGCCGAGCGGATCACAGAGCCCGATCGGCTGGCGTTCAGCGACACCACGGGCCGCCTGGAGCCGTCCGACTTCGACAGCGCCCATCCCGGCGTTGCCGCCCACTTTCAACTGGCCATGGCCGGGTACGAGCACGGCGTCGGGATGCGCTACCGGCGCTTCCTGGCGGAGATGGGCGGGACTGAGGAGGCCGCGCTGCACGGCCTCATCGTCGCCGCGATGATCGGGGGAGACGTGTCCGGCCTGACCGGCTGGCTCGACCGGCGCTACGGAGCCCGAGCGTTCCCGCGCATCTTTCGTTCACCGGCCTACACCGGACCGGACCCCGGCGAGTAGCCCTGCTGCACTTCGACCCCGACGACGATCTGACCGACGTGAAGCTGATCACCGACCCGGTTCGCAGGGCGCTCGGGCCCGTCTCAGTGGGAGCGGCAGCGCGGTTGCCATAGCGGCTAGAAGCCGATCAGATCGCCCGTCCCGACCCGCGCCGCCACCTTCCGCCCGGCCCCGCGACCGGGGCCGGGCGGGCCCGACCCCGAGGAACCCCCGATGGCCGACACCTGGAAGCAACTACCGGACGCCTTGCGCGTCAGCATCGAAGCCCGGACCGGTGCGGTGACCGCGGCCGTTCCCCCGGCGGTGGGAACGGTGTCAGACTTCGCCGCCAACCTGGAGACGGCCCGCGGGCGGGTGTTCTGCAAGGCCGTGCGTGAGGACAACCCCAAGGCGTGGATGCACCACCTGGAGTCCGTTGTGAACTCCGTGCTCCCGCCGGACATCGCTCCCCGCCTGCTCTGGAAGGCCGAAGCCGGTGGGTGGCTGGCGCTGGGATTCGAGCACGTTCCCGGCAGGCACGCGGACCTGTCGCCGGGGTCCGCCGATCTGCCGTTGGTCGCGCGGACGCTGGAGGTGCTGGCAGGAACGCTCACCCCCGCGCCGCCCCTGCGCGCCTTCAGCCTGGCCGATCGGTGGTCGGGACATGACTTCTGGCACACCCTCGGCAGCCGGTACCGGGACCGGCTCGACCCGTGGACCGTGGCACGGCTGGACACGCTGGCCCTGGCCGAACAGGAAGCACCCGATCTGATCGACGGCAGGACCCTGGTCCACACCGACCTGACCGGCCCCAACCTCCTGGTGGACGGTACGGCCGTGCGCGTCGTCGACTGGGCGTTCCCTGCCCCCGGCGCCGCATGGGCCGATACGGCGTACCTGGTCATCCGGCTGATCGAGGCCGGACACACCCCCGAGCACGCGGAGCGCTGGGCCGACAGCGTGCCCTTGTGGCGGGCCACGCCCGATCGGTCCGTCACGGCCTTCGGCGCGATCCTCACCGGCCTGTGGACCCTCCGCGCCGCCGAGACCCCCGGCCGCCAGTGGGACGCGTTGAGCAGCCACGGACTCGCCTGGCTCCGCCACCGCCTCGGGTAGCCCTTTCCTCCGGCAGTCCTTCCCCGCCCTCGCCGAGTGACGACGTGCGGGGCGGGCCGGCCCGGCGCTGCGTAGGAAGTCGGCCGGGCCGACTTCCTGCTCCGGTGTTCGAGCTCCGCCCTTTCCTGTACTGGAAAGCCGATGGCCTTGCCTTCCGGCAGGACGAGCCTGAAGTATCGACCTCGATAACAGAACGAGGAGGATCAGTGGCTCTGCGTAAACTGTCCGGTGACTCGAAAAGCTTGCCCAGATCGGCCTGCCCGAAGGTGAGGCCGTCGTCCGTGTGCCTGTGAACATCCTGGAGGACTACTTCCATGATCGACGGAACCGAATTCGGCCGGCTCTTCAAGAACTTCCAGCACACCGCGTTCCGGCTGGAGACGCTGGACCTCTACGACGTCGAGGAGGAGCGGGAGGAGTTCGAGGCCTTCCTCGCCGGCGACCCCATGCCGCCCGAGTGGGCCGACAACCCGTGGGTCCGGTCCATGACGGACCACGGCAAGACGGTGGCCCGTGTCCACGTCCTCACCTCGCCGCTGACCGACTACCTGCGGTACGAACTCGCCGCCTACCCCGGCAACATCACGGCGGGCGAGACCATCGGAATCATCGACCGCGCCGACCAGCAGGCGGCCGGGCTCCCGGACCACGACTTCTGGCTGTTCGACGACACCGACGTCTACCGCATGCACTACACGACGGACGGCAGGTTCATCGGAGCCGAGAAGCTCCCCGCAGAGGCCACCCCCGAATACCTCCACTACCGGCAGATCGCCGAGTCCCGGGCGGTTCCGTTCGTGGAGTACTGGCAACAGCATTCCGATCGACCTGCTGGTGAGGGTTGCCCGTGACCATCTCTCCTGACGCCTTCGGCGCCCTGTTCGATACCGTCCAGCGGGAGGCCTTCCGCCTCGAAACGCTGGACGACTACAGCGGCTCCGGTAATTTCGACGCCTACCGTGCCTTTCTCGCCGGCGAACCCCAGCCACAGGACTACAACGCCCCCTGGCTGGCGCAGGTCCGGCGGAACACGTCCGCCGGACGGCGCATGTACCGCGTGCACGTGCTCTCGCGGCCGCTCACTCCGTACCTCCGGTTCGAACTCGGCTGGGGCTACCGGAAGAACGCCACCGCCGGCGAGGAGTTCTACATCCTGGATGTCACCGAGAAGCCGAACCCGTTGGCCGGTGCACCGGACTTCTGGATGTTCGACGAGTCGGCCGTCGTCTCGATGGCGTACGCCGACGGAGGGGTGTTCACCGGGGCCGAGGAGGAACCCGGCCCAGAGAAGTGGATCGCCCTCAGGGACACCGCGCTTAGCCATGCCGAGCCGTTCGAGTCCTGGTGGGAACGGTACGGCACCGCGTGAGATACGGCCTCGGCCGCCCGCCGCGTGCAGGGGGCTGCAAGTGGCGGGCGGGGTTGCGGCGGGCGGGTCGTTGGTTTGAAGCGGGAGTCGGCGGCGTGGTCGGTGCCGTCGGCCAGGCCGAGGTGGAGGGCGCCCGCCCAGGTCTTCTCGGTCTTCCGGTTGCAGGTGAGGAACGGGGGTCCTCCACGGGACAGCCCTCAGTGACCTGCCGGGGCCGCCGATCCGGTGTCCGTGCCGCGTTCGCGGAATGCCCAGTAGCCCGCGATGCCGATGCCGATGAGGAGCCATCCGAGGCCGAGGAGCTGGGCGTGCGGATTGGCGTTCCACAGGGCGTAACCGAGCACCAGGGTGCCGAGCAGGGGCGAGGTCCAGTGCAGGAACCAGTGCCGGCTGCGCCTTCGGATCCCGAAATGGACGACGACGGCGACGTTGAGCAGGATGTAGGCGGTCAGCGCGCCGAAGGTGACGAGCGTCGTCAGCAGTTCCTGTTGGGTGGTGCCGACGATGCCGACGACGAGGGACAGCCCGGCGACCAGGAACATGGCGTTCCGTGGAACCTGGTGCTTGCCGACCTTGGCGAAGACGGCCGGCAGTTGACGGTCGCGGGCCATGCTGAAGACCAGGCGGCTGGAGGTGGCCTGGGAGGCGATCGAGTTCGCGAAGATCGCGACGAGGGCGGACGTCAAGGTGATGACCACCTTGAACCACGGCCCGACGACCTGGCCGGCGATGTCGTAGAACGCGTTGTTGACGGGATCGCCGTCCTCGAAGACGGTGCCGGCGGGCACGAAGATCGCGGCCAGGTACACCTGGGCGACGAACAGCAGGGTGACGACGACGAGGACGATCATGGTCGCCTTCGACACGGTCCTTCCACCCCCCTTGGCTTCTTCGTTCAGGGTGGAGATCGCGTCGAAGCCGATGTAGCTGAGGGCGGCGATCGGGATCGCGCCGAAGACGATCTCCCAGGAGAACTCGTCGGCCCGGAAGACCGGACCGAGGGAGAAGGCGCCGCGCCCCTGGGCGACGGCGACTGCGGCGCCTACCACGAAGACGGCGAGCACGAGGCATTGGAGGACCAGGAACACCAGGTTCATGCCGGCGGTGAGCGTGATGCCGCGCAGGTTGATCGCCGCCGCGAGGACCACGAAGAGGATCACCCACACGAACCCCGGCACGCCCGGAAGGACACTCGTCATCGCGGCTGCGGCGAACACCGAGAGCAGGGCCGGGAGCAGGAGGTAGTCCAGCAGGATCGCCCACCCCGAGACGAATCCGAAGAAGCGGTTGATGCCGAGGCGGACGTAGGAGTAGACGGAACCCGCGACGGGGAAGCGCTTCGCCATCTCCTTGTAGCTCATCGCGCTGAACACCATGGCGATGCCGGCGACGACGTAGACGAGGGCGGGCATGCCGTGGGAGAAGTTGTAGATGATGCCGAAGACCGCGAGCGGTGCCATCGGAACCATGTAGATGAGCCCGAATATGACGACATCGCCGAGCGACATCGTGCGCTTGAGTTCTTGCGCGTACCCGAGTTCTTCGAGAGTGGCGTCGTGCCTTGGGAGTTCATGGTGCTGCGGACCGGCCACGGGGCTTTCCTTTCGGAACTAGTGGGTGTCGAGGAAGCGGCGGACCGCGGCGAGATAGGTCTCGGGCTGTTCGAGGTGAACGTTGTGGGTGCCCGGCAGGACGGCGAACTCGCTTCGCGGATTGGCTCCGGCGAGTTCGCGGAGCGTGCCGGGACGTGCTTCGTCGTCGGAGCCGGCGATCCAGAGCGTGGGGATGTCCACGGTGGCGGCGATCCCGGAAAGATCGGTCCCGCGGAGGGTTCCGGTCTGGCTGAACTCGTTCGGCCCCCACATGCTCTCGTACACGTCGGTTGCCAGCCGGCTCATCGAGTCCCGCAGTGGACCAGGCCATGGGTCCAGGGCGCAGAAGTGCCTGCGGTAGAACTCCTTCTCCGCGTCCGCGTAGCCCGGCTCGCCCGGCCCGGCGTCAATCGCCTGCCGCAGCGGCGCCGGCAGTTCCTCGGTCAGCCGCCGGGCGTCCTCGCACCACCGGTCGACGCTGACCAGGGGGCTCGCGAGAACCAATGACGCGACCCGTCCGGGGTGGGCGGAGTAGCAGGAGAGCGCGAGGAGCCCGCCCCAGGAGTGTCCGAAGAGGTGGACCCTGTCGTGGCCGAGGTGCTCGCGCACGAGATCCACGTGCTCGGTGAAGACCTCCAGGGTGAGAGCGGCCGGATCGGCCGCCCTGTCGGACCGTCCGCAGCCGAGCTGATCGAAGAGGATCACGGGGCGTTCGTCCGCGAGCTCGAACAGCGGGGACAGGTACGCGGCGGGCATCCCCGGCCCTCCGTGCAGCACGAGCAACGGAAGCCCGGCGATGCGGTCCGTGCGGTCCGGGACGTGTGCGCGGTAGGCCAGGCGCCCTTGCGGGGTCGGGACGAAACCCGTCCGAACATCGACCTCACGTCGCATATGTGGAGATGTCAGCACCTCGACTCCTTTGGCTGGTGGCCCACCTTCTCATAAAAGGTTCTACGGCGGAACCTTTTATCGAGCGGGCCTTGGCGGATGATGGAGGGGTGCCGGAGCCTGAAGAGATCCACGTTGAGCCGTTCCCGCGGGGTGCCCGGTCGCGGACGCTGGGGGAACAGATCGGGGACCGCCTGATCGTCGCGATCGCGATCGGTGAGTACCTGCCCGGGGTGCAGCTCCCGCCGGAGCGGGAGCTCGCCGAATCCCTGGGGGTGGGGCGGGTGACAGTGCGCGCCGCGATCGCCCGGCTCGTGGACCTCGGGCTCCTGCAGAAGCGGCGCGGACGCAGCGGCGGCACCTTCGTCATCGGCGCGGACGCCGTGCGCGCGGAGCCCGAGATCGTCCGGGTCCTGGAGACCGCACGCGCACAACTCCTCGACCAGTACGAGGCGGAGAGCTGGATGCACGGAGCCGTCGCGGCGGCGGCGGCACAACGCCACACCGGATCCGACCGGGAGACGCTGCTGATCCGCCTCGACGAGTTCCGGGCGGCGGGCTCGGGGCCCGAGGCCCAGGCCGCGGACGAGCGTCTGCACGAGGCGATCGCGAACGCGGCTCAGAGCCCGGCGCTGCACGACTCCCTGCTGACCCTGGAACGTCGCATCCACATCCGTGCTCCGCTGCATCCCTGGGGTACGGAGCCGACCTGGCAGGACATGGAGCGCCGCGCCCTCCGCGACCACGAACGCCTCGTCGGAGCGATTCTCGCGCGGGATGTCGCCGAGGCCCACGAGATCGGGCGCCTGCACGCCCGCATCAACATCGAGCACATCGAAGCGGCCCACTTCGGCACCCGGACAGCTGCGGACGAACGGTCAGGGGCATGAGGACCCTGGCGTCCTCCGTCGTGCGGGAGGTGCTGATCACCTGGCCGGGGCGGGTGCGGGTGGAGCGACGGCCGCCGGTTCGGCCGTCGCCCGGTCGGCGCGGTGCGTACGCGCTCGGCTCCGGCAGGATCCCTCGGGCTCAGTCGGGACTCCTCAGGGCCGCATGCCGAGCCACTGCTCGGCGTCCCAGGCCTCGAAGCGTTCCACCTCGGTGAACCCCAGCTTCTCCGCCAGCCGCATCGAGGCGGCGTTGGCGCGCTGGGTGGTGAGGACCACCGGCTCGCCGGGCAGCACGCCGGCGAGCCAGTCGAGGGCCGCCGCGCACGCCTCGGCGGCGTAGCCGGAGCCCCAGGCCCGCGGGAGGAAGAGGTAGCCGAGGTCGAGCTTCCCCGCGGCGGCCGGGCGGCGGTGGCCGGTCGCCCTGCGGAGCAGGACGTGGCCGATCATCGCTCCGTCGAGCTCGACGACGAAGCTCCCGGGCCAGCGCTCGGGCACCTCCGGCAGCTCGCGTTCGAGCTCCTCGCGCTGCCGCGGCGCGCCGAGGTAGGCGTTCACCTCCGGCGAGGCGAGCAGCTCGACGAACGCCGCCCGGTCCCGGGCCTCGGGCTCGCGGAGGACGAGCCTCTCGGTCCTGATCGGTGCGGGCGGCCAGGCTGTCGCTCCGAGATCATCCATTCGCACACGCTAGCAAGCGCCCGAACGGCCGGGCGAAGCTGGGTGACGGACGCGTCGTCGTCGCGGAGCGGGACGGCTGACGACGTGTGGGGTGGAACCGGTCGCCGCCCCCCACGGTGCCGCTCGCCGCCAGGGTGCTTCCTAGCCGCACTCGGACACGTTGATCTCCTTGCTCTGGGACGTGTCGACCGTCGGCTTGCCGTTGTAGTAGAAGGTGGTCGACGAGCTGATCTCGTACTTCCACGTCCCGGTGGAGCAGGGGTGGTCGGTCTCGGAGCGCAGCGTCCACGCCCCCTTGCCCTGCCCGGTGGGAATCGCACCGTTGTAGACGGTGCCGTCCGGTGAGGTCAGGCGGTACTTGGACTTGTTGACGTCACACCAGTCCTCGGCCCAGCCGAAGTTGCCGTCGACCTTGCAGTGCGAGAAGACGGTGGCCGTGATCTGGCCGAACTCCGTCTCCAGGCACAGCTTGGACTCCACCTCCTGCTGGAACCGCTCGCCCCAGACGTAGCTCCACTTGGCATCCGCCGCGCAGGAGCTGGTGGCCGCCGCATGGGCGGGCGCGGCGGCCACGAGCGGAAGCGCGGTGCTGGTGATCGCGGAGGCCAGGAGGGCGGACAGCCGAGCGAAACGAGTCATGGAGGTGTCCTTCCGAAGGTCGGTTCATATGTCAAGTGACTACCTGTTGTCACCTCTTGACTCCACAGGGTAGCTGACTGTGGGGATCGCGGCCCCGGGGCGCCCGCGTGCGGCAGATCGGAGGCGTCGGGCGGTCAGTGTTCGAGGAGGGCGTCGCGGATGGCGCGTTCGACGTGGGCGGCGGTGTCGGCGTATCCCGCCGCGTTGGGGTGGGCCAGGGTGGTGCGCTTGTCGATCGCCGCGCAGTTCAGGAACGAGCCCGGCCAGTGGTCCTCGGCGTTGCCGCAGAGCCCTTCGACCCACCTGGTCTCCTCCGGCCGGCAGGCGTCGTGGCCCACGCTGGAGGCGTGGACGTCGACGTAGCGGTCGCCGAAGGCCTCCGAGACCCGCTGGATCGTGCGGTTCAGCGGTGCGAGCACCTCGTCGCGGAGCCAGTTGATGTCGTCGGCGGTGATCGAGCCGAGCTGGGTGGGGTCGCCGCCGGTGCAGGCACTGCCCTTCTCCGGCAGGACGGCCGGGTAGCCGACCGTGATCACCTTGGCGTTGGGCGCGGCCCGGTGCACCTTGGCCAGCATGCCGATGAACTCGTCCTGGAGCCGGTCGAGCCTGTCCCGGATGCTCGCCTCGCCCTCGGGCGGATCGGTGTAGTAGTCGCGGCAGGAGCGGCCGGCCCGGCCGGCGTGGCCCAGTTCGAGGCACTTGAGGAGCATGACGCCGAAGGGCAGGTCGTTGGCGCCGATGCCGATGGTGACGACGTCGGTGCCGTCGCCCAGCTCGGCCCGCGTGGTCTGCTGGTCCAGCGCGCTCCAGCCGCCGGCCGGGGGCTGGACCGGGCTGATCGGCGTCTGCCGGGTGGTGGCGATGTCGGCGACGGTGGCGCCGCTGCAGCTGACGTCGGTCAGCCGGACGGGCTTGCCCGGCGGGGACGCGGCGAGCGCCCGGTCGACCAGGTCCGGGTAGGCGTTGGCGGTGCGGTCGCAGCCGTCCCGTGACGCGTCGCCGAGCGCGGGCCGCGGCTCCCCGACGAACACACCGGTGGTGAACGAATCGCCCAACGCGGCCCACTGGTACTTGTCGGACGCGCCGGCGAGGCCCGAGGGCAGGATCGCGGCGGCCGTCAGCCCCAGCCCGACGGCCAGGACGCGTGCTCGCGGGCGGGGGTCGGGGTGTCGCATGGATCCTCCGTGAGCTGGGAAGCCGGCCGGGCGGAAAGCGGCCCCGGGCGGAACGGACTTGGGCCGAGATCATCCATGCCGATGGCGCGTCCCTCCGGGAGACGCGGGCCGACCACCCCTGTTCGGCCGCAATGCTCAGATCATTCGCCCGGCCGCGATGGCCGCCGTTGTCGCAGCGGGCGCATAACATGCCAACTCATGGCGATGTTTGTGCATTTGACGGCGACGGCGAATGCGCCGCGCATCCGGCGGTCCGGGATCCGGGCGGTGAGCCACGGCCAGGACGGCACGCGCGGCGTGTACTGCTTCCCGGTGCTGCCGTCGTACACCCTCACCCACCAGTGGATGCGCGAGCTGGGACGGTTCGACAGCAGGGGCGGGCGGGTTGCCGTCCACGTCCGGCTGGACGACGCCCAGCCGGTGGAGGTCGGTCCCTACGGGGACCGGTGGCTGCAGCGCCAGCGGACCGTCCCGGCGGCGGAGGCGGTGCGGCGGATCGCGGCGCTGGACGACCCGCGCGGCTGGGAGGTGTTCGTGCCCCGGGCGATCAGGGCGGCGGAGGTGCACCGGATCCGCTCCGCGCCGCAGGTGGTCGGCTGGCGGTACCAGCCGGACGCCCACGGCACCCGCCCCTGCACCTGCAACGGGTGCCAGGGGCGCGGCGGCTACGGGGCGCGGCGGCTGCGCGAGCGGCTGCCGCACCCGCTGGACGGTCCGCCGCCGCCGACCCGGGTGCTGCTCGCCAGGATCGCGGCGGCGGGCGAGCCGGGCGACCCGGCCCAACTGCGCGAGGCCCTCAAATGGTTCTGGATGCCCGGGCGCACGCGGGGCCCGGTCGACGAACTCGCCCGCCTCGCCGCGCACCCCGACCCCGGCGTGCGGGAGGTCCTGGTGCGGGCGGTCGCCGCCTGGTCCACCCCCGGGGTCGGCGAGCTGCTGGACCGGCTCGCCGACGACCCGGACCCGGGCGTCCGGGAGGCGGTGGCGGAGGCGAAGGAGGAACGCATGGCGCGGTGACGGCCCGGGCCGCGGCGGCCGAGGTGTCAGTCCACGCCGAACCAGGGCAGGCACTCCCGCAGTCCCTCGATCTCCACCGGGACCGACCGGTGCTCCCGCCACTGTTCGGGGTCGAGGCGCAGCCGGCGGAGCACGGCGACCTGCTCGCGCACGACGTGGTGCTCGATGCCGTCGTCGCGGTAGCCCAGTTTGCCCGACACCCCCAGCGACGCCGTGTTGTCGGCGTAGGCGCCGGAGACGGCGTGCCGCGCGGCGAGTCCGGCGAAGGCCAGCTGGAGAACGGCGGCGCGCATCTCGGTGCCCAGGCCCTTGCCGTGGTGCCCCCTGCCGAGCCACGAGCCGGTGCGGACCTCGCGACGGATCGCGAAGTCCCGGGCGCTGATGCCCTGGGTGCCGACCACGACGCCGTCGTGCAGCGCCACGAGGTTCAACTCCCAGTTCTCCGGCCGCCACTCGCCCCAGCAACGCCAGTGGTACTGCAGGACGCCCCGGGCCCGCTGCTCCGGCGCGACGTCCGTCCAGGCGACCGTGAACGGCTGCACGTCCGGGTCGTGCACACCCCCGGCGGCCAGCGACGCCAACGCGGCGAGCTCGTCGGGGCCGGGCAGCCGCAACTCCAGCCGGGGGGTGGTCAGCCGCAGTCCGGCAAGCGGCCAGTGTGACGACATCAGGCTCATGACCGGGAATTCTCCCGGTCTCCCGGCGCCGTGACCAGCGATTTTGTCCGGGCCTGATCGACGGGCCTGATCGACGGGCCGCACCGACGGGTCTCCTCGGCAGGTCTCATCGACGGGCCTCATCGAGGCGGCCCGTCGCCGCCGCCTCGGCGTCGCCGGTGCAGCAGGTGCCGGAGGCGCCGTCGGTGGCCTTGGCGAGGGTGTCGGCGTCGGCCTTGACGACGTAGACCTCCCAGGGCTCCTTGCCGGGGCCGTGCACCCAGACCTTGTCCTGGACGGCGTAGCAGCAGGAGGTGTTGCTCTCCTCGGCGGTCGCCAGCCCGGCCTCCTGGAGGCGGGTGGTCGCGGCGGTGACCTGCTCGGTGCTCCCGACCTCGACGCCGAGGTGGTCCAGCCGGGTGTCCTCGCCGGCCTCGCCCTCGATGAGGACGAGCTTGAGCGGGGGCTCGGCGATGGCGAAGTTCGCGTAGCCGGGGCGGCGCTTGGCGGGCTCGGTGCCGAAGAGCCGGGAGTAGAAGGCGACGGAGCCTTCGAGGTCGGCGACCCGCAGGGCGAGCTGGACACGGGACATGACGGTCTCCTCTGCATCGATGAATGTCGATACAGCGAGCTTGCTCGCTGCTTAGACAGCTGTCAACATAGACATATGTCGAATCCGGAACTGCAACTGATCGGGCAGGACGAGGCCGCGGCCTGCTGCTCGCCGATGGTCCGCGAGCCGCTCGGCGAGGAGGCGGCCGTCGACCTCGCGCGGAAGTTCAAGGCGCTCGCCGACCCGGTGCGGCTGCGCCTGCTGTCGCTGATCGCCTCGCACGAGGGCGGCGAGGCCTGCGTCTGCGACCTGACCGGGCCGTTCGACGTGTCCCAGCCGACCATCTCGCACCACCTGAAGGTGCTGCGCGAGGCCGGCCTGGTCGACTCCGAGCGACGCGGGACGTGGGTCTACTACTGGGTGCTGCCCGCCGCCCTGGCCACGCTCTCCTCCCTGCTCCAGACCCCGTGACGTCCTCGACGGCGTCCTCGACGGCGTCCGCGACGGCGTCCTCGACCGCGTCCGCGACGGCGCCCTCGATACCGCTCGGCCGTCGCGCGGCGGCCGAATTCGTCGGGACCGGTGCGCTGGTCGCGATCGTGGTCGGCTCCGGCATCCAGGCCGCCACGCTCTCCCCGGACGTCGGCGTGCAACTGCTGGCCAACTCCCTGGCCACCGTCTTCGGCCTCGGCGTGCTGATCACCCTGCTCGGGCCGGTCTCGGGGGCGCACTTCAACCCGGTGGTGACCCTGGCCGCCTGGTGGACGGGGCGCGGCGACGGCCCGACCGGCCGCGAGCTCGCCGCTTACGTCCCGGCGCAGGTCGCGGGGGCGATCGCCGGTGCGGTGCTGGCGAACGCGATGTTCGCCGAACCGACGGTCCGCTGGTCGACCCACGACCGCTGGGCCCCGCACCTGTGGCTCGGCGAGGTGGTCGCCACGGCCGGGCTCGTCCTGCTGGTCCTCGGCCTCGCCCGCGTCGGCCGGGAGCGGCTCGCGCCGGTCGCCGTCGCCTCGTACATCGGCGCCGCGTACTGGTTCACCTCCAGCACGTCCTTCGCCAACCCCGCGGTGACCGTCGGCCGGGCCTTCACCGACACCTTCGCCGGCATCGCCCCGGCCTCCGTGCTGCCCTTCGTCGCCGCCCAGCTCCTCGGCCTCGCCGCCGGACTCGCCCTGGTGGCCCTGCTGTTCGCCCCTCCCACCCCGCTGCCCGAAGGACGCCGCCCGTGAGCACCCCCGCGATCCCCACCGTCCTGTTCGTCTGCGTGCACAACGCCGGCCGCTCCCAGATGGCCGCCGCCTTCCTCACCCACCTCGCCGCCGGCCACGTCGAGGTCCGCTCCGCCGGCTCCGCCCCGGCGGACGCCGTCAACCCCGCCGTGGTCGAGGCGATGGCCGAGGTCGGCATCGACATCTCCGCCGAGATCCCGAAGGTCCTCACCGTTGAGGCCGTCGAGGCGTCCGACATCGTGATCACCATGGGCTGCGGCGACGCCTGCCCCTACTACCCGGGCAAGCGCTACCTGGACTGGCCCCTCGCCGACCCCGCCGGCCACGGCGTCCCCGCCGTCCGCCCCATCCGCGACGCCATCGAATCCCACATCCGCGCCCTCCTCGCCGACCTCGCCATCACCCCCACCGCCTGACCGCGCACCACTGCCCCGCACGGGAAGTCGGCCCGCCCGACTTCCGGTGCGGGCGTTCGAGTTCCACCCCTTCCTGTACCGGAGAGCCGATGCCCTTGCGCCCCCGGTGGCCCGCAGCTGGTCGGCTACACGGCGCCGGGCGGGGAGGCGGCGTCCTGGGCGTTCTGATCGGTGGCCGTGCCGTGGGCGAGTTCGAGGCCGAGGCGGGTGGGGTGGTGGTGGACGGTCTGGCCGTTGCGGATGGTGGCGATGAGGCCGGCGTCGCGCAGGACGGAGGCGTGTCGTGAGGCGGCGGCGGGGGAGACCCCGAGGGTGGCGGCGAGCCGGCCGGTGGTGAGGGCGGGGGTCCGGGCCACGGCGACCAGGGCCGCCGCCCTGGTCGTGCCCAGCAGGGACTGCAGGGCCCGGGACGGCGTGTGGAGTTCGGGGTCCCGGGTGAGGGGGGTGGCGGCGGTGGGGTAGCTGACGATCACCGCGTCGGCGAGCGGGTTGAAGGTGATGCCGGTGGCGAGCGCGGAGGGCTGGAAGACCAAGGGCCGTCCTTCGAGGGAGTCCACGGAGTCGACCCGGGTGTTCAGGCGCAGGTGGCGCCCGTCCCAGTCGACGGACGGGTGGATCGAGCGCAGCAGGCTGTCCGGGCCGCCGACGGCGGCGTGGGCCCGGGTGGTCGCGGAGGCGGTGGCGACGAGGGAGGAGATGCGCCGGCGGTAGGGGTCCAGCGCGGTGGCCCGCAGGCCGGCGAGGATCCGGTCCAGCGCGGTGGTCGCCCGGGGGTCGCCCTCGGCGAGTGCGCGGGTGAAGGGCGTCAGGGCGGAGGACCGGGCCAGGTCCCGCAGATGGGCGACGGCGGGCGGGGAGGCGGGGTCGACCGGGGCCGGCGCGGGCTGCACGGCCTCGTCGAAGAAGGCCGGCAGGTAGAGGTCGGTGTAGAGGTCGAACAGCCGGTTGTGCCGCGGGTTCCAGGCGCGGGCGACGTCCAGGCGCCACGCCGAGAGGTGGCGGCCGGGCGGCCTGACCACCAAGTGCCGCCCGCTCAGCGCGAGTTCGTAACCGAAGTCGGGCGCTTCGGCGACCCGCATCCGGTCGAGGTCGTCGGTCGTCAGACGGATCTGTATCAACGGGGCATCCCTGGCGCGCTCCCTGGCGGTGCTGTCGTGGATCGCTCGATACGTTCGACGACGCTCGAAGCCTTTGCGTCCTCGCGCAAAAGCGTAGCCACCGCGCTGCCGGCAGGGGAGTGTTGGTCGCGACGAAGACATCCTGGACTCCACCCAGGAGCGCAGTACGGCCGCGGGACCGATCGATTTCCCCGGCTCCCTGTCACGGTCGCGGTCGGCGCGCTTCGAACCGCCGCGACACGGGGGTTGGCAGTGGGCCGACGATCCGGCTTCCGGCCGTCCCGTGCTCCTGTCCGCCGATCGGCGGACAGGAGCCGGGTTCGCGGGTGTCCTCCCCGGTCCGCCCGGGGCACCCTGGTAGCTCTACCGCCATGTCCCACCACCTCAGCGGACCCAACCTCCGCTCACCGCGCGGCGATGCCCGGCTGGACCTCACCGACCTGTTCGCCTTCCCGGCCGCCGACGCCCCGGGCCGCACCGTCCTCATCATGAACGTGAACCCCTACGCCCCCACCGGCGGCACGGAGTTCCACCCGGACGCGGTCTACCGCATCAACATCGACAGCGACGGGGACAACCGCGCCGACGTCGCGTACTCGTTCACCTTCTCGGCGCCGAACGGCGGGGGCGCCGGGGCTGCCGGGGCCGCCCAGAGCGTCACCGTGCGCCGCGCGACCGGCGAGGCGGCGCGCAAGCACGAGGACTCGGGCGACGTCGTGTTCGCCGACGCCCCGGTGTCCTTCGGCGACGCGCCGCACGTCATCCCCTCGCCCTACGGCGGCTACCGGCTCTCGGTCGGGCTGCGCAGCGACCCCTTCTTCGCGGACCTCGAAGGGATCGTCAACAACTTCAGCTGGACCGGCAAGGACGCGATGAAGGACGCCAACGTCTTCGGCATCGCCCTCGAAGTGCCGGACGCCGACCTCGGCCCGGAGCCGACGATCGGCGTGTGGGCGCGGGTCAGCCTCCACCAGGACGGGCAGCTCGTCTCCGTCGACCGCGGCGCCCACCCCTCGCTCACCGCGTACTTCAACGCGGAGGAGGTCAAGGACGTGTACAACACCGGGGAGCCGGCCGACGACTGGGACACCTACCGCCGGCCGTGGACGGCCGTCCTCCAGCACACCGGCGACTACACCACCGACGCCGCCACCGAGACGCTGAAGCTCGTCCTCCCCGACGTCCTGCGCTACGACCGCTCCCGCCCCGCCGCCTACCCCAACGGCCGCACCCTCACCGACGACGTGACCTCGGCCCGCCTCGCCATGATCTCCGGCGGCAAGATCACCAGCGACCACATCCCCCCGCACACCGACCTCCTCCCCGTCTTCCCCCACCTCGGCCACCCCCACCCGTACCCGCCGGCCGGGTAGCCGCCCGCCCGAGGGGAGTGGAGAGCCGGCCGCTGCGACTTCCCACTCCCGACCGCCCGAGGACCGGGCCGAGGGTGCGCCGGGGGCGGGAATCCGGAAGCGTTCGCGATCACCCCGGGAGGAGGCACTGGGACTGCGGGTCGAAGCAGTTGAGGCCCATCGAGGCGGCCAGCTGCGAGGCGTACACGGCGGCCTCCTCGGCCATGCTCCAGCGGATCGGGAAGTAGATCAGCGGGCCGCTCGCCTCCCCGATCAGGGGGCCCGTCGACCAGGGCGAGGTGTCGTGCTCGTCCTCGGTCAGGTCGGGCCACCGTCGCAGGAGGGCGGCGACGTAGGCGGCGATGCGGTCGGTCGGGGGGATGTCGGGGCCGTCGGCGGCGACGTAGCGGTCGTAGAGGTCGTCGAAGCACTGGCTCGCGGCGGCGTCGTCGGCGGGCCGCTCGCCCTCCCACACGGCAAGGTCGTAACTCATGGGCGCAGCCTGTCATCCGGCACCGACAGTCGGGTGTGGCGGTCGGCAGGGGCGCCGCGCGGGCTACCGGTGGGCGAGCGGGCGGCGCTCGCCGTAGCGGGCCTCGAACTCGTCGTCGCTGAGGGCGTTGAGCTCCCGGCCGGTGATCCGGCCGGCCATCATGTCGGCGAGGAACACCGGCATGGGGGTGGCGCGCATGGCCTCGGTCATCGCCCCGGGGACGATGCGGACCTCGGTCTCGACGCGGCCGTCGGGGTGCAGCCGGTAGGTGCGGTAGCCGGGCCCCTCCAGGATGCGGTTGGGCGCGTCGATGCTCATGAAGCTGGACGGGCAGACGTGGACCGGGCGGCCCTCGAACTCGCCGGAGAGGTCGCTGTGCAGGTGGCCGGCGCCGATCGCCCGGATCGTGGGGAAGTCGCGGACCAGCCGGGTGAGTTCGCGGTAGGTCTCGGTGTCCGGGGCGGTCCGGGGCAGCGGCGGCTGGTGGAGCCAGAGGAAGACGTGCTCCGCCCCCGTGGCGGTCAGGATCGCGCGGGCGCGCTGCTCCTCGACCGGGGTGAGGCCGGGCTGGGCGGCCCGGTGGACCCGGTCGTCGAGGTCGCGGTAGCCGCCGTCGTCCGTGGCCTCGCGCCCGTGGGCGTTGGTGTCGAGGAGCAGCATCAGCCAGTTGCCGACCTGGACGGCGGGCTCGACGTGCACGTTGGGGCGGGGCAGCCGGGCCTGCATCGGGTCGTGCCGGTCGTGGTTGCCGCCGAGGCAGTAGACGGGGGTGGGCAGCGTGTCCAGCATCCCGCCCAGCCGGTCGTAGGCGCCGGGCTCGCCGAGGTCCGCCAGGTCGCCGGTGGCCACCACCAGGGCGGCGTCCGCGATCGCGTCCGCCGCGTCGGCGAACACCGCCGCGAGGCCGTCCTCGGGTTCGTGGGCGACGAAGGATCGGGTGCCGGGGGCGGCGCGGAAGTGGGTGTCGGAGATCTGGACGATGCCGATGGTGCCGTCGTGCGTCATGTGCGGCCTCACTCTGGTGGGGGCCAGGCCGCGGGTCCGTGGCCGGGCCCCACCAAAGCTAGGGAAGTGGCAGGACTGCCAGATGGCAGTTGTGTAAATTCCTGACGAGCATTTCCTTGCGGTTGATCGGTTCAGGCTGTCGCGGCCGGCGTCTCCCACGGCACCTCGGCGGCGAAGCTCGTGCCGAGCAGCCGCACGAGGTTCCAGTAGTCGTCGTCACCGGCCTCCGTTCCGTCGACGATCAGCCGGGCGGAGGGGAACGGGCGGCCGGGCCGCAGTCGCGACAGCTCGATCAGGCGGGCACGGTCGGCGGCGGCCCGCGTGCCGTCGTCGAGGCCGCCGTCAAGGCTGCCGTCGAGGCCGGCCAGTGCGGCGCGCAGGGTGGGCTGGAAGGTGCCCTCCTCCTCCCAGATCCCCTCGATCTCGTCGAGCTCGATCGTCACGAACGCGCCCGGCGCCTTCTCGACCGCCTGCCGCAGCAGCGCGGCATGGGCGTCGAGCGGGCCCTCGGCGGCGAACAGTGCGTTCAGCACCGGCAGCGCCGCATCGAGCTGCGCGAGCGCCCGCTCCTTCGCCGCCAGCGGCGCGGTGGCCTCCACCTCCGCCTCCTCGTCGTCGTCCAGGTCGTCCTCGTCGAGCGTGAACACGCCGGTCACGAGGTCCGCCGGACGGAACATGGCGAGCCAGAGCAGCGGCACGCCGGAGACGTCGTGCGCGACGACCCCGCCTTGCGGATCGAAGCCCTTCAACTGGCTGGAGGGGTAGAGGGAGGCCACCTCGGTGGCGCAGAGATACGCGTAGTTCGCCATGTCCGGAGGCTAGCGGGCCCCACTGACCGCGCCGCTGATGAACCGCAGCAGGTGGTCGTTGACGAGGTCGGGGCGTTCCAGGTTGAGGCCGTGGCCGGCCCGCTCCACGATCTCGGCGCGGACGCCCGGGATGAGGGCGGTGACGCGGGCGAGGGCCGGGGCGGGGCGGAGCAGGGCGCTGCGGCGGCCGAGCAGGACGAGGGTGGGCAGGCGGACGGAGCGCAGTTCCTCGTCGGTGAACCGGCGGGCGGCGGGGCGGGTGCTGGGCTTGTAGCTCCGCATGGCCAGCATCAGCGGGGCGATCATCTCGGGCGGGGCGCTCAGCGCCGGGTTGGCGAGCAGGCGGCCCAGCGTGGGGCGCCAGCGCCGGGGGGCGAGCAGGCCGAACAGGCCGCCGATCATGTGGGCGTAGAAGCGGGCGGGGACCTTGCCGATGCCGCCGGGGTCGAGCGGTGCGACGGAGGCGAGGCGTTCGGGGGCGTGAACCGCCTGGTTGAGGGCCAGCCAGCCGCCGTAGGAGAGGCCGGCCAGGTGGATGCGGTCCAGGTCGAGCGCGGCGAACACCTCGCCGAGCCAGGCGGCGTTCTCCGCGGAGCCGGCCGCGACGGCGCGCTGGACGCTGCGGCCGGGGTCGTCGAGGGTGTCGATCGCGTAGACGGGGTGGTGCTCGCCGAGGGCGGCGATCTGCGGGTACCAGTTGGACGCGTGCCCCGCGTGGCCGTGCAGCAGGACGACCGGTTCGCCGGTCGCGGGGCCGTAGCGGTGGACGTGGACGGTGCCGTAGGAGGTCTCGACGTCCAGCTCCTCGCGCGGGCCCGGCCACAGCTCCATCGCGCGGTCGTAGGCGGCGAGGAACGTCGCCCGGGCCCCGTCGTCGGTGAAGTGTCCGATGGCTGTCCTGGTCATGGGTCCCCTCCCGGAACAGGCGTGAAGCGGCGGATCGGCAAGGCCGCCGATCGGCAAAGCCGCAGGGCTTGATGGTATGTTTGTACCATAAAAGAATTCGAGAGGAACCGGAACCCGATGCCCAAGCTGGTGGACCACGAGGAACGGCGCGCCCACATCATCGACGCCCTGCTCCGGGTGGCGGCGAGCGACGGACTGCACGCCGTCACCATGCGATCCGTCGCGACCGAGGCGGGCGTCTCGGTGCGGCTCGTGCAGTACTACTTCGACACCAAGGAGCAGTTGCTGCTCGCGGCGCTCGGCCGCCTCGCCGTCCGCATGGGCGAGCGGGTCCGCGACCGCGTCCGGGCGGCCGGAGCGTCGACGGCCCCGCGCGACGTCGTCGAGGCGGTGCTGATCGAGGCCGTGCCGACGGACGAGGAGAGCCGCACCTTCCACCTTGTCTACACCGAGTACGCGGTGCTCTCCGTCACCGACCCCGCGCTCGGCGGCCAGTCGTTCCTGGCCGCGCCCAACGAGATGGAGGGCTTCCTGGTCGCCCAGCTGACCGCCGCCCAGCAGGCCGGGGACACCGATCCCCGGCTGGACGTCCGGCAGGAGGCCGTCGTGCTGCTCGCCGTCTCCGCCGGTCTCGGCCTGAGCGTCCTGCTCGGCCAGCGCACCGCAGAGGACGCGACGGCCGTCCTGCACTACCACCTCGGCCGACTCTTCCCCGGAGGCGTCAAGTCCGCATCCCATACGGTCCGTTGATCGGGTGAACGGCAGAGGAATGTCGGGGAGCCGGGTGAACGGGGCCGAGAAGCTGGCGGCATGAGCGAGACGACGCAGTCCCTCCGGCCGTTGCGTGGCGCCGCGATGACGAGGATGGCCCTGTCCGTCCTCACCGCGACGGCCGACGCGCCGGAGCCGGAGCCCGAGCCGGCGCCCGCACCCGAGTCCGAGCGCGAACTCGGGCGCGGGCGCCGGGCGTTCACCGAGCGACGGTCGTGGGACCTCGGGGACGGGGCCACGTCGTTCAGCGTCTACCTGTGGAGTGCCTGAACCGGGAGGGGCCGGGAGGAGCCGCGAGGAACCGGGAGGCGGCCCCGTCCTACAGGAACCGGCGCAGCAGCCCGGACTTGCGCGCGGTGAACGGCGGGTAGGCCAGCCGCAGGGTGTCCGCGCGCAGCGGCTTGTCGAGGACGGCCTTGGTGTGGCTGAAGGTGTCCAGCGAGTGCCGGCCGTGGTAGCCGCCCGTGCCGCTCTCGCCGACGCCGCCGAACGGCAGCCCGGGCACCGCCAGATGGGCGTTGGGGACGCCGAAGTTCAGGGCGCCGGAGGAGGTCTGCGCGGTCAGCCGGGCCTTGGAGCGGGCCGAGGCGGTGAACGCGTAGAGGGCGAGCGGCTTGTCGCGGGCGGTGATGAAGGCGATCGCCGCGTCCAGGTCGGGGACGCGGACGATCGGCAGCACCGGACCGAAGATCTCCTCGCGCATCACCGGCGCGTCCGGCTCGACGTCGGCCAGGACGGTCGGGGCGAGGTAGCGGGTGGCGCGGTCGCGGTCGCCGCCGGTGACCAGGCGGCCGTCCCCGAGGAGGGCGGACAGCCGGTCGAAGTGCCGCTCGTTGACGATGCGCCCGTAGTCGGGACTGGCGGCGGGGTCGGCGCCGTACATCGCGCGGATCGCCTCCGTGAGGTGCCGCTCCAGGGCCGGCGCGGTGTCCCCGACGGCGAGCACGTAGTCGGGGGCGACACAGGTCTGCCCGGCGTTCATGAACTTGCCCCAGGCGATCCGGCGGGCCGCCGCCGCGAGGTCGGTGCCCGGCTCCACGACGGCGGGGCTCTTGCCGCCCAGCTCCAGGGTGACCGGCGTGAGATGGCGCGCGGCGGCGGCCATCACGATCCGGCCGACGGTGCCGTTCCCGGTGTAGAAGACGTGGTCGAAGCGCTGCTCCAGCAGCGCCGTGGTCTCCGGCACCCCGCCCTCGACGACGGCCACCGCCCGCGGGTCCAGGGCGCGCGGCAGCCACTCGGCGAGGGCGGCCGAGGTCGCCGGGGCCAGTTCGCTGGGCTTGACGACCGCGGTGTTGCCGGCGGCCAGGGCGCCGACCAGTGGGGAGAGGGCCAGCTGCAGCGGGTAGTTCCACGGGCTGATGATCAGCACGGTGCCCAGCGGCTCGCGCACCGTGCGGGCCCGGGCCGGCTGGAGCGACAACGGCACCGGGACGCGGCGCGGGCGCAGCCAGCGGTCCAGGTGGCGCAGGGTGTGGTCGATCTCGTTGAGGGTGAAGCCGATCTCGGTGGTGTGGGCCTCGGTGGCGTTCTTGCCGAGGTCGGCCCAGAGGGCGGCGGCGAAGACGGCCTCCTGTTCGACGAGCAGGCGCCGCAGGGCGCGCAGCTGCGCCTTGCGCCAGGCGACGGGCCTGGTGCGGCCGGTGGCGAAGGCGGCGTTCAGGCGGGCGACGGTCGAGGCGGCGTCGGTGACGGTGCCGTCGGTGGTGGTGCCGTCGGTGGTGGTGCCGTCGGTGGTGGTGCCGTCGGTGGTCGAGGCGGCAGCGTCGGCGGCGTCCAGGGCGAGGGGTTCGGTGGAGGCGCTCATACTGTCGAGCCTATACGAAACGAAACGTTTTCGTTTCTTGTGGCGATATGCTGGTGGGATGACTGAGACCGCGGCACGCCGGGGCCGCCCCCGTGACGCGAGCCGGGACCGGGCCCTGCTGGACGCGACCCTGGCCGTACTGGCGGAGAGCGGCTACGGCGGGCTGACCACCGCCGCCGTGGCGGCCCGGGCGGGCGTCTCCACCGCCACCCTCTACCGCCGCTGGTCGTCCAAGGACGACCTGGTCATCGCCGCGGCCGCGCTCTGCGCCGAGGATCTCACCGTCCAGCCCGACACCGGCAGCCTCGAAGGCGATCTGCGCGCCCTGCTCCGGGACAAGGCCGCCGCCATGACCGGCGAGGGCGGCCGGCTGATGCGGGCCCTGATCGGCGAGGCCACCCGGAGCACCGCCCTGGCCGAGGCGCTCGCGGCGGCCTTCCTCGCGCCGGTCCACGAGCGGGTCGGCACGATCGTGCGGCGCGCCGTCGAGCGTGGGGAGATCCCGCCGCCCGAGGACGCCGAACCGCTCGGTGACGTGGTCGTCGGCCCGGTCATGAGCCGGTTCTTCCTCACCCCGAAGGCGCCCGACCAGGTGGACGCGCGGGCGGCGGAGGAGGCGGCCGACCGCCTCCTCCCGTTCGTCCTGCGGGCCCTGGGCCACCGCGCCTGATCAGGCGGCGGGAAGCGGCTTGGCCATCACGATCTCGCGGCTCACGCCGTCGGGGAGGAGGTCGCCCGGCTCGCCGGTGTCCGTGAAGCCGGTGCGCTCGTACAGGGCGATGGCGTGGGCGTTGCCCGGCATCACGGCGAGGCGCAGGGCGGGCAGGCCCTGCCGGGCGGCCCACCGCTCGATCTCGGTGATCAGCAGGGCGCCGACGCCCCGGCCGCGCGCCTTCGGGCCGACCCACATCGAGATCAGCTCGGCGTGACCGTCCTGCGGCACGCCGGTCGCCATCGCGACGGGCTCGCCGTCCACCAGGGCGACCAGGTCGAGGGCGCCGGGGATCTCCAGCCGGGACCGCCAGCGCTCCTCGCGGTCGCCCTCGCCCTGCCAGTCGGCGAGCGCGGAGCCGAAGGCGTACGGCGCCTCGGCCAGGGCGGCCAGGCGCAGCTCGCGCCAGAGCGGCCAGTCGTCGGAGGTCAGTGCACTCAGTTCGATCATGGTCTTGACGATGCCCTGTCGTGAGCTGCGCTGACAAGCGGTTATTGTCCGGCCGCGCGCCTGTCCGCACGCCCCGCTCGCACCCCCGCGCCCCCGCACCCGCGCACCCCCGCGCCGCCGCGCCGCCGCGCCGCCGCGCCGCCGCTCAGCCCGCGAGCGGCGGGTTGCGGCGGGCGAAGGCCTCCTGGCGACGGTACGGGAAGTAGGGGTACGGCGCGGTGCGCAGGCTGGCCGCGTCCAGCCGGGCGACCTGCCCGGGCGTCAGCTCCCAGCCCACCGCGCCGAGGTTCTGGCGCAGCTGCTCCTCGTTGCGGGCGCCGATGATCACCGAGGAGACGGTGGGCCGGCGCAGCAGCCAGTTGATCGCCACCTGGGGGACGGTCCGGCCGGTCTCCTCGGCGACCGCGTCCAGCGCGTCCATCACGTCGTACAGCAGCTCGTCGTCGACCGGCGGGCCGTAGTCGGCGGTGTCGTGCAGGCGGCTGCCGGCCGGGATCGGGGTGCCGCGGCGGATCCGCCCGGTGAGGCGCCCCCAGCCGAGCGGGCTCCAGACCAGCGCGCCGACGCCCTGGTCCTGGGCGAGCGGCATCAGCTCCCACTCGTAGTCGCGGCCGACCAGCGAGTAGTAGACCTGGTGGGCGGCGTAGCGGGGGCGGGCGTCGCGGTCGGCGGCGGCGAGGGACTTCATCAGCTGCCAGCCGGAGAAGTTGGAGACGCCGGTGTAGCGGACCTTCCCGGCGCGGACCAGGTCGTCCAGGGTGGCGAGCACCTCCTCGACGGGGGTGGCGGCGTCGAAGGCGTGCAGCTGGAAGAGGTCGATGTGGTCGGTGTCCAGGCGGCGCAGGGCGGCGTCGACGGCGGTGACCAGGCGGGCGCGGGAGGTGCCGGCGTCGTTGGGGCCGTCGCCGACCGGCAGGCCGGCCTTGGTGGAGATCAGCACCTGGTCGCGGCGGCCCTTGACGGCCTGGCCGAGGACCTCCTCGGAGGCGCCGTCGGAGTAGACGTCGGCGGTGTCGAAGAGGGTGACGCCGGCGTCGATGGCGATGTCGAGCAGGCGGCGGGCGTCGTCGGCGTCGGAGTTGCCCCAGGCGCCGAAGAGCGGGCCGCGGCCACCGAAGGTGCCGGTGCCGAGGGAGAGGGCGGGGACGGTGAGGCCGGACGCGCCGAGGCGGCGGTACTCCATGGGGGGTTCCCTTCGCTAACGGGACTTTTGTGCCGTTAAGATGTCACCGACCCTAGCACTGTCGGCGACGCTAATGGAACAGGAATCCCGTTAATGACTTCATCGAGCCCGCAGGGCCCGCAGGGAACCCAGGGAGCCCAGGGCATGCAGCGGCCGGGCGGCCGGACGGCGCGCGTGCGGACCGCCGTGCTGAGGGCGGCCGAGGACGCTCTCGTCGAGGTCGGCTTCGCCGGGCTCGACCTCGGTGACATCGCCCGGCGGGCGGAGGTCGGCCGCACCACCGTCTACCGGCGCTGGGGCTCGGTCGGCGCGCTGCTCGCCGACGTCCTCGCCGACATGGCCGAGCAGTCCCTCCCGCGCAGCCGCACCGGCTCCCTCCACGAGGACCTGCGGGCCAACGCCCGCCTCGTCCGGCGCACCCTGGCCGACCCCCGCCAGGGCGCCCTGTTCCGCGCCGTGCTGGTCGCCGCCACCTGCGACCCGGCCGCCGCCGAGGCCCTCCACCGCTTCTACCGCGCCCGCGTCGAGGAGTGGGCCCCCTGCGTCACGGAGGCCGTCGACCGCGGCGACCTCCCGCCCGGCACCGACCCCGCCGAAGTCATCCGCGCCGTCTCCGCCCCCCTCTACTACCGCATGCTCACCACCCCCGACCCCCTCGACGAGGCCGCCGCCGACCGCGCCGCCGCCGCCGCCGAGCACGCCGCCCGCGCGGGCGCCTTCCGGCTCGGCGGGCCGGGCGCTATAGGGATTTCTGTATAGTCGCCACCGGCCAGACATGTGGCGGCTCGAAATCGAGCCGGATCGCAAGACACGGCAGCGTGAGTCCGCGGAGGTCGAACGGGCGCACCAGGCGCAGAAGGAGTGCGAGGCCCGGCACGGTCCGGCCGAGCACGAGTACGACCGGATCAAGGAGGAGAGTCCGTGAACCACGGTGAGTGGAGGACCCGGCGTACCAAGAAGCTCCTGGGTGAGCCGGTCGAGGAGTCCGCGGCCTACGTGGAGGCGGGGTACGCGTTCGCACTCGGGCAGGCGGTCTACGACCGGCGCACCGAACTGGGGCTTTCCCAGACCGAGCTGGCCCGTCGTGCGGGCATGAGCCAGCCCCAGATCTCGACGATCGAGGGCGGTGACTCGCTGCCGACGCTGCCCCTGCTCCGACGGCTCGCGCGGGCACTGGAGGCGGCGCTCACCATCGATCTCGACGGCGATGCCTCGTCCTTCGTGTTCTCGCCGCACGGCGACCTGCCGGAGGGCGGGGCTTCGGCGGGAGCGGGTCGGTCGGCCGCCTAGTGCTCCTGGAGGCCGGTGCGGGAGGGGTGGCTCAGGGCGGTGGTGTGGCGGGTGATGAAGTCCTGGGCCTGGTCCGCGGTGAGGGGGTGGGCGAAGAGGTAGCCCTGGCCGAGGGGGCAGCCCATGGCGGCGAGGAGGTCGCGCTGTTCGGGGTGCTCGATGCCCTCGGCGATGACCTGGACGTCGAGGGTGTCGGCGATCCGGGTGATGCCCTCGACGAGGGCGTACTGCTGCTGGGAGAGGCCGAGACCGTCGATGAAGGACTTGTCGATCTTCAGCACGGAGATCGGGAACTCGCGCAGGTAGGACAGCGAGGAGTAGCCGGTGCCGAAGTCGTCGATGGCGATGCCGACGCCGAGTTCGCCGAGGGTGCGCATGTCGGTGTGGACACGGTCGTCGCGGCGCATCAGGACGGACTCGGTCAGCTCCAGGACCAGGGACCCGGGCGGGATGCCGGAGGAGCGCAGGGCGCCGCGGACCACGTCGACGAAGCCGGCGTCGCGGAACTGGCGGGCGGAGACGTTGACGTTGACGCGCAGCGGGGGCAGGCCGGCGGTGGCGCGGGCGGGGGTGCTGAGGTCGTGCCAGGCCGCCGCCTCCTGGGCGGCGCGCTCCAGGACCCAGGCCCCGAGCGGCACGATCTGGCCGCTCTCCTCGGCGAGGGCGATGAACTCGTCGGGCAGCACCATGCCGCGCCGGTCGTGCGGCCACCGGACCAGGGCCTCGAAGGCGACCAGGTCCCCCGTCTGTAGATCGACGATCGGCTGGTAGTACAGCCGGAAGGCGGACTCGGCGAGCGCGGTGTCCAGGTTCTCGTTCAGCTCGTGCCGCGCCATCAGCCCGGCCTGCAGCGCCGGCTGGTAGGGGCACCACTGCCGCTTGCCCGCCGCCTTCGCCGAGTACAGCGCGAGGTCCGCGTGGCTCAGCAGCTCGGTGGCGTCCACGCTGTCCTCCGTCGTCGCCACCCCGATGGACGCCGACACCCGCACCGCGCCCGCGCTCAGCTTGAACGGCTCGGTGAACGCCGCCAGCACGGCCTGGGCGATCACCCCGACATCGGCCGGCTCCAGCGCGTCCTCCACCAGCACCGCGAACTCGTCGCCGCCGAGCCGGGCGGCGGTGTCGGAGGAACGCAGCGCGGTGGAGATCCGCAGCGAGACGGCGACCAGCAGCTCGTCGCCGACCGCGTGCCCCTGGGTGTCGTTGACCACCTTGAAGTCGTCCAGGTCGACGAAGAGCACCCCGGTGACGGCGCCGCTGCGCTCGCCGCGGGAGAGTGCGTGGCCGACCCGGTCGCGGAACAGCACGCGGTTGGCGAGGCCGGTGAGCGAGTCGTGGAAGGCCCGGTGGGTGAGTTCGCGCTCCATCTGCCGCTGCTCGGTGACGTCGCGCAGGGTGAGCACCAGGCCGCCGACCGTCGGATCGTCGCGCAGGTCGTTGCAGTGCACCTCGGCCTCGATCGGGGAGCCGTCGGCCCGCAGTAACCGCCAGTGCTCACGCAGGGTGTCCAGGCCGGAGCGGGCGCCGCCGGTGACGGCGGGGCCGCGCATCCGGGCCAGCGCCTTGCCGACCGCCCGGCTGTCCTCGGGTGGCACCAGGTCGGTGAGCAGCGTGCCCGCCAGGTCGGCACGGCCGAGGACGCGCCCGGCGGAGGAGGCCGAGGCGTAGCGCACCGAGTCGTCCTCGTCGAGGATCAGGATGACGTCGCCGGCGCTCT
Organism: Kitasatospora sp. NPDC057965; assembly: GCF_042887135.1. NCBI lineage: Bacteria > Bacillati > Actinomycetota > Actinomycetes > Kitasatosporales > Streptomycetaceae > Kitasatospora > Kitasatospora sp. NPDC057965. Next base: position 144,139 of record NZ_JBHVPZ010000015.1, read on the forward strand.
GCACCAGGGTGCGGAAGTAGGCCTCGCTGTCGCGCCGGGTGATCTCCTGGCTGAGCATGACCCGTTCGACGGCGAGCGCGGCCTGCGCGGCGAGGATCTCCAGCGAGCCCCAGAGACTGGTCAGCTCCTGCTCGGTGCCGGTGACGATGAGGGCGCCGATCAGCGGGTCGCCGGAGGGGCGCTCGGCGAGGGTGAGCGGGCACAGCAGGGCGCTCGGCATGCCGTCGATCCGGCCGGCGAGGCCGTTGCCGAGGTCCTCGACGGGCAGCAGCCGCGTCTCCCGGTAGGCGGCCAGGGCGAGCACCTCGCCGGAGTCGCGTCCGGCGCCGAGGTGGTGGCGGCCCGCCCCGCGCTCGGCGTGCCGGACGTGCAGCACGCCGCCCTCGGTGACGGCGAGCAGCGCGACGTGGCCCGGCTCGGTGGGCATCAGGGTGGACGCGGCGGCCTGGACGGCGTCGGCGACCTCCTCGACGGTGACGGCCGCGGTGAGCGAGGAGCCGGCCTCGCGCAGTGCCCGCTCGCGGGTGACGGCCTGCCGGCGGGCGCGCACCACGACCGCCAGCCGGGCGAGCACCAGCAGGTAGAGGATCGCCGAGAAGGCGCCGATGACCCCGGCGTTGCTGGTGTTCCCGTTGGCCGCCTCCACCATCAGGATGGTCGGCGCGATCAGCGAGGCGGCGGCGAGCAGGGCGAGCCGGCCGGGGCCGATGTCGGGCTGCTGGCTGGGGATGGGCCTGGTCAGCTCGACCATCGAGGGGTGCAGCGCGGCGGCGCCCCAGGCGGTGTAGAAGGCGGCCCAGCCGAGGTCCACGGGGGTGCCGATGCGCCAGTCGCCGTGCAGCAGGATCAGCCCGTACAGGATGTCGGAGACCAGCAGGCCGACCGTTCCGGCGGCGAGCAGCTGCAGGGAGCGGCTGACCCCGCCGCGCGGCACGATCAGCCGCAGCAGCAGGGCGAGCACGACGACGTCGCCGAGCGGGTAGGCGATCGAGACGGCCTTCTGGAACCAGTCCAGGTCCGGGTTCCGGGCGTAGGGCAGGATCAGGTAGATCCAGGCGAGCAGCGCCAGGCCCATGGTGAGGATGAGCGCGTCCAGCAGGCTGGCCCGGTCCTGATGCGCCGTCCGCCAGCGGATGAAGCCCAGCACGCCGGCCGCGTAGAGCAGGTACTCGGCGAGGTAGAAGCCGTCGGCGACGGACGGGAACGGGCTGCCCAGGTGCAGGAACTGCATCTGGACGACCTGCACCACCTCGCCCGCGGTGAAGCTGAGGTTGGCGAGCGCCAGCAGGTACCAGTAGACGGCGTGGGAGGGGCGGTTGAGGCGGACGCCGACCACGATGGCGGCGACGCCGCCCAGGCCGATGCCCGTCCACCAGATGATCCGCTGGGAGGGGTTGGTGTAGTAGATGCCGGTGAACAGCACCATCCACGCCAGGTAACAGACCATCAGGCGTTGGCGCCGACGTGTCAACGAGCTACCTCCTCCTCGGCATCACCACGCCCGCCCCGAGTGGGGCGGTGGGGTCCGGGCAGGGGCTCGCGAGCGTCCGTCCCGGGCCGGGGAGGTCCGGTCGGACGTTCGAAATGGGCCTTGAGTGCGTATAGTCGGAAATGTCGCACCTCCCAGCATTCTGCCGCCACAGCACGAGGTCAAGCCGGTGGACGATGCAGCAGAGAGCGCACGGGGAGCACGTCCCGGAGCGCGTTCCGGACGTCACGCCGTGCTGGTCAGCCAGGACGGTCAGTACGCGATCTGGCCGGGGGACCTCACGGTGCCGGGCGGCTGGCGCCCGGTGTTCGGGCCCGCCCCGCGCGAGGACTGCCGCCGGTACGTGGAGCGCGAGTGGGCTCCCGCCGGACTCGGCTGCGGGCCCCCCGGACACGCCCCCGGGACCGGAGCCCGACCCCGGTCCGGGCCCGTCGGCACCGTGCACGGGCTGGTCCGGGCGCGCGCCGCGCACGACCCGCGTGCCGCCGCCGTCGTCGCGGACGACGGCACGCTCGACTACGGAGAGCTGGACGCCCGCAGCGAACGGCTCGCCGCCGTGCTGCGCGCCCTGGGCACCGGGCCCGAGCGGATCGTCCCGGTGTGCCTGGAGCGCGGAGCGGACCTGGTGACCGCCTGGCTCGCCGTGCTCAAGGCGGGCGGGGCCTTCCTGCCGCTGGATCCGGCGCACCCGCACCGGCGGCTCGCCCGGCTGGTCGCGGACTGCGGCGCGCACCTGGTCGTGGCGGGGGAGGGGACGCGCTTCCCGCAGGCGCGGACGGTGACCCCGGACGAGGGCGCCGCCGCGCCGGCCGAGGTGCCCGACATCGGCGCGCCGGACGACCTGGCGTACCTGATCTACACCTCGGGGACCACCGGCACCCCCAAGGGCGTGCCGGTCACCCACCGCGCCCTGGCCTTCACCCTGGACCGGGTGATCGACGCCTACGGGCTCACCCCGGCCGACCGGGTGCTCCAGCTCGCCGCGCTCGGCTTCGACACCTCGCTGGAGCAGGTCTTCGCGACCCTCGCCGCCGGGGCCACCCTCGTCCTCGGCGGCGCCCGCACCTGGGCGCCCACGGAGCTCGCCCACCGGATGCCCGGGCTGCGGCTCACCGTCGCCGACCTCACGCCCGCCTACTGGCACCACCTGCTCGGCCTCTTCCCGCCCGGCGGACCCGCGCCCGAGGGACTGCGGCTGATCGTGGTCGGCGGAGACACCGTGCACGAGGACGACTGCCGGGCCAGCCTGGAGCGGCTGCCGGGCGTCCGGCTGGTCAACGCCTACGGGGTCAGCGAGGCGGCCGTCACCTCCACGCTCGGCGCCGTCACGCGGCGCACGCTCGCCGCGCCCGGTCCGCACGGGCCCGGCGCCCCGGTACCGATCGGACGGCCGCTGCCCGGGGTGCGGGTGCACGTGCTGGACGCCCGGCTCAGCCCCGTGCGACCCGGCGAGAAGGGCGAGATCCACCTCGGCGGGCCGGGCCTGGCCCGCGGCTACTGGAAGGCGCCCGGGTCGACCGCCGAAGCGTTCCTTCCCGACCCCTACGCCCCCGGTCCCGGCGAGCGCATGTACCGCACCGGCGACGCCGGGCGCTGGCGGGCGGACGGCACCCTGGAGGTCCTCGGCCGCTACGACGACCAGCTGAAGATCCGCGGCCACCGCGTCGACCCCGCCGAGGTCGAGTCCGTGCTCGCCGGCCACCCCGACGTCCGGCAGGCGCGGGTCGCCGCCGGCGAGGGCGGCGACGGCAGCCGTGTGCTCACCGCGTACTACACGCTCACCGACCGGGCCGTCTCCGGCCCCCGCGCCCGGCGCGGCCGGATCCGCGCCTACCTCGCCGAACGGCTGCCGGACTTCATGGTCCCGGACCGGTTCGTACCGCTCGCCGGCATGCCGCTCACCCCGGCCGGGAAGATCGACCGCCGCCGGCTGCCGGACGCCCCGCCCCGGGTGCGGCCGCGCGACGGCGACCGGGCGGACGGGCGCCCGGCGGACGGGGACCGGTACGCCGGGGACCGGCCGGACGGGGCGGCGGCGCGGGCCCGGGCGGACGCGCCCCCCGACCGCCGCGAGCAGGCGCCCGCCCCCGGTGGCACCGGCTCCGCCGTCGAGACCGGCGTCGCCCAGCTCTGGTCCGAACTGCTCGGCATCGAGGAGATCGGCCCCGACGACGACTTCTTCGAACTCGGCGGCAACTCCCTGCTCGCCATGGAGATGCTCGCCCGGGCCCGCATCGTGTTCGGCATCGACGTCACCCGGATCCGCTTCCTCACCCGCGCGTTACTGCGCGACGCCACCCTGCGCGCCTTCGCCGCCGCCACCCTCGCCGCCGGTGAGCCCCCCGCCGGCGAGGCCGCCGTCGACTGGGCCGCCGAGGCCCGCCTCGACACCCCCCTGCGGCAGTCCTGGAGCCCCGCCCCCTCCCGCGCCGAACCCACCGAGATCCTGCTCACCGGCGCCACCGGCTTCTGCGGCGCCCACCTGCTGGACGCCCTGCTGCACACCACCGACGCCCGGATCCACTGCCTGGTCCGCGCCCCCGACGAGGAGCACGCCCTCGAACGCCTGCGCGCCGCCCAGCAGCGCTACCTGCGCCACGACCTCGCCGACCGCCGCGTCGTCCCGCTCGTCGGCGACCTCGCCGAACCCCGGCTCGGCCTGGGCCGACCGCACTTCGAACGGCTGGCCGGCAGCCTCGACGCCGTCCACCACCTTGGCGGCCAGGTCAACTTCCTCTACCCCTACCACCAGCTGCGCGCCGCCAACGTCGCCGGAACCCGCGAGGTGATCCGCCTCGCCGGACACTCCCGCGGCATCCCCGTCCACTACCTCTCCACCCTCGCCGTGCTGGCCGGCTTCGGCCCGGCGGGCGTGCGGGAGGTCGCCGAACGGACCCCGCTCGCCCATCCCGACAAGCTCGCCGTCGGCTACGTCGAGAGCAAGTGGGTCGCCGAACAGCTGCTCCACCACGCCGCCGCGGGCGGGCTGCCGGTCACCGTGCTGCGCACCAACGACGTCACCGGGGACCTGCGCACCGGCGTGATGAACACCGGCACCGAGATCTGCGCGCTGATCAAGTACATCGCGCAGAGCGGCAGTTGCCCCGACGTCCGGCTGCCGCTGGACTTCGTGCCGGCCGACCGGTTCAGCCGGGCGATCTGCCACGTGGTCGCCCACGCCCCCGCCATCGGCGAGGTCTACCACCTGACCTCGCCGCACCCGGCGGACCTCGCCGACCTCGCCGCCCGGCTGCGCGCCCGCGGCCACCGCGTCGACCTCGTCCCCTACCCGCGGTGGGTGCGCGACCTCGTCCGGTTCGCCGCCGGGCACCCCACCCACCCGATGACGCCGTTCGTGCCGCTCTTCGTCGACCGCGTGCCGGGTACCGAACTGTCCATCAGCGAGCTGTACTTCCGGCCCATGTTCCCGCGCTTCGACCGGGCCGGCACCGAACGGGCGCTGGCCGGAAGCGGGGTGGAACTGCCGGCCGTCGACGACGCCCTGCTCGACTTCTACCTCGACCGGCTCACCGCGGACGGCTTCCTCGACGCGCCGCGCGAGCCCCGGCCGCGGCAGGCGTCGACGCCGGAGGCACCGCTCGTGGAGACACCGCCGCTGGAGGCGCCGCGATGACGGCCACCGCCCCCGAGGAGCTCTTCGCCGCGCTCGACGTCGCCCGGGCGCCCGCCGACGGCCCGGCCGCGTTCGGCGCCGACCTCGCGCCCCGCACGCTGCTCGCCGCCTACCGGCGCGGACTGTTCCCGCTGCCCGCCGCCGACCCCTACGCGAGCGCCTTCAACGAGGCCCGCTGCGAGGGGGCGGTGGCGGCCGGCGAGATCGCCCTGCTGCCGGTCCCCGGCGCCGACCCCGAGGCCGACGCCGACCCCGCCGCCGACCCGTACGCGCTCGCCTGGTGGTCGCCCGACCCGCGGCCGCTGCTCGCCGTCGACGGCGTCCGGCTCGGTCGCAAGCTCTCCCGGCTGCTGCGCAACCGCCTGGACTGGTGGACCACCGCCGACCTGGCCTTCGGGGAGGTGCTCGCGGCCTGCGCCGAGGGCCGTGAACCTCCCTGGCTCACCGAGGACTTGCAGCGGGCGTTGACCGGTCTGCACCGGATCGGCGCGGCCCACAGCGCGGAGGTGTGGGAGGAGGGCGAGCTGGTCGGCGGGGTGTTCGGGATCGTCGCCGGGCCGGTGCTCAGCCTGGATTCGATGTTCCACCGCCGCCCGGACGCCGCCCGGGTGGCCGTCGCCGACCTCGCCGCCCGCTTCGCCGCCGCCGGGGGTACGCTGCTGGACGCCCAGCGGGACTCCCCGCACGTGCGCTCGCTCGGCGCCGTTCCGCAGCCCCGGGCCCGCTACCTCGCGGCGCTGGCCGGGGACGCCGGGGACGCCGGGGACGCCGGGGACGGGGAGGAGACCGGTCGGGCCGTCGGGCCGTTGGACACCGTCCGCCTCCCGGCCGCCCGACTCGCCCCGGAGCGCCCCCGCGAGCCGCACCGGCACGGGCACCCGCGCGCGCACCGGCACCCGTACCGCAACGCCCGGCGTGCCTGAGGGGCCGTCCGCCGAACAGCGGCCCCCGGCCGTCGGCCGTCCGTGCTCAGGAGCCGCCGGTGCGGCCGGGGCCGGGCAGGGTGACCTCGGAGGTGGACGTGCGGACCGGGCCGGCCGGGCCGGTCGCGGTGAGCGTCACGGTGTAGGTGCCGGGGGCGGGGTAGTCGTGGTCGAGGAACCCGTGGCCGGGCTCGACGGCACGGGGCGCGCTGCCGTCCCCGAAGTCCAGGCTCGCGGTGCCCGGTACCCAGCCGGCGGAGTACCCGACCGCGAACCGCGCGTTGAGCGGGTGGCCGGGCCGGGGGCGGGGGCGGGCGCTCACGCGGATGCGCAGCGGGTCCTGGAGCTCGATGGCGCCGCGGTCCCGGTAGCCCCACGCGGTGGGGCTGGGGAAGCCCGGGTGATCGGCCGGCTCGGCGCCGTGGAGGTCGGTGGCCAGGGTGCCGAGGGCGGTCGGGTCGGCCGCGTCCGTCAGACCCGCCACGGCGGACGGGGTGTAGTCCCCGCCGTCGGCGGCGAATCCCGGGTCGACGGCGTTGTCGCTCGCGCCCTGTCCGACGGCCCGGAAGGCCTCGGGGGTGGCGAACGGGGTGCCGCCCCAGGAATAGGCGTACGGGCCCGACGGGACGACGGTGTTGTAGTCGACCTTGGTGCTCCGGACGGATCCGGCCGACACCACCAGGGGTGTCGCGGTGGGCGGCGTGCCGCCGCAGCGCGGGGCGGGACGCTTGGCCAGGATGTTGTTCTCGGCCACCGACCCGGTGGAGTTCCCGGCGAACTCCAGGTCGGTCCCGCAATTCCGTGCGAAGGTGTTGCCCACCACGATCGTGCCGGGCGCGTCGGTGGCCACCACACCGCGGCCGGCGCCCCCGGTGATCAGGTTGGTGGTGACGACGACGCCGGAGGTCCCGCTGTCGACCGCGACGCCGGTGACGGGCGCGGCGGAGACCCGATTGCGGCTCACTGTGACGTTCGCGCCCGTACCGGTGATCCGGACGCTCGGGGTCGCCGCCGGGAAGGCCCGGACGCCGCCGCGGGCCGGATCGCCCGCCTCCACGTCGTTGTGGTCGACGAGGATCCGGGTGGAGTCCCTGACGAGCACGCCTTCCTGCGGGGCGTCGAGGCGCAGGCCTGACACGGTGACGTCGTGCACGCCCTCGAACACGAAGGCGTGCGGAGCGGGGGGCGCCCCCGGGGCCCAGTGGCGGGTGCCCACGGACGCGTTCGGCACGCGGTCGGCCTGCTCGGCGCCCTGGAAGACGATCGGACGACCGGGCTCGCCGGAGCGCCTGACGGTGACCTGGCCGGTGAACCGCCGGTCGGGTGCGAGTTGGACGGTCTGCCCGGGGCCGGCCACGTCGGCGGCGGCCTGGACCGTGCAGAAAGGCCGCTCCCGGGTGCCGGTCCCGGCGTCCGAGCAGTTCGAGCGGGGGCCGTTGTCGACGTGGAGCACGGTGGTCTCGGCGTGCGCGGTGAACGGGAGCACGGTCCCGGCGATCGCGGAGCCGGCGGCCGCGAGCGCGAGGCCGACCTGACGGGATGCTGGCACGGGCGGGATCCTCCTGGAGCAGCAGGCACGGAATCGGCGTCACGTGGTTGACGCACCGACAGAAACCGTGTGCGGGCGGGTGGATGCGGGATCGCCAAGAGTATCCATGACCCGTGCGTGCGGTCTCAACCGGACGTGGGGTGCGGCCGGTGGCCGCCCGGCGGCATCGTCGAGGCGTGCGTCGGTTTGGGGTGGGCTCCGGGCGGGGACGGTGGCCGACATGCTTTCCGTAGTGGTCGCCCCATGGGGCGCAGAACCGGTGTTCGAGCGGAACGGGGACGAGCCGCACGACGCCGCCAGCACGATGAAGGTCGCCGTCCTGGCCGCACTGCACCGGGCCGGGGCCGACCCCGGCGAACCGGTGCCCGTGGTCAACGGCTTCGTGTCGCGGGCGGGAGGTGAGTTCGCCAACGATCCGGAGCGGGACAGCGATCCGGTCCCGTGGACGCTGCTCGGCGCCACCGTGCCGCTGGGGCTGCTCACCGAGCGGATGATCACCCACTCGTCCAACCTCGCCACCAACCTCTGCCTGGCCCGGGCCGGCCACGAGGCCGTCGACGAGGTGTGGCGGCGCGCCGGGGCCACCCGCAGCGCCAGCCCGCGCGGCATCGAGGACCACCCGGCGCGTGCGGCGGGCCTGCACAACCTGGTCACCGCGCGCGACCTCGTCCGGCTGCTGCAGTCCCTGGACGGCGACCCGGAGTTGTTCGCGCTGCTGGAGCGCAACGCCTTCCGGGGCGACCTCGCGGCCGGGCTGCCGCCGGGGACCAGGGTCGCGTTCAAGAACGGCTGGATCCCCGGCGCGCGGCACTGTGTCGGCCTGGTCAGCCCGGAGGACTGTCCGCCGTACCTGCTGGCCGTCTGTTACACCGGCCCGCTGGCCTCGGGCGCCGACGGGGCCGAGGCCGATCCGGCGGCCCGCCTGGTGGCCCGGGTCTCGGCGGCGGTCTGGGCCCGGCGGCACACGATCACCCGGGCCGGTGGTCGCACAGCTCCACCAGTCCTGCCAGAGCCGGTTCGTTGAGCAGGTTGATCCGCACATAGCCGGGGTGGCCGGGGAGTTCGAAGTGCCGGCCGTCCAGGGCGAGCAGCTGCTCGGGCGGGGCGGTGGGGCGGGCGAACAGGAAGTAGCCGGTGTCGACCGGCTCTTGGGCCGCCAGCGCCCCGGAGGCGGTGAGGCGCTGGTGGTTGGCGCGGACGTGGTCGAGCAGGCGGTGGTTGCCCTCGATCAGCATCAGGTCGGCGGCCCGGTGGGCGAACAGCCGGTCGGCGAGGGTGACATCGCCGTGCAGGTTGAGGTGCAGCTCGGCGAGCGGTTCTCGCAACGGCTCGGGCACCAGCAGGTGGGCGCAGCGGTAGCCGTGGATGGCCAGGAACTTGGTGGGGCAGACCATCCGCAGCGTGAGGTCGGCGGGCAGCGCGGCGGAGTCCTCGCGGCGCCCGCCGTCCCAGCGCATGTACTGGAAGGTACCGTCGACGAACACCAGGGAGCCGGTGGCGAGTTGCCACTCGGCGAGCTGCTTCAGCACCAGCCTGGGCACTCGCCGGCCGGTGTACCAGACCGGGTCGGTGAGCAGCAGCACGGTCCGCTCGTCCGGCAGCCGCAGGTCGAGCCCGGGCTGGTGGGCGTGCGCCTCGGCGACCGGGACCGGCTCGATGCCGAACCGCCGGAAGACGTAGGCGAACCGGTGGGACACCGGCGGCAGGTAGTGGACCCGGGTGCGGTCGGTGGTGCGCAGCCAGGTGCAGAAGGTGGCGAGCAGCGCGCTGGCGCCACCGGCCGGGACGACCTGGTCCGGCGAGCACGGCTCGGCGTCGTAACTCTCGTGCAGGCGGGCGATCTTGGCGCGCAGCGGGAGGTCCTCGCCGAGCGCCGAGAAGCGGCCGACGTCGCCGAGCCGGTACGGCGGGGTGTGCGCGAGGTCACCGAGGTAGTCGGCCACGAAGGGATGGCCGCCGTTGTCGCCGGAGACGAACAGCCGCCCGTCCGGTCGTCGCCGGGCCCGTTCCACGGCCTCGTACAGGTCGAGCATGCGGAACAACGACGGCGTCATCCGTCCCCCTCGGGCGCTGGCCACTTTGTCGGACGGGCGTCAAGTCTGTCCGGGGCCCGGCGCGGACACAAGTCCGCACCGGGTCCGGGTGGTTCGCGTGCGGGCTACCGGGCCGTAGCGGCCGGATCGGCGGGCCGTGGTGGCCGGATCAGTACGGCTTCACGAGCACGTGCGCCGCGCCCGGGACGCCGACCTTGAGCAGCTCGTCCTCCTCCGGGGTGGTCGGCGTGCCGGTCTCCTGCTTGAGGACCGCCCGGGACAGCGCCTGCACCCACATGGCGCGCGGCCGGCGGCGCTCCTCCCAGGCGGCCAGCGCCGCGGGCACCGTCTCGGCGGCGTCCAGGCTCTGCGCCAGCACCAGGGCGTCCTCGACGGCCATCGCGGCGCCCTGTGCCAGGTGCGGGGTGGAGGCGTGCGCGGCGTCGCCGGCCAGCACCACCCGGCCGACGTGCCACGGCTCCTCGACGGTGACCTGCGAGATCCGCGAGTACACCACCGCCGCCGGGTCGGTGACCCGGGCCAGCGCCTCGGCGATCGGCCCGCCGAAGCCGGCCAGCCGCTCGCGCAGCTGCTCGTGGGCGCGCTCCGGGTCCGGGCGGAAGTCCGCGGCCTCGGCGAACACCGAGCCCAGGTACATGAGTTCGTCGCTGATCGGGGTCAGCAGCGCCTTCGCCGCGAGGTTGCCGGTGGACATCAGCACGCCCTGCAGCTCGGGCGAACGCGGCAGCGTGGCCCGCCAGTTGGCGAATCCGGTGTACTCGGGCGCGTACTTCTCGCCGTACAGTCGCTTGCGCAGCGGCGAGCCGATGCCGTCGAAGCCGACCACCAGGTCGTAGCGGGCGCTGCTGCCGTCCGACAGGGTGACCGCCACCTCCTCGCCCTCGTCGGCGAGTTCGGTGACGGTGGTGCCGAAGCGCAGGGTCGCCCCGGCTGCCGTGGCGGACTCGGCGAGCACCTTGGCCAGCGCCGGGCGGGGGATGCCGTTGTTGGACGGCGCGCCGTCCATCCGGGGCTGCGGGATCTTCGCGAGGACACCGCCGGCCGGGTCGCAGATGGTCAGCACCTCCCATTCGAAGCCGACCGCCAGGCACTGCTCCAGCACGCCGATCTCGCGCATCACGTGCAGCGCGTTGGAGGGCTGGATGATGCCGACGCCGAGCGCCTCCAGGGCGTCGCGCAGCTCGACGACGTCGACCCGGTGGCCGCGGCCGGCGAGGGCGGTGGCGGCGGTCAGGCCGCCGATGCCGGCGCCGTGGACGAGGACGCGCAGGGGTGGGGTCATGGTGGTGGTACTCCAAGCGGGAGGAAACGGGGAGGAGGAAGCGAGGGGTGGAGCGGGGGACGAAGCAGGGGGAGGGAGGGAAACGTTTCAGCGGGCCTGGGCGTCGGCCGACAGCTCCATCAGGTGGTCGACCAGCGCGAGCAGCAGGTCCCGCCCGAACATCCGCACCCGCACGTCGCCGACCAGCATCGGCACCTGCGGGTCGAGGTCCAGCGCGGCCCGGACCTCCGCCACGGTGCGGGTGTTCTCGCCGTGGAAGCAGTTGATCGCCACCACGAACGGGATGCCCCGGCTCTCGAAGAAGTCGATCGAGGCGAAGCTGGTCTCCAGCCGGCGGGTGTCCGCGATCACGATGCCGCCGAGTGCGCCGTTCACCAGGTCGTTCCACATGAACCAGAAGCGCTCCTGGCCGGGTGTGCCGAACAGGTAGATCACCAGCTCCGGGCTGACCGTGATCCGCCCGAAGTCCAGCGCGACCGTGGTGGTCTCCTTGTTGTCCACCCCGGACAGGTCGTCCACGCCCTCGCTGGCGCGGGTCAGGTACTCCTCGGTGCGCAGCGGGGCGACCTCGCTGACCGTGCCGACCAGGGTGGTCTTGCCGACCCCGAAGCCGCCGGCGATGAGGATCTTCAGCGCCGCTGGGGCGGCGGCTGTGAGGGGGGAGGGGTGGGAGGAGCGGGAGGAAGGGAGAGGTGCGGATGGTGCCATGGTTCAGAGCCTCCGGAGTCCTTCGCGTACGGCCGTGAGCAGCCCGAGGTCCAGGCCGCCGTCCCCCGAGGCCCGGGCCACCGAGATCGGCGCCCGGGCCCGCAGCAACCCCTGGGCGATGAGGTCGCCCAGGAGGATCTTGGTCACCGAGACCGGCAGGTCGAGCCCGGCCGCCACCTCGGCGACGGCGGCCGGCCGGCGGCACCGCTCCAGGATCCGGCGGTGCTCCGGCTGCAGCCCGCGGGCCCCGGACGAGCGGGCGCCCAGCACCGGGTCCGCGAGCTCCTCCACCGTGGTCAGCAGCGTGATCAGGGTGAGGTGGTCGTGCTCCGGCGCCGTCCGGCCGCGGGTGATGGTGTACGGGCGCACCATCGTGCCCGCGCCGTAGTCGTCGTCCTCGTCCTCGTCGGGCAGCTCGCTCCAGTGTGGCCTCACCGTGGCGTCACCCCCGGTTCCTGGCGGCGAAGGCGTCGAACTCGCTGCGGACCGGGGTGCTGAGCTTCTGGCCGACCTGCTGGACCAGCTGGTGCATGGCCACCGACATCACCTCGGCGTCCACCTCCTGGTCGGCGACCACCGCCAGGTGGGTGCCCTGCGCGGCGGAGATGACGAACAGCCAGAGCTCGGCCAGCTCGATGATCACCTGGTGCACCGGGCCGCCGTCGAAGAGCTGGCCGATGCCCCGGGCCAGGCTCTGCTGGCCGGTGGCGACGGCCGCCAGGCGATCGGCGTCGGCGCGGTCGATGGAGCGCGAGTGGCTGACCACGAGGCCGTCGTCGGAGAGCAGAACGGCGCTTCTCGTGCCGGGCACCGCGTCGACGAGTCCGTCCAGCAGCCAGTCGAGGTCCTGGTGGGTGGCGATGGTGCGGTTCATGACTGCTCTTCCGTCCTCGTGGTTCGGGGGTCCGCGGCCGGGAGGGCCCAGGGGGAGGAACCCGGCGCGGGAGTCGGGGGGCCGGTGACGGCCGTGGGGGCGGCCGGGCCGGGCGGCAGGCCGCGGTGCGCCGCGGCGTGGTCCGCGATGTGGTCCGCGTGGTGGTCCGCGGTCGTGCGGTCGGGGCCGGCGGGGTCGGGGTGACCGGGCGCGGTGCCGGCCAGGCCGCGGGCGGCCCGGGACTGGCGCTGGAAGGCGCCGACCGTGGCGCCCGAGCGGCGGGCCGGGCGCTGGAACGGGCCTGCGGCGGCCGGGGCGGTGCCGGGGCTCCCGGCGGTGCCGGGGGTGCCGGGGGTGGCGGGGGTGCCTGCGGTGCCGAGGTGGCCCGGGTCGCCGGTGCCTCCGACGCCGGGGTGGCCGGCGTAGGGGGCCCGGGGCGGCGGGGGCACGCGCAGCTCGGCGGCCAGGCTGGCCTGCCGGACCCGCTGCGGCAGCGGGGGCTGGGAGCCCGCCGGTCGGGCCGCCGGGGCCGGGGCCGATTCGGGGGCGACGGCGGGCTGCTCCGCCGGGCCCGGGCCGTCCTCGCGGCGCCGCTCGGCCAGCCGGTAGTGGTCGGCGGGCCGGTACTGCTCGTCGGCGTACGGGGCCTCGTCGGGCGTCACCGTCGCGTAGGCGATGTCCGGGTACGCGGGGTCGTCGTACGGCGCCCCGGTGCCGGTACCGGTGGCTCCGAGTCCGGTTCCGGTTCCGTGTCCGGCTCCGGCGACGTAGCCGTACGGGTCGTCGGGCGAGCCGTGCTCGACCGGCCGGCCCGGCTCGGTGAGCGGGTACAGGTAGCCGTCCGCGTCGCCGGGCGCGAAGCCGTCACCGCGCCCGGCGCCGAGCCCGTCGCCGAGCCCGTGACCGATCCCGTCACCGAGCCCGTGGTCGTACCGGGTGTCGACGTGGCCGCCGAAGCCGTCGCCGAAACCGTCGTCGAAGCCGGTGCGGGCCGGGGCCCCGAGCACCTCGTCGTCCGACGGCGGCACGTACTCGACGTGGGCGAAGGCCTGGGCCGGTGCCGGGTGGGTGCCCGGGGTGAACCAGTCGGCGCCCGTCGGGTCCGGGTCCGCCCCGGGCCCTTCGAGGGCCGCCCGCTCCTCGGCCTCGTCCACCGCGACGACCGGCGAGGACGCCGGGGCGGTCGCGGCCGAGGGCATCTCGGTCACCGAGGCGAGCGGCGCCCGCTCCTCGCGCTGCTCGGGCCGCTGGCGCCGGGCGAGCGGGATCGGGGTGACCGCCGCGCCGTCCGGCAGCCCGGCGTCCCCGTCCAGCACGTACTCGCCGGGGACCAGCACGACCACCCTGGTCCCGCCGAAGGCCGACGGGCGGAACTCGATCTGCAGGCCGATCGCGGCCGCCAGTCGGCCCACCACGTGGAAGCCGAGGCGGATGTCGTCGCCGCGCGCCAGCATGTCGGTGCGCGGCGGGTCGTCGGCGAGCGCGGCCGCCATCAGCGCGTTGGCCGCGTCGTACTGCTCCAGGTCCATGCCGAGGCCGCGGTCCTCGATCTCGATGGCGAGCCCGCGCCCGACGACGGCTGCCCGCACGTCGACCGGCGTGGGCGGCTTCGAGAAGCTGGCCGCGTTCTCCATCAGTTCGGCGACCACGTGGGCGACCGGTCCGACCGCCCGCTCGGACAGCCAGGGGTGGCCCTCGACGTCCAGGACGATCCGGCGGTACTCCTGCACCTCGCCCTGCGCCGAGCGCAGCACGTCCAGCAGCGGCACCGGCTTGCGCCACTTCCGCTGCGGCTGGCCGCCGGCCATGATGACCAGGTTCTCCTCGTAGCGGCGCAGACGGGCGGTCAGGTGGTCGAGGTCGAACAGACCCTCCAGCACCTCCGGGTCCTCGTGCCGCCGCTCCAGGGCGTCCAGCTTGCGCAGCTGCTGGCCGATCAGCAGCTGGGTGCGGCGCGCGATCCGCTGGAGCAGCCGCTCGAAGCCGCGGTGCTGCTCGGCCTGCCGGACGGCGGTCTCCAGCGCGGAGGCGCGGGCGAGGTTCATCGCCTTGCCCAGCTCGGCCAGCTCGTCGCCGCCGCGGGCCCGCGCCCCGGCGGTGATCGACCGGCTCTCCGCCTCGACGTCGACCTGCTCGCCGCGGGCGAGGCGCTCGACGACCTCGGGCAGGGTGCGCTCCAGGTCCTGCGCCTGGTGGTGCAGGTCCTTGATCCGCAGGCGCAGCGAGCGGGTCAGCCGCCAGCTGACGACGACCACCGCGATCAGCGCGAGCAGGCCGATCACCGCGGTCAGCACGACCCGGGTGAGCAGCGAGAGGAACGAGTCCTTGCCGACCTGGACGACGCCTTCGGTGCGGGTTTCGAGGGCCTTCACCAGCTGCGGGTTGACCTGGTCGACCGCCTGGCGCCACTGGTCCTGCAGCTGCGGGAGCCGGACGGTGCCGGTGGCGTCGGCGACGGTCGGGCGGGTGATCGCCTGCTCCACGGAGGCCTTGGCTTGCCACGCGGTGCCGCTCAGCACGTCCGTCCAGGCGCCCCGCTCGTCCTGCGGGAGGTAGGGGACGACCTGGACGGTGAAGAGGTGCTCCTGGGCGCCGATCGACTGCTGGACGAGCTGGTAGTCGGAGGCGTTGAGCTTGCCGGACGGCCAGCCGCGGGCCAGGATCGCGTCCTCGCGGGCCAGCATCTCCTTCGCCCAGAAGGCGTTGACCAGGGTCTTGGAGATCCAGGTGACCTCGCCGACGTCGACGTGGCTGAGGGCGGTGAACAGCCGCAGGTCCACCGCGATCAGGTCGGTGTAGTACGTGTAGACGCCCTGCTGGTCGGTGGTGCCCTTGTCGACGGCGGCCCGCTGGTCGGCCAGCTTCTCCATGGCGCGCCGGGCCTCGTCGACGGCCGTGAGCACCTCGGTGGGCGCGTTGCCGCCGGTCTCCCGGGAGAGGGCCTGGAACTTCTGCACGGCCTCGTCGGTGAGCCGGCGCTGTTGCTTCAGCTGCTCGACGAAGACGGCGGCCCCGGCGGTGCCGGTCCGGGCGAGCACCTCGGCGCTGAGCCGGCGCTCCTCCTGGAGGTTGTAGTAGACGATGTTGGACGGCTGTCCCGCCTGCTGGGCCAGCAGGCCCTGGTCCGCCAGGCGCCGGAAGTCGAGGAAGGTCACACCGCTGGTGACCGCCCACAGGACGGCCAGCGCGATGCTGGGGACGAGGGCGAGGACGAGCAGAGCCGTCCGCAGTGACAGGCGCGGCCGACGCCTGCGGGGGGCCTTCGGCGTCGGGGGCCGCCGATTCGCACGCGCGCGCAGAGCTGACTCCTTGGGGCTGGCGGCCGGCCCGGGAGGGCCGCACCGACCGGGGCACGGGCTTTATGACGAGGCGATACTAGTCATACGGTGTGTTAGGAGTGAAAGCCCGTTCGATCTTCGGCGGGCGCACACACAAGTCCTTAACACCGCCGAAGTGCGGGGTTCACGGCTCCGCCGAGCCGCGCGGAGCCCCCGGCGGGCCCGCTGCGGGCCCGTCCCGGCTCCTCCGCGACCCCCGTCCCCGCCCCTCCTCGCCGCCCCGCAAGTCCCGGTGGATGGAACGGGGTTGTTCCGGCGGGCGGTTCACGGCTACGGTACCCGGCATCATGCAGACGTGGAGCCTTCTTCTCGGTGGCCGCAGCGGGGTCTGACAGACCGGCACCCCGCTGCGGGTCGCCGTGCTGCCGGTCGTCGTCCCCCGACACCGAACCAGGGAAGGACCCGCACTCCCGTGCGCTCCACCGAATCCGCACCGAACGCCAAGCCTTTCCCCACCCTGCGCACACCGGCCGGACCGGTCCCGGCCGACGCCCCCGCCTGGAACCGCCAGCGCGCCGGCGCCATGGCGTTCCACCGCTACCGCCCCGCCCACGCCCGCGTCCCGCTGCCGCCCGTCGACGCCCTGCCCGGCGGCCGCCGCTGGCCCGCCCGGCGGATCGAGCGGGCCCCGCTGTGGGTCCCGGTCGACCTGCGGGACGGCAACCAGGCGCTGGCCGAGCCGATGGACCCGGGCCGCAAGCGCCGGATGTTCGACCTCTTCCTCGCCATGGGCTTCAAGGAGATCGAGGTCGGCTACCCCTCCGCCAGCCGCACCGACTTCGACTTCGTGCGCCACCTCGCCACCACCCCCGGCGCGGTGCCCGAGGACGTCACCGTGGTCGTCTTCACCGCCGCCCGCGCCGACCTGGTCGACCGCACCTTCGAGGCCGTCGAGGGCCTGCCCCGGGTCGTCGTCCACCTCTACACCGCCACCGCCCCCGTCTGGCGCGAACTCGTCCTCGGCCGCGACCGGGCCCAGGTGCGGGAGCTGGTCACCGCCGCCGCCGAGCGGATGGCCCGCCGGGCCGGCGACCACCCCGGGATCCGCTTCCAGTTCTCGCCCGAGGTCTTCAACCTGACCGAGCCGGACTACGTGCTGGAACTGTGCGACGGCCTCACCGAACTGTGGGACGCGAGCCCCGACCGCCCGGTGATCCACAACCTGCCCGCCACCGTCGAGATCGCCACCCCCAACGTCTACGCCGACCAGATCGAGTACCTGCACCGGCAGCTGGCCCGGCGCGAGGCGGTGATCCTCTCCGTGCACCCGCACAACGACCGCGGCACCGGCATCGCCTGCGCCGAACTGGCCCTGCTGGCCGGTGCCCAGCGGGTCGAGGGCTGCCTGTTCGGCAACGGCGAGCGGACCGGCAACGTCGACCTGGCCACCCTCGCGCTGAACCTGTACACCCAGGGCGTCGACCCGATGGTCGACTTCTCCGACATCGACGAGATCCGCCGCACCGTCGAGCACTGCAACCGGCTGCCCGTCCCCGAGCGTCACCCCTACGTCGGCGACCTCGTCCACACCGCCTTCTCCGGCACCCACCAGGACGCCATCAAGAAGGGCCTGGCCCACCACGCCGCCACCGCCGCCCGGCTCGGCGTCCCTGCGGGGCAGGCGCCGTGGGACGTCCCCTACCTGCCGATCGACCCGGCCGACCTCGGGCGCGACTACGAGGCGGTGATCCGGGTCAACAGCCAGTCCGGCAAGGGCGGCATCGCCTACCTGCTGCAGACCGGACACGGGCTGGAACTGCCGCGCCGGCTGCAGATCGAGTTCTCCCGGGTGGTCCAGGAGTCGACCGACGACAGCGGGCGGGAGGTCACCGCCGACGAGCTGTACGCGCTGTTCCGCGCCACCTACCTGGACGCGGTGCCGGCCGGGGTGGGATGGCGCACCGAGGAGGCGGCCGGGACCGGTGGAGCGCACCGGGCCACGCTCACCCTCGGCGACGCCGCGCACCACGGCGAGGGCAACGGGCCGCTGGCCGCCGTGGCGGCGGCGCTCGGCGCGGCCGGGGTCGCCGTGGACATCCTCCAGTTCACCGAGCACGCCGTGCGCGGCGGCCCCGACAGCGACGCGGTCGCCTACGTCGAGGCACGGGTCGACGGGGAGGTGGTCTGGGGCGCCGGGCGCGACTCCTCGGTCCTGACGGCCGGTGTGCGGGCGGTGCTCGGCGCGGTGGGGCGGGCGGGCGTCCTGCCCGAGGTGCCGGGCGCCGCCGCGGGGCCGGGGGCGGACGTGCTGCCCGATGAGCCGGGCGGTGTGCGGCAGGATGGGGCGATGACCGACGACACGTCCCTGCCCGCCCGCAGCCGGGCGGTGGCCGACGCGCTCGCCGCGGCCGGTCTGCCCGGGGAGATCCGCGTCCTGCCCGACTCCGCCCGCACCGCCGCCGCGGCGGCCGCCGCCCTCGGCTGCGAGGTCGGCGCCATCGCCAACAGCCTGGTCTTCGTCTGCGACGGCGCGCCCCTGCTCGTCATGACCAGCGGCGCCCACCGCGTCGACACCGCCTACCTGGCCGGCGAACTGGGCACCGGCCCGATCACCCGGGCCGGTGCCGCCCAGGTGCGCGAGGCCACCGGCCAGGCCATCGGCGGCGTCGCCCCCGTGGGCCACCCGGCGCCGCTGCGCACCGTCGTCGACACCGCCCTCGCCGGCTACGACCTGCTGTGGGCCGCCGCCGGGCACCCGCACACCGTCGTGCCGATGACGTACGGGGAATTGCTGAAGCTGACCGGTGGCACGCCGTCGGCGGTGGCCGCGCCCCAGCAGGGGTAGCGCCCGTCGGCGGCGTCCGCCGGGGAGCCGTGGCCGGGGCGGCCCGACATCGGGCCGCCCCGGACCGGTCACCCGACGTCGAACGCGGCGGCCCGGCGGGCGGTCCCGGACGGCAGCGGGTGCCGCGCCGGGTCCAGGCCCGTCGCAGCCGATCTACCGGCGGCGGGCGGCGCGGGCGACCACGAGGAGGAAGAGGCCGCAGGCCGTGACCAGCAGCCAGCCCGGTCGGGAGGCGGCGGCCAGGCCGGCCGGGGCCGATCCCGCCACCAGGCCGCCGGCCACCGCGATGCCGACGGCCGAGCCGAGCTGGCGGGCCGTCGAGGTGATCGCCCCGGCCACGCCCGCGCGGTCCGCCGGCAGGCCGCCCACGGCGGTGTTGGTGATCGGCGCGTTGGCGAAGCCGAAGCCGGTGCCCAGCAGGAGGTTGGCCACCAGCAGCAGCGGTACGTCCGCCCCGCCGCCGTCGGACAGCGACGCCCGCACGAGGAGCAGTACGCCTCCGGCCGCCGTGGACCAGGCCGCGAGCAGCAGCGGCCGGCGCGGTCCGGCCCCGGCCACCAGCATGCCGGACAGCGGTGCGCACACCGTCGCCCCCAGCGCCATCGGCAGCACGGCCAGCCCGGCGGCCGTCGGCGTCCACCCGCGCGCGTGCTGCAACTGGAACGTGGTGAGCAGCAGACTCACCGTCAGTGCGACGAACACCGCCACCGCGCCCAGTACGGCCGTGCCGAACACCGGCCGCCGGAACAGCCCGAGGTCCATCAGCGGCTCGGCCCGGTGACGCTCGGCGCGCACGAACCCCGTCGTGGCCGCCACCGCCACCGCGGATCCGGCGAGCGCCCACGGCGAGGTCCAGCCGAGCCGCGGCCCCTCGATCAGCACCGCGACCGCCGCGGACACGGCCGCGATGAGCAGGGCCTGGCCCGGCAGGTCGAGCCGGCGGGCCCGCGGCGCGCGGGACTCGGGCACGAACAGCACGCTCAGCACCACGGCCGCGGCCACCACCGGCACGTTCACCCAGAACACCGACCGCCAGCCGAACGCGGCGACCAACGCCCCGCCGGTCACCGGCCCGGCCGCCATGCTCAGCCCGAACACCGACGCCCACACCCCGATCGCCCGGGCCCGCTCCCGGGGGTCGGGCATGGCGTTCACCACGATCGCCAGCGCCACCGGGCTGAGCATCGAGGCGCCCACGCCCTGCAGGGCGCGCGCCGCGACCAGCGCGCCCGCGGAGGGCGCGAGCGCGCAGCCGAGGGAGGCGAGGCCGAAGAACAGCAGGCCGCACTGGAACACCCGGCGGCGCCCGAAGCGGTCCGCGAGCGCGCCGGCCGTGATCAGCAGACTGGCGAGGACGACGGTGTAGGAGTCGACGATCCACTCCAGGTCGCGGGTGCCCACCCGCAGGCCGCGCCCGATCGCGGGCAGGCCGACGTTGACGATCGTGGTGTCCAGGCCGACCAGGAACAGGCTCAGCGCGCAGACGGCGAGCACGGTCCAACGACGACGGGCGGAGAGCGGGGGAGGGGGTGGCGGCGGTGGTGGTGCGGTGGCCGTGGCGGTGGTCATGGGGTGGGCGCGCCTTCCGGTCGGACGGTCGTATCGGCGCGCCCATGCTGCGGTCGGAGGAGGGCCGGGGCGCAGTGTTCTTGCGGAAACCGCAAAGAGGCGGCTCCGGGGCACAATCGCCTCCATGGACGCCGACTCCACCACGACCGACGACGTCGCCGAGACGGGCGACGGGGCCATCGACGCTGCCGCGATGGGTGACCTTGCCGCGACGGACGACGTCACGCGGACCATCGCCGCCATCGGACCCCGGCTGCGCGCGCTGCGCCTCGGCCGCGGCCTCACCCTGGACGCCCTCGCCGCCGCCACCGGCATCTCGGTGAGCACCCTGTCCCGCGTGGAGTCCGGCCACCGCCGCCCCACCCTCGACCTGCTCATCCCGCTCGCCCGCGCCCACCGCGTCGCCCTGGACCACCTGATCGCCGCCCCCGCCACCGGCGACCCCCGCCTCCACCTCCGGCCCCGCCGACGCGACTCCGGCAGCGTCCTCGTCCCGCTCACCCAGTACCCGGGCCGGGTGCAGGTCTTCAAACAGGTCCTGGCCCCGCGCGAACCCAGGCTCGTCAGCCATGCCGGCTACGAATGGCTGTACGTGCTCGCCGGTGAGCTGCGGCTGCTCGTCGGCGACCGCGTGTTCACCCTCCACCCGGGCGAGGCCGCCGAGTTCGACACCGCCGAACCCCACTGGTTCGGCCCGGCCGGCTCCGAGGCCGTGGAGATCCTCCACCTCTACGGCCCCCACGGCGACCAGGCGGTGCTGCGCACCGCCACCGCCCCCGCCTAGGAAGTCGGCCCGGTCGACTTCCGGTGCGCGGTGGTGGGGGCGCCCGGGTGCCGTTCAAAGGCGTGCGGCCCCTCGTTGGCCCGGTACGGCGCCCGCGCGGTGCGGGCCCGGCCGCCGAGCCGCCGGTGCGCCTCGTGGAGCGTCACCTCGGCGCCGGCCTCGGCCGCCGGGATGGCCGCCGTCAGGCCGCCGAAGCCTCCGCCGATGATGGTCGTCCGCCGCCGTGCCATGGGCCCGTCCTCCGTGGGTCGTCCGTGTCCGGCCGCTCCGGATCGGTGTCGGGTAGGGCCGCTGCCGGGAGGGAGACGGCGCGGCGTGCCCGGATGTGACAGCCCGTCGCGCGCAGCGGGGGGTGGGGGCGCTGAGCGGGGGCCGGGCGGGTGCCGTTCGGCGTGCGTGGGGCGTGCGTGGGGCGTGCGGGGCGGCGCGTGTTCGGGTGTGGGCGCCGGGCGGGTTCCCGTCAAGTCGGTGCGGGGGCGTTCTCGCAGGTCGGGCGGGGTGCGGGGCGGTGGGGGCGGCACGGACGGCGAGGGGCGGGAGCGGTGGGGGTGGCCGGTTCCCGGCGCTCCGGCGGTGCGGGTGGCGAACAACGGCCCGCCGCTGTCGGCCGCCGCTGCTACACCGAAGGCTGCGGCACCGAAGGCCGGTGCGACGCGGGCCGTTGTGGCGAAGGAGGCAGGTATGGCAGGTGGCGGTGCGTGGGTCGAGGTGCGCGCCCATCTCCGGCGCGAACCCGGATCGGGCGGGGGCGGCGGTCGCGGCGGTGGCGGCCGGAACGGTGGCCGCGCGGGGCGGCGGACCAGCGGGTGGGTGCTCGCCGGGGCGGCCGCGGTGTTCTACCTCTACGGGCACTTCGTCGGCTACCGCGACGACGCCGCCGGGCCGGTGCCCGCGACGCCCGCCGCGTCCGCCGAGGCGTCGGCGTCCTCCATCGCGGGGGCGCCCTGATGGCCCCGCCCTTCCGCAAACCGCGCGGCCCGGTGGAGCGGCTGGCGGCGGCGCTCGTCGCCGCGGCGGTCGCGGTCGCGGTGCTCGGCATCACCCAGGCGCTGCTGCGCTCCTGGGTGTTCCTCGCGGTGGTCGCCGTGCTCGCGCTCGCCGGCGCCGTCTGCGGCCCGATGCTGGAGCGCACCCGCACCGAACGGCTGGCCGGCCTGCGACTCAGCCTCGCCGAGGTGGACGCGATGGGCGACCAGGACTTCGAGTACGCGCTGCGCGACCTGCTGGTCCGGGACGGCT
This sequence comes from Kitasatospora sp. NPDC057965, assembly GCF_042887135.1. Lineage (NCBI taxonomy): Bacteria > Bacillati > Actinomycetota > Actinomycetes > Kitasatosporales > Streptomycetaceae > Kitasatospora > Kitasatospora sp. NPDC057965. The sequence goes on from NZ_JBHVPZ010000015.1 coordinate 166,367, forward strand.
GGACGGCGGACCAGGTCGGCCGGCAGGGCGACCAGGCCGCCGACGTGATCGGCCACCACCCCCGGCACGGCCGGATCGTCCTCCAGGCCAAGCACACCACCGTCGGCGCCAAGGTCGGCGTGCAGGTGATGTACCAGGTCAAGGGGACCGCCGGCCCGGTGCACGGTGCCGACGTCGCCGTGGTCGTCACCAACGGCGCCCTCACCCGCGACGCGATGGCCTGGGGCGACCAGTACGGGGTGCACTGGGTCGACCGCGCCCGCCTGGAGAGCTGGGCGGCGGTCGGTCGGCCGCTGCACCACCTGCTGCCACTGCCGCGCCGCCCGCTCTGACCGCGCTCTCCCTCCCGCCCCGTTCCTTCCCCTCCTCCCGTTCCCGGGAAGCCGCGTTGCCGGAACCGGGACGGCCTGCTTCGATCGTCCGTATGGACCAGGACGCCAACCCCGAGATCGCCGCCACCCTGCGCCAGATCGGTCCCCGGCTGCGCCGCCTGCGCGAGCGCAAGAACATGTCCCTGACCGAGCTGGGCCAGGCCACCGGCATCTCCAAGAGCACGCTCTCCCGGCTGGAGTCCGAGCAGCGCAAGCCCAGCCTGGAACTCCTCCTGCCCATCGCCGCCGCCCTCGCCGTCCCGCTCGACGAGATCGTCGCCGCCCCACGCGTCGAGGACCCGCGCGTCCACCAGCACCCGGCCCGGGCCGACGGACGGACCTTCGTCCCGCTCTCCCGCCACCGCACCGAACCCCGGGCGTTCAAGATCACCATCCCGGCGGCCCACCAGACCCCGTCACTCGCCACCCACACCGGCCACGAATGGCTCTACGTGCTCTCCGGCCGCCTGCGGCTGCTGCTCGGCGAACACGACGTCGTCCTCGCCCCGGGCGAGGCGGCCGAGTTCGACTGCCAGAACCCGCACTGGTTCGGCTCCACCGGCGACGGCGACGTCGAAGTGCTCAGCCTCTTCGGCAAGCAGGGTGAACGCCTCCACCTGCGCGCCCGCACCCGCCCGAAGGGGACCGAGCGACCCTGAGCCGGGACGGACACCCCGGCACCCGAGCCGACGACGCCCATGCCGCCCCGTCGTCGTCCCCCCGGCCCTGCTTGGGCCGGGGGAGTGGGAAGTCGGCGGGTCCGACTTCCCGCGCCGGCGTCGGGGGTCAGGAGGCGGCGTGGAGGGGGGTGGGGGATGGGGTGGGGAGGCCGGCGCGGTGCGCGAGGGCGGCGGCTTCGCCGCGGGAGGCGACGTCGAGCTTGGCGAGGATGTTGGCGACGTGGAACTTCACCGTGGACTCGCTGATGTGCAGGGCGTGGGCGATCTCGCGGTTGCGGCGGCCCCGGGCGAGCTGGTCCAGGACCTCCAGCTCTCTCGGGTGCAGGCCCTCCAGCGGGTCGGTGGCGGCGCTGGACGTGCAGGCCTCCGGGGCGTGCAGGGGCAGGTCGGCGGTCACCGTGGTGCCCCAGCCCGGGACGGCGTCGATCGTCAGGCGGCCGGCCAGGGCGGCGATCCGGTCGGCGGTGCGGTGCACGGCCAGCGCGTCGGCGGTCAGCAGGCCCGGGCCGTCGTCCCGGACGACCACGCGCAGGCCGTCCCCGACGAACTGCCACCGCACGTGCAGGCGGCCGAGCCCTTCCTGCTCCAGCATGGCGAGCACGGTGGAGCGCACGGCGGCGCGGGCGGCGTGCGCGGTGTCGGCGGGCACCGAGCGGTCGCTCTCGGCCGGGGCCAGCAGGTCCAGCCGGACCGGGCTGTGCCGCAGCAGCGGCCGGACCGCGTCGGCGAGTCGGGCGAACGCGACGGCGGCCGGCTCCTCGCTCAGCTCGCGGTCGCGGTCGGAGGCTCCGCGCAGGTCGAGCAGCGCGGTCACGGCCAGGTCGGTGGCGCTGCGCCGGGCGGTGGCGTCGTCCAGCGCGGCGGAGCGCAACGGCGCGAGGATCGCGGAGAGCGCGGAGGCGTGCGCGCTGCCGAGTTCGGCGATGGTGCGTGCCCGGGCGCTCGCCGAGGCGCGTGAGGCGGAGGCGTGCGCCGGGGCGGCGTCGACGGCCCGGTGGTGGGAGTGCGTGGTCAGCAGTTCCCACAGTTGCTGAAGCACGCGCAGCGGTCGCTCGGGCAGCGGCGCCGGGGGCCGGTCGGCCCCCGGTCCGGAGTCGGCGCGGACCAGGACCAGCAGCGCCCCGTTGCTGCCGGTCGGCGCCGCCGCCACGGCGACCGCGGGGCGCGCGCGCCCCGCGAGCACCGCCTCGCCCTGCCAGGGCCGACCGGGCGTCACCTGCTCGCCGAGTCGGGCCAGTTCCGCGCCGGTGATGCGCGCGGAGAGCTCCTCCGGCCCCGACGCGCTCGCGGGGGAGTGCGTGCAGATCCCGCTCAGCTGGGCCAGCGCGATGTGCGGGACCAGGCCGGCGAGCACTTCGGAGATCCTCGGCATCAGCCGTGTCCGGGGTGTGCGCAGCACCTCGGCGGCGAGGGCCAACGCGCCCTCGGGGTCGTCCCAGGACCACCCGTCGGCCCCCGCCGCCCCGTCGTCGCCGTGTCCGTCCTCGCCGCGCGCCTGCTCCACCATGCCGACCAGCGTAGTTCGCGCCGGTCCGCCCCCGGCCTGGCCGAACGGACGGGCGGAACCGTCCGAACGGCGGGGCGGCCGGGCCCGTCGCCGGTACCAGGCTGGAGCCGTCACCGGGACGAGCCAAGTCCCCAGGAGCGAACGAACGGTGGGTTTTCCCATGAGCAACCCTTCCGGCACGGGTACGGGTACGGGCACCCTCTCGACCGAGGCCGTCGGCTTCACCGAGTACGGCGGCGTGGACGTCCTGCGGCCGATCTCGGTCGAGCTGCCCCCGCCCGGCCCCGGCCAGGTGCGGATCGCGGTGCGCGCCGTCGGCGTCAACCCGCTCGACCACAAGGTGCGTTCCGGCGCGCTGACCGCGCTGTTCCCGGTCGCCTTCCCCGCCGTCCTCGGCTACGAGGTCGCGGGCGTGGTGGAGTCGGTCGGCGCGGGCGTCACCGAGTGGCGGGCCGGCGACGAGGTGCTCGGCGCGGTGCACGGCGGCGGGTACGCGGAGCACGTGCTGGCGGAGGCGGACCGGCTGGTCCGCAAGCCGGCCGCGCTCGGCTGGGCGCAGGCGGCGGCGGTCCCGGTGGCCGCCGAGACCTCCTGGCGCTCGCTCGACCTGCTGGGCGCCGAGTCCGGCCACACGCTGCTGGTGCACGGCGCGGCCGGCGGCGTCGGCACGCTGCTGCTGCAGTTCGCCCGGGCCCGGGGGATCCGGGTGATCGGCACCGCGAGCGAGGCCAACCACGCGTACCTGCGCGAGCTGGGCGCGGTGCCGGTGGCGTACGGCGAGGGGCTGGCCGAGCGGGTCCGCGCCGCCGCGCCCGGGGGTGTGGACCGGGTGCTGGACGCGGCCGGGTCGGGTGTGCTGCCGCTCTCGGTCGAGCTGGCGGGCGGAGCGGAGCGGGTGCTGACCATCGCCGACTGGCAGGGCGCCGAGCAGCACGGGGTGCGCTTCACCGGTGGAGAGTCGACCGCCACCTACGACCGCCCGGCGCTGAACGGCGCGATCGAGCTGTTCGAGGCGGGTGACCTGACCCTGCCGCTGCACCGGGTGCGGCCGCTGGCGGAGGCGGCCGAGGCACAGGCCGAGAGCGCGCGCGGCCATCTGCGGGGGAAGATCGTCCTGATGGTGAGCTAAGTCCGGATTGGCCTGATTTTCACTCGTTTGGAATAATCCGACGCTCGGAATCCCCGAGATCACGGGGATCAGCCGGTCGGCCGACATGCGCTCGCCCATTCGAGTGCACAGGGTTGACCGGAGCGACGGGCGGCATCGGACCGTCCGCGCGGACGAGGTCAGGAGGACCCGGATGGACAGGCGAGCGGTGGTCGGCGAATTCCTCGGAACGCTGTTGTTGGTGCTGCTGGCGGTGGGCGCGGCGGTGCTGGCCGGGGAGGCCATCGGCTCGGTGGGCATCGCGCTCGCCTTCGGCCTGGTGCTGCTCGCGCTCGCGTACGCGATCGGGCCGATCTCCGGCTGCCACGTGAACCCGGCGGTGACGCTCGGCTTCCTGCTGGCCCGCCGGATCGACGGCCGCACGGCGGTGTCGTACTGGGTCGCGCAGGTGCTCGGCGGCATCGCGGGCGCGGCGCTGGTGCTGCTGCTCGCCAAGCAGGTCCCGGGTCTGGAGACCCACGGCAAGCTCGGCACCAACGGCTGGGGTGACCGCTCGCAGGTCCACATCAACGCCGGCGGCGCCTTCCTGACCGAGGTCGTGCTGACCTTCCTGCTGGTCTACGTGGTGCTCGCGGTCACCCACCGCCTCGCCGCCACCGGCTTCGACGGGCTGCCGATCGGCATGGCCCTGGTGGTCGTGCACCTGGTCGGCATCCCGCTCACCGGCACCTCGGTGAACCCGGCCCGCAGCCTCGGCCCGGCCCTGTTCGCGGGCGGCCCGGCACTCTCGCAGCTGTGGCTGTTCCTCCTCGCGCCGCTGGTCGGCGGCGCCCTGGCGGCCGGCGTGCACCTGCTCACCCACCCGCAGCCGAACCTCCCCGTCGCCGAGGCGCTCGCCACGGACGCCCGGGCGGCGGCGTAGTCGACGGAGTCGGCGAATCGGTGGAGTCGGCGTCAGGATGGCGCCGACTCCACCGTTCAAGGCCGGGCGACTGCAGTCCGGTGTCCGGGGCAGACGGCCTGGGCCCATCGGGCACCGCACACGTCTGCGGGGCGCTCGGCCATCGGGGCAAGTACTCCGGCCGTAGATCGTGATCACGGATGGGAAGGTCAGGTCCGGGCCGCTCCGAGGAACCGCAGCACGGCCAGGACGCGGCGGTGGTCCGCGTCGACCACGGGCAGGTCGAGCTTGGCGAAGATGTTGTTGATGTGCTTCGCCACGGCGCTCTCGCTGACCACCAGCGCCTGCGCGATGCCGGCATTGGAGCGCCCCTCGGCCATCAGGCCGAGCACCTCCCGTTCGCGGGGGGTCAGCCGCGCGAGCGGGTCGCTGTCGCGCCGCAGCAGCAACTGGGCGACGACCTGCGGGTCCAGGGCCGTGCCCCCGTCCGCCACTCGCCGGACCGCCGCCACGAAGTCGGCGACATCGGCAACCCGCTGCTTGAGCAGGTAGCCCACACCACTGGTGTTCGCCGACAGCAGGTCAGCCGCGTACCGCTCCTCCACGTACTGCGAGAGCAGCACCACCGGCGTCCCCGGCCAGCGCCGACGGATCTCCATCGCCGCCCGCACCCCCTCGTCGGTGAAGCCGGGCGGCATCCGGACGTCGATCAAGGCGAGTTCGGGCCGGTGCTCCGCCACTGCCGCCAGCAGCCCCTCCGCGTCGCCGGCTTCCGCGGCGACCTGGAACCCGCCCATCTCCAGCACCTTGATCAGGCCGACCCGCAACAGCACCGAATCCTCGGCGATCACCGCGCGCACGGCAGCTCCGCGGTGATGGTGGTGGGCCCGCCGGCGGGGCTGCTGACGTGGAAGGCCCCGTCGAGGGAACCGACCCGCTTGGCCAGCCCGGTCAGCCCCGTGCCGGCGGCGGCGTCGGCACCGCCCAGCCCGTCGTCGGTGACGCGCACTCGCAGCACCTCGCCGACCCGACGGACCATCACCTCAGCACGCATCGCGTTGGCGTGCTTCGTCGCATTGGTCAGCGCCTCCGAGATCACGAAGTACGCGGCCGACTCCACGCTGGGCGCCACCCGCTCCTCCAGATTGACCCGCAGCCGCACCGGCAGGGGCGTGCGGGCGGCCAGCCCGGACAACGCCGCGTCCAGACCTCGGTCTTCGAGCACGGCCGGGTGCAGCCCCCGCACCAGGTCATTGAGTTCGGCGATCGCCTCCTTCGCCTCCAGGTGCGCCCTCGCGATCACCTCGCGGGCATCACCCGGCAGGTCCGGGCGGGTGGCCATGGCCAGACCCAGGTTGACCGCGAGAGACACCAACCGCTGCTGGGTGCCGTCGTGCAGGTCGCGCTCGATCCGGCGGCGCTCCGCGTCGACGGCCTCGATCAAGTCGGTCCGGCTCACGGCCAGCTGATCGACCCGCTCCTGGAGCCGCTGCGCCAGGCTGGGCCCGAGCAGGCCCGACGCCAGCCGCGCCTCGGCCCGGGCTACCGCCCGCGCGGTCCAGGGCAGGGCGCACAGGAGGAGGAGCCCGGTCGCCGTGTAGACCGGCAGCTGGGTCAGGTGGTCGAACCCGTCCTGGCGGATTCCGGTTGGCAGCGCCCATGACCAGGCGTAGGCGGTGACGCCCGCCAGGGACGCCGCTGCCACCGCGAGCACCAGCAGCTCCAGCAGCGCGAGCGGCGGGCCCAGCACGAGGTGGTAGCCGATCTTGCGCCAAGGCCGCGTCGCCGCGAGCCACCGGGCGGTCGAGGCCCACGTCCATTGTTCCGGCGCGGTGGGGGTGAGCCGGGGGACGTCCACACCGATGAGCACCCGGTGGCGAGCCCGCTGGACGGCCGTCAGTACCGGGGTGCCGAGCAGGACCAGGGCGGCCGACACGGAAACCGTAAGGAGCCAGTTCCCCGTCCTGGCGGTGGTCGTCGCCGCCCAGGACCACACGGGCACCAGCGCCAGGTGCGGCAGCACACCAGCGGCGAGAAAGCCGGTGTCCCGCCGCGCCCGGAGGACCGTGCGTCTCAGTCCAGCTGGAATCGTCATGGCACGACGCTAGAGCACCGCAGGAGGACGGTGCCATGAAGCCTGTACCCGATCTCATGGTGAACCCAGTACCAGCCGCAGATCCTGATCTCGGCCTGTGGGTGGCCGAGCGGTCGGCAGACGGCGAGGTCTTCGACCCCGGGATCGCCGCGTGGATCCTGAGCGGCTCGACCGACCTGGCCCGTGCCGTCCGCGGGGGAGAGAAGAACGCGTACTGCTGAGTGGCGTCGATGACGGCCGCCGCCGCGCCGTGCGAGGTGATCACCGGGTCGCGTCCGGAGCCGTTCTCGGCTCGCCTGGCTCCCAAGGCTCGCCGGGCTCCCCGGGCTCGCCGGGCTCCCCGGAGAAGGTGACCTCACCCCGGTGCAGGACGTGCACGGCCGCCGCCCCGGCCAGCGTCGCGGGGAGCGTCTGCGCGGTCAGCACCACCGTCCGACCGGTGGCGGCGGCCGAGGTCAGCAGGTGTTCGTGCAGTCGGGCGGCGGCGGCCGGGGCCAGCCCCCGGTCCGGTTCGTCGAGCAGGAGCAGCGCCGGCGCGGCGGTCAACGAGCGGGCCACGGCTACGAGTTGCTGCTGGCCGCCGGAGAGCGTTCCGGCCCGCCGGGGGAGCAGGGCGGAGAGCTCGGGGAACAGCTCCAGTGCCTCGTCCGCGAGATCGCCCCGGGTGCGGGCGCCGAGGGCGAGGTGCTCGGCGACGGTCAGCGAGGCGAACACGGCCCGCTCCGCCGGCACCAGCGCCAGCCCGAGCCGTACCCGCTGGTGCACGCCGAGCGCGGTGACGTCCCGCCCCCGCCACACCACCCGCCCGGCGGCCGGCCGCACCAGCCCGGCCAGCGTGTGCAGCACGCTGGTGCGGCCGGACCCGTTGCGGCCGAGCAGCACGGTCACCCGCCCGGCGGGCACGGCCAGGTCCACGCCGTGCAGGGCCTCCAGCGGGCCGTACCGCACCCGCACGGCCAGCAGGGCGACTTCGACGGGCATGGGGCGCTCCGGGGGTCGAGTACGGGTTGAGGGTTGGGAATTGGAAATCTGTCATCTGATATCTGTCAGCTGTTATCTGTTATCTGTTTTCTGAAATCTGTCAGTTGTCAGCTGTCACCCGTCCCGTCACCGCCCCCAGGCGCGGACCACCCGGGGGTCGGCCAGCACCGCCGCCGTCGGCCCGGCCGCCACCATCCGGCCGTCGGCCATCGCGTAGACGGTGTCGGCGAGTTCGGCGACCAGGTCCGGGTCGTGCTCGACCAGCAGCAGGGCCATGCCGTCGTCGGCGAGACCGCGCAGGACGGTGAGCAGCCTGGTGGTCTGCGCGGAGTCCAGGCCCGCCGCCGGTTCGTCCAGCAGCAGGACGCGCGGCTCACCGGCCAGCGCCCGCGCCAGTTCGACCAGCCGCAGCAGGCCCGTCGGCTGCCCGCCCGCCGGCTCCGCCGCCACCGGGCCCAGCCCGAACACGGCGAGCGCCCGCGCCGTCCGGCCGTCCGCCGCGCCGGAGCGCCGCTCGGCACCGGAGCGCTGCTGCTCCGCGCCGACCCGGACGTTGTCCGCCACCGACAGCGTCGGGAACACGGCGATCTGCTGGAACGTGCGGGCCAGCCCGAGTCGCACCCGCCGGTGCACCGGGAGCCGGGTGACGTCCCGGCCGCCCAGCAGCACCCGGCCGGCATCCGGGCGGGCGGTCCCGGCCAGACAGTCGAACAGCGTGCTCTTCCCCGCCCCGTTCGGCCCGATCAACGCCGTCACCCGCCCCGGCTCCGCGACCAGATCGACCCCCGCCACCGCCTCGATCCCCCCGTACCGCCGCACCACCCCGCGGGCCGTCAGCCGGGTGGCGGGCACCCCGGCCGACGGCGCGACGGCGCGACGCGGCCCGGTCACGGCCCGGCCTCCCCCGGAGCCTCCCCGGGCGCCTCGCCCCCGGCCGTCCGGCGGGCCGCGATCAGCGCCCGCACCCGCCGCCCCACCAGGGACAGCCGGCCGGCGGGCAGGGGCGGCGCCGCTGCCGGCAACGCCGACGGGGTACCGGGCCGCACCGCCGCCCGGGCCGTGGCGAGGCCGGCGAGGCCGCCCGGCAGCCGGCCGATCGCGGCCGCCAGCACGCCGACCGCGACCGCCGACACCCCCGCCACCGTGCCCGCGTCCAGACCGGTGAGCAGCGCCGCCGCCAGGACCGCCGCCAACGCGCTGTCCGCGCCCGCGACGACCACGGCCGCGAACCAGAGCAGACCCTGCACGGGGTCGAACGCCGCCGGGTCGAACGCGCGCCCGGCCATGCCCATCAGCCCGCCGCCGAGCGCTGCCAGCGCCGCACCCACCACGAAGGCGAACAGCTTGAGCCCCGGCACGTTCACCCCCGCCGCGGCCGCCCCCGGTTCGTGGTCGCGCATCGCGCTCAGCGCCCGGCCGGTGCGCCCGCCGTGCAGGGCCCGCACCACGGCCGCGCCCAGCCCGAGCAGCAGCAGTTCGGCGACGTAGAACGCGCGGTCGCCCGCCAGGAACGCGGGCCGGTCCAGGACCAGCCCGGTGGTGGCGTACGGCTGCTGGAAGACGAACCGGCTGAGCGTCGTGCCGACCGCGAAGGTCACCAGCGCCAGGGCCAGGCCGCGCCGCCGGATCGCCGGCCAGCCGGTGAGCAGGCCGAGCGGCGCGGTGGCGAGCACGGCGAACAGCAGCGCGGGCACGGCCGGCAGGGCGGGCAGCCCGGGGATCCGCCCGGACATCAGCAGCGCCGTCCCGAGCGCCCCCAGCCCCGCGTACCCGGCCTGGCCCAGCGAGATCTGCCCGCCGTAGCCGGTCACCACCACGATCGACAGCAGCACCAGCGCCAGCGCCGGCACCAGCAGCGCGCTGCGCAGGTCGTTGCCGCGGAAGCCGAGCGGCAGCAGGAGCAGTACCAGGCAGACCGCCCGCGCCGCCCAGGCACCCCCGCCGCCCCGCGCCCGCACCCACGGGGGGACGGGCGACCCGTCCGGCCGCCCCCGCCCGTCGGTGAGCCCGGGGCCGGCCAGCAGCGCGGCGACCAGCAGCGCCACCACGAACAGGTTCGCCTGCACTGCCTGCACCAGCGGCAGCAGCTGCCCGTCCGGCCGGAACCGGGTCAGCTCGGCCTGCAGCACGCCCAGCCCCAGCCCGGTCACCACCGCGACCGGGATGCTCCGCAGCCGGGCCGCCACCGCGACGGCCATCGTCTCCATGACCAGCAGCGGCAGCCCGTACGGGTCGAGCAGCAGGTACGGCGCGAGCGCGATCCCGACCAGCCCCGCGGTGAACGAGCCGAACGCCCACCCGGCCGCCGACACCCGGTCGGCGTCCACCCCGGCCAGTTCGGCGAGCCGCCGGTCGTCCACCACCGCCCGCAGCCGCAGGCCGAACGGCGTGAACCGGGTCGTCGCCCCGACCGCCAGGGCGAGCACCAGGATCGCGGCCAGCTGCGCCACCGTGTCCGGGCGCAGGGTGTGCCCGCCGGGCAGCGCGATCGGTGCCCCGCCGAGCGGGGACGGCGCGCCGCCCACCGGCGCGGCCCCCCACGCCAGCACCACCACCCCGATGAGCAGCACGAACACACCGAGGCCGGCCACCATCGTCTCGGCCGGTCCGGCACCGCGCCGTTGCAGCGGCCGGTACACCAGGACGTCCAACAGCACCCCGAGGGCCGGCGCCACCAGCAGCAGACAGCACCCCACGGCCGGCCAGACCGGCCAGCCCCGCACGACGACCAGGTCGCGCAGCAGGTAGGCGACGAACATGGCCTGCGCGCCCTGGGCGAGGTTGAGCACACCGGTGGCGCGGTGGCAGACGACCAGGCCGATGCCGCTGAGCGCGGCGGCGCTGCCGACGGTCAGTCCGGCGAGCGCGAGGTCGACGGTGAGACCGGTCGAGTCGAGACCGGCGGCGTGGAGCACGGTCGGGTGGAGCGGGATCGCGGGGAGGGCGCTCGCGCCGAGGGCTGCCGAACCGAGCCCGGTCATCGGCCCGCCGCCTCAGCCGGTCGGCGGGCGCGGATCGCCCGGACGGGTGGTGGAGCCGTCGGACGGCTCACCGGCCGGCCCCGGGTCGCAGAGCGGGCAGGGCGTGAGCCCGCGCTCCCGGACGGTGGAGGCGTCGACGGGCGCGGCGGCGGCCTTGCCCGCCACCAGCGGGCAGTCCGGGCGGTGGTAGAGCGTGCCACCGGGCACGGCCAGCGGGGCGCCGGTGGCGGCGGCCGGCGCGTCGTCGCCGGGCCGCGCCGGATCGACGAGCAGGGCGTACAGGTGCTCGATCCGGCGGTCCGTGGCCGTGGGCGCCCCCGAGAGCGGCGGCGACGGCGGTCCGGGGCGGCCGCGCCCGGGCGGGCGCACGGCGACCAGGACGGCGCCCGCCACGATCAGCGCCGCCCCCGGGACGGTCGCCGACGCCAGGTAGGGGACCTGCTCCTCGACAAAACGCTCGCCGGACACCCCGTACCAGCCCAGCACGCAGAGCACCGCGCCCACGGCGACCAGCGCCCATCCGGCCCACCCGCCGTTCTCCCGGGCCGAGCGCACCGCGCTCGCCGCCGCGCCCTTCGCGCGGTTCGTACCGCTTGGTCGCCCCTGTGCCCCGGATTGCGATTCGTCCATGGATCCGCCTTGATGGTGTCACTTGCGACGTTTCCAGGATCGGCCTGGAACAGCATCCGGAACGGCGCGAACCGGCCCGAGCGGCGCCCGCGAGGCGCGCCCGCCGGTTCCGCCCGCCCCGGCCGTCGAGAGCCGTCGAGAGGAACACCATGCACGTGAGGCAGAGCGGTACCCGGCGGGCCGCCGGCCCGGTCCTGCGGTCGGCGGGCGCCCTGCTCGCGCTGCTGCTGGCGGTCGCGGCGGCCGCCTGCAGCAGCGGCAAGTCGGAGTCCTCGACGGCGAGCCCGTCGCCGCCCGCCGCGACCGGCACCGCGACCGGCACCGAGACCGCGACCGGGACGATGACCGCGACGGCCACGCAGACGGCCACCGGGACCACGAGCCCCAGCCCCGGGGCGACCGCGCCCGCCGACCCGGCGGCGGCCACCTCCGAGATCACCGCCAACTGGCAGAAGTTCTTCGACCCGACCACCCCGATCCCCGAGAAGGCCGCGCTGCTCCAGAACGGTGACACGCTGCTGCCCGTCCTGGAGGGCTTCGCCCAGGACCCGCGGGTCGGCCAGGTGCAGGCCAAGGTGACGAACGTGGCGTTCACCTCCGCGACCGAGGCGACCGTCACCTACGAGCTGTCCCTCCAGGGCAGCGTGGTCGAACCGGCCGCGACCGGCCAGGCGGTGCTGGACAACGGCACCTGGAAGGTCTCCCGCGCGACCCTCTGCGGACTGCTGACCCAGGCCGCCGGTGCCACCGGCACCCCGATCCCCGGATGCAGCTGATCCCTGCCCCGCGTCGGCGCCCGCGCCCCGCCGCCCCGGCCCTCGCTCTTGCCCTGGCCCTCGTCCTCGTGCTGTCGGCAGGGGTGGCCGGCTGCGGGACCCGCCTGCCGCCCGATGCCTTCGGCGCCCGCCCCACCACGGCGGGCGCCACCGGGACCGGGCCCGGGGGGAGCGCCGCCGGAAACCCGGCCTCCGACACCGGCGTCACCCCGACCGAGATCCGGGTCGGCATCGTCACCTCGCTGACCAGCCCCGTCGGCAGCGAGGTGTTCAGCGGACCGCGCTACGGCGCCCAGGCCTTCTTCCAGGCACTCAACGACCACGGCGGCCTGCACGGCCGCACCGTCAAGGTCGTCACCTGCGACGACGGCGGCAGCGGCATCGGCAACCAGGACTGCGTGCACCGGCTGATCGACCAGTCGCACGTCCTCGCCTTCGTCTCCGGCAGCGTCCTCGACTACGCCGGCGCCCCCTACGTGAGCGGCAAGGCGGTGCCGGACGTCGGCGGCCAGCCGATCGGCACCGCCTACGACCGCTGGCCGCACCTGTACGGCATCTACGGCAGCAACGCGCCGCGCGACGGGCACGCTGTCGGCTGGAACGGCACCCTCTACCAGTCCACCGAGGTGTTCCGTTTCTTCAAGCAGAAGCTGGGTGCCACCAGCGCCGCCGTGGTCGCCTACAACCAGGCCGACTCCGCCCGCTACGCCGCCCAGCTGCGCGCCGGCCTGGAGGCCGAGGGCTACCGAGTGCTCGTCCAGACGGTGGACTTCGCGCTGCCGAACTTCCAGGCGGTGGCCGCGGCCGTGCGGGCGGACGGCTCGCAGCTGCTGTTCGACGCCATGGACACCCGGGGCAACGCCGCGCTCTGCCGCTCCCTGGACGAGTCCGGGGTCCACATCACCGCCAAGGTGACCAATGTGCAGAACTGGTCGGAGTCGGTGCGCACCGACTACCAGGCCTCGCCCACCTGCCGCAACGAGCTCTGGGCCACCTCCTCCTCGCTCAACTACGAGGACGTCGGCCACCCGGCGGTGGCCGCGTTCCGGGCGGCGATGGCGCGCTACTACCCGGACCGCGAGCCGCTGCTCTCGGCCTGGGAGCTGGAGGGCTGGGCGGGCGCCCAGTGGCTCACCGACGCGATGGACTCCTGCGGCGCGGACCTCACCCGGGCCTGCGTCGAACGGTTCATGAACCGCCCCGAGCCCTACGACGCGCACGGGCTGATCCTGCCCGCCTCGTTCGTCCCCCAGCCCCCGCCGACCGGGCTCACCCGGGCCTGCCTGAACGCGGCCCGCTGGCAGGACTCCGCCGAGGGCGGGCGCGGCGGCTGGGTCACCCAGGTGGCCTCGATGACCACCACCTGCTTCGACGTGCCGCAGCTGCCGTACCAGCCGTGAGCCGCCCGGCCCCCTGGTGGCGGATCAGCCGAGGCGCTCCACCACGACCATCGCCGCGTCGTCGTCCAGCCGCCCGCCGACGTACGCGAGCAGGTCGCGGCGCAGGTGGTGCAGCAGGGCCGCCGGGCGTTCGGCGGGGTGGGCGGCGGTCCGTTCGGCGGTCCGCTCGGACAGGGGGTAGAAGCGCCGCGCGTCGTCGCGGGCCTCGATCACGCCGTCGGTGTAGATCAGCAGCCGGTCGCCGGGCAGGAACGCGAACTCCTCCACCGAGTAGGGCTCCGGGGCCAGTTCGCCGAGGCCGAGCGGCGGCGCGGTACGGCCGGGCTCCAGGGTGGTGACCAGGCCGTCGTGCAGCAGGAGCGGCGGCGGGTGGCCGCAGTCGACCAGCCGGATCACCGCCTCGTCGTCCGGGATGTCCAGGACGAGGGCGGTGATGAACGACTCGCCGCTGTCGTCCGTGGCGGCGGACGCGGACGCGGCGGACGTCGTGGTTGCGGGGGTCGCGGGGGTCGGTGCTGCCGGGGAGGCATGGGCCGGCGCGTCGCCGGGCGGCGGTGGACGGGCGCCCGGTCGGAGCGGGGGCGGGAGTCGCGGCTGCTCCTCGGCGCCCCGGTCCTCGGCGCCCCGGTCCTGGGTGCGCTGCTGCTCCGCGAGCTGGGCGAGGTCCCAGGCGATGCTGCCGTCGAGGTAGCCGACCAGGCCCGGCAGCTCGGCGTGCAGGTGCGCGGCGGCCCGGAACGCCCCGAGCAGCAGCGCGGCGTCGCCGAGCGAGGACAGGCCCTTGCCGCGCACGTCGCCGACCAGCAGCCGGGTGCCGACGGTGGTGCGGGCCGCCGCGTAGAGGTCGCCGCCGACCTGGGCCTCCGCCTCGGCGGCCAGGTAGACCGAGGCCAGGCGCAGCGGGCCGATCCGCTCGGGCAGCGGGCGCAGCAGGACGCGCTGCGCCGCCTCGGAGACTGAGCGGACCTGGGCGAGTTGGCGCTCGTGGCGGTCGCGCAGCGCGCGCAGGCCGACGATGAGGGCCGAGACGGCGATCAGGGCGCCGAGCTGGGTCTCGTGGTTGGCGGTGGTGAGGCCGTCGCGCAGGATGCCGATGACGGTGAGCCCGGCGATCGCCAGCACCGCCACGACGGCGGTGGCCCGGGCACCGGCGACGGACGCGGTGAGCGCGGGGGCGACGATCAGCAGCGGGCCCAGGTGGATGCTCGGCGGGGAGAGCACGTCGACCACCGTGATCACCACGATCAGCGCGAGCGGGACCGCCGTCATCGCCCGGCGGCCGGGCCGCCGGGAACGGCGGCGGTCGCGGGAACGCCGGTCGTCGGGGTGCCCCGCGCCGGGGTGCCGCTCGCGGGGAGGCTGCCGAGGTGGCACCTCTCCTCTGTACACCGTCCGGGTGGTCCGCCGCACCCCGAGCCGGTCGGTGGTCCGGCCCGGCCGGCGGCCGGGTCAGCCTTCGCTCGGCCTTCGCTCAGCCTTCCGAGCCGTAGCGGGCGAGGTAGTCGGCGAAGCGGGAGACGTCCTCGTCCGACCAGTCGGTGAAGCGGGCGGCGAAGGAGAGCCGCCGCTGCTCGTTGGCCTCGCGCAGCAGGGTCAGCCCGGCGTCGGTGGCGAGCAGGATCTGCCCGCGCTGGTCCTCCGGGTCGGTCTCGCGGCGCAGCAGCCCGAGCTTCTCCAGGGCGGTGACTTGGCGGCTCACCGTGGACTTGTCGAGCATGAAGTGCGCGGCGACGTCGGCGGCCCGGCAGCCGCCGCGCTCGGTGATGAGGTCCAGGATGCTGTAGGTGACCAGCGAGAGGTCCGGGTGCAGCTGGGACGCCTTGTGGCGGGCGCGGCGGGCGAAGGCGGTCAGCTCGCGCTGGATGGTGGCGATCGACGTCTCGCGGTCGGGCACGGTGACCTACCTCCTCGGGGCCTCGGTCTTTGTTGCACTATACAACGAGTTTGGGGGTGGAGGGGCGACGGGACCGCCAGGCACGCGCGGCCGCGATCCGCCGGGTGGCGCTCGGGTGAGTGGCGAACAGTAGCTCAAGCATCCGCGGCGGGTCGACGTCGGAGACGTTGGTGACCGCCAGCCTGCGCTGCATCGCGATGAACTGCTCGACGTCCCCGGTCAGTTCGAGGGCGTGCCGGTCCGCCCGGGTCTCCACCCGACGGCTCACCGCGCACTGCACCGGCCCGGACAACGCCCCCAGCAGCGCGGCGACCGCCGCGAGCAGCGGCAGCGACCGCGGATCGGCCGCGTCCGTCGCGCCCGCCGCCGACAGCAGCGCGTCCCAGCCGGAAGCCAGGCCCAGCAGCACGACGACGGCGGCCGCGCCCACCGCGCCCAGCACCGTGCCGGTCAGCACGTCCCGGTGCTTGACGTGCCCCAGTTCGTGCGCGACGACCAGCTCCACCTCGCGCGGGTCGGCCGTCGACAGCAGCGTGTCGTACACGACGATCCGCCGGGTCGCGCCCAGGCCCGAGACGTAGGCGTTCAGCGCCGTGGTGCGGCGCGAGGCGTCGGCCACCAGGACGTCCCGCACCCGGACGCCGTCCCGCTCGGCCAGGCCCAGCAGTGCCTCGCGTTGCGGGCCCGGCTCCATCGGGGTGAAGCGGTTGAACACCGGCTCGACGAGCAGGGGGTAGAGGAAGGAGAGGGCGGCGGTCAGCAGCGCGGCCACGCCCGCCGCCGGGATCCACCAGCGGTCCGGCGAGCGGTCGGTGAGCGCGTAGAGGCCGAAGGCCACCGGGAGGGCGAGGGCCAGCATCAGTGCCAGCCCGCGCAGGACGTCCACCGCCCAGCCGGCCCAGCCCTGGGTGACCAGGCCGAACCGGGCCCGCACCGACCGGGCGCCCGCCCCGAACGGCAGCTGTGCCAGCTGCCCGAGCAGCACCAGCGCGGCGGCACCGGCGAGTACCTCCGCCGTCCGCGAGCCGCCGAACCATCCGCCGACCGTCGAGACCAGCCCGGCGCCGGCGGGCGTCAGGCCGAGCACCAGGGTCAGTGCCAGGCCGGTGAGCCGTCCGCCGAGCGCCCACGGGAGCTGGCTCCTGCGCAGCGCGCGGCCGCGGGCGCGCTGGGCGGGGGTGAAGTCGGGCGCCGGGGCGGGGTGGTCGCCGCCCGGAGTTGGGCTGACAGAATCTGTCATCTGTTATCCGTCATCTGAAATCTGTCAGCTGTCAACTGTCAGCTGTCAGGCGTCGGCCGTCGATCGTCGATGGTCATCTTGTCCTTCGGTCGTCAGCATGTCACTCCTCGGCGGACCCCGTGGCGCCGTGGGTGCCCGCGCGGAGCAGCTGGTGGCCGAGGTCGACCAGCGCCCGGCCGACCGCGAAGTCGTCGCCCACCGCCGGCGCCGGGGCGTCCAGCGGATTGCGGTGGGCCAGCGCGTCGCTGTGCAGCACGGTGCCGTCGGCGTCGAGTACCGCGTGCACCCGGGTGGTGTCGCGGTCCTCGACCACGTGCAGGCTCAACTGCCAGTCCTTGGTGCGGACGGCCGTCTGGCCACCGCCCGCCGCCTCCGAAGCCGTGGCGGCCGCCGCGAGCGGCGCGGGCGCAGCGGCGGTCCCGTCCGCCCGGACGATCACCACCGGGCACGACCCGTGCACGGCGCAGCGTGTGCTCACCGACCCCAGCAGCGTCCGGGCGAACGTCCCGCGGCCCCGGCTGCCGAGCACCAGCAGATCGGCGTCCTCGGCGGCCTCCAGCAGCGCCTCGGCCGCGTGCCCCAGCACCAGGCTCTCCGTGACCGGCACCGGCCGCCGCGCACCGATCACCTCGTCCACCTCGGCGGTCAGCGTCCGGCGAGCCGACTGCTCGAAGCCGTCGTCCACCATCGGGGCGAACCAGCCGTACAGCGACGGGTACTCCCACGCGGCCACCGCGTGCACCGTCGCTCCCGTCAGCACCGCCTGTCCGACCGCCCAGCGCAGCGCCGCCTTCGAGGGCGCCGAGCCGTCGATCCCCACGACGATCCGCCGCCCGGTGCCCGTGGTCCCACTGCCCGTGCTCTCGCTGCTCATGGTCCCGCTGCCCGTGCTCTCGCCGCCCGTGGTTCCGGTGCCCGTGGTTCCGGTGCCCGTGGTTCCGTTGCCGGCCATGACCCACACCGCCCGCCTGTCGTCACGGCCCCGACACCCTCGCGGAGCCTCCACGCTTCCACGCTGCGCGCCACCCCGGGCGCCGCGCCAGGGACGGAATGGCCAAGGCGCGGCAGCGGGTTGGGACGCGCGGGCCCGGAGCGGGCGGCCCCGGACGCAGGGCGACGGGCGGGTTTCGATTGTGGAGGCGGGGCGAAGGCGGCGCGGGGGAGTGGCGTAGGCTGACCGCTTCCGGATCGACCTTGGGGGAACAACTCATGCGCCGTGCCGCGGCCGCCGTCGCCCTGCTGATCGGGCTGATACCCGTGGCCGCCTGCGGGCCGGACGACCCCGATCCGGCCGCCGTGAAGGCATCGAAGTCCGCCAAGGCGGCGGCCGACGCGGCCGCCGCCAAGGCCTCGCCCGGTGCGTCCGACGGTTCCGCCGCCCCCGGCGACCAGGAGTCCGGCGACACCGCGGCGCCCCGTCCCGACGGCAGCATCACGGTGGCGTTCGCCGGGGACGTCCACTTCGAGGGCCGCACCGAGGCCCGGCTCTCCGTGCAGCCGCCCGAGACGGCGCTCGGCCCGATGGCCAAGACCCTCTCCGCCGCCGACCTGGCCGTGCTCAACCTGGAGACCGCGATCACCGAACGCGGCGCCCCCGAGCCCAAGACGTACACCTTCCGCACCTCGCCCAAGGCGCTCACCGCGCTCAAGGACTCCGGCGTCGACGTCGTCTCGCTCGCCAACAACCACGCGGTCGACTACGGCGCCGACGGTCTCACCGACACCCTCGCGGCGAAGGCCTCCTCGCCGGTCCCGATCGTCGGCTTCGGCCGCAACTCCGAGGAGGCGTACGCCCCGTACGTCAGCACGGTGCGCGGGGTGAAGGTCGCGGTGGTGGCGGCCAGCCAGGTCGAGGACCTCACCAACCAGAAGTGGCGGGCCGGCGCGAACAAGCCCGGAATCGCCTCGGCGCTGGACACCGCCGCGCTGCTCAAGGCGGTCGGCGAGGCGAAACGCCAGGCGCCGGTGGTGCTCGTCTACCTGCACTGGGGCGACGAGGGCAAGGCCTGTCCCACCGCCGCGCAGACCGCGATCGCCAAGAAGCTCGCCGCCGCGGGTGCGACCGCCGTGGTCGGCACGCACGCGCACACCATGCTCGGCGCCGGGATGATCGGGGACACCTACATCGGGTACGGCTTCGGCAACTTCCTCTGGTACGGCACCTCCAACTACGCCAACTCCAACGAGACCGGGGTCACGACGCTGACCGTCAGCCCGGCCGGCAAGGTGCTCGGCGAGGCGTTCGCCCCGGCGAGCATCGACGACAAGGGCGTGCCGGTGCCGCAGTCCGGTGCCGCCGCCACCGCCGCCCTCAAACGCCGCGACGGTCTGCGCGGTTGCACCGGCCTGGCCCCCGTTCCAGGCCCCGCCGCCGCGTCGGTCGGCGCGTCCAGCACCGGGTCCGGCACCGGCACCGCCTCGGGCGCCGCGCGGACCCCCGCCCCCACGCCCACGCCCACCCGCACCGCTTCGCGCTGAGCGGTGGACGGCGGTGATCGCTACGGTGTACTTCCCGGGGCCCGACCGGCCGACGAAGGAACGTGGGGGCGTGCGGTGATCGAGGCGGAGCTGAAGGCGGTGGTGCGTGAACCGGACGCCGTGCTGCGACGGTTGGAGGACGCGTACGGGCCGGGGCGCGCCGAGGTGTACCGGGACACCTACTACGACACGGCCGGCGGTCGGCTCTCCGCAACCGACCGTGAGTTGCGGATCCGCGAGGTGACCGGTGCGGACGGTGGCCGGACGGTGCTGCTCACCTACAAGGACGCCCGGGTCGACGAGGCGTCCGGGTCGAAGCCGGAACACGAGACGCGGGTGGCCGACGCCGAGGCCGCGCACGCGATCGTGCGCGGCCTCGGCCACCGGCCCGCCCTCGCCTTCGAGAAGCGGTGCCGGAACTACGCGTTCGCGCACGAGGGCCGCCGGATGCTCGCCACCCTGGTGCGGGTGCCGGAGCTCGACGGGGTCTTCCTGGAGGTCGAGACGGCCGCGGCGGACGAACGCGAGCTGCCCGCCGCGCTCGCGGCCGTCCGGGCGGTGCTGGCCGGGCTCGGCGTGCCGGAGGGTGACCTGACCGTCGAGCCGTACACCGCCGCCGTGGCGGCCGCCCGCCTTCGTCCGCCTCGACCGTGACGCGCTGTCAATCCTTGTGGTCCGCCTCGCCGTGCTTCCAGTAGCCCTTGCTGTGGACGCGTTCGCGAGGCAGTGCCCAGTCGGTCAGCAGGTGGCGGCGCACGGTGGCCACGGCGTTCGCCTCGCCCGCCAGCCAGGCCGCGGTGCCGGCCGGGAGGTCGGTGGTGAGCAGGGTGTCCGCGAGCGTGCGGCCCTTCGGCAGGCCGGGGTCGCGGGTCAGCCAGTGCGCGGTCAGGCCGACCCGGTCGGGCAGTGGCACGGCGGACCCGGCCGCGTCGCCGACCTCGACGAACAGGGAGACCGGGACGGCCTGCGCGAGGTCGTCGAGGATGGTGAGCGCGGCGGGCAGGGCGCTCTCGTCGGCGGCGAGCAGTACATGGCCGGCGTCGTCGAAGGAGGGGCGGCGGCCGCGTGGCCCGGCCAGTCGGGCCGGATCGCCGGGGCGGGCGATCTCGGCCCAGCGGGACAGCGGACCGTTGCCGTGCAGGACGACGTCGATGTCCACCTCGCGCTCGGCCGGGCGGTGGTGGCGGATGGTGTAGGCCCGGGAGTGGCCCTCGGGAAGCTCCAACTTGACCCACTGGGTGGGGTGTTCGATGGCGAGGGTGTCCAGGCTGGGTCCGGTGAAGGTGAGCCGGACGAGGGCGGGGGTGAGCGGGGTGACGGCGACGACCCGTACGTCGTGGGTCGGCCGGGGGCGACGGAACACGGTGACTCCTGGCGGGGATCCGGTGCGCGCGGGCGGTCGACCCGGAGGTGAACACGGGCCGGGCGCGGCGCAGTTGGGAAGGGGGTGGGTCAGCGGGAAAGGTGCTGGTCGAGCAGTGCGTCGACAAACGCGGCGTCCAGCGGGCGGCGCAGCACCAGCGCGCGGTGGTAGAGCGGGGCGAGCAGGGTGTCCAGCAGGACGGCGGCCTCGTCGGCACCGATCTCGTCGGCACGCGTTCCCGTACCCGCACCTGCGTCCGTAGCCGAGCCCGATTCCGATTCCGCGCCCGCGCCTGTGCCGATTCCGAGGCAGGCGCGGGTGTGCGCGATGTCCCGGGCGCGCAGCTCGTCCAGGAACCCGCCGTGCAGCAACTCGGCGGTCCGGGAGTCCAGTTGGGCGTGGCCGAGGAGCGCCTGGAGGACCTGGCCGGCCGGTTCCGTGCCGAGGAAGGCCGCGAACCGGTGGACGTAGGCGCGCAGGTCGGCCGGACCGGAAGGCGTGTCGGACGGCCAGGCCAGGGCGGTGGCCGCGTCGAGGACGAGGTTGTCGAAGAGGATGTCGACCTTCGACTTCCACCACCGGTAGATCGTCTGCTTGGCGACCCCGGCGGCGGCGGCGATGCCCTCGATGGTGAGGCCCTCGAAGCCCACCTCCACCAGGAGGTCGTCGGCGGCGTTCAGCACCGCCAGGCGCGCGGCCTCGCTGCGCCGTCCGCTGCCGGTACCGCCAACGGCTCCGGTGCCGCTTCCGCTCCCCGCCGGGGTGGCGGCGCTCGCCCGGCCGCCGACGGCGCGGCTTCCGGTGGCGGGGCGGGGCTGGGCGGCGATGGCGGGTCGGTCCTTGTCCGGGGGCCGCTGCGGGCCGGTGGCGGTGGGCACGGCCATCCTCTCACGCCCGCTCGGGACGGGTGGTCGGCGCCTGTCGGGCTCCGCGCGGCCGACGCACCAGCCCCGCCGCGATCACCAGTGCCAGCAGGGCGACCACGGCGCTGAAGGCGACCCCGCCGGTCCGCAGGTCGGTCACCCGCACCAGCACGCCGACGCCGATCACCGGCAGCGAGAGCATGGTGAACAGCACCGCGAAGAAGGCGGACACCGTCTCGCCGCGCTGCTGCGGCGCCACCCCGCCGTTGATGGTGCCCAGTCCGGTGCCGATGGCCGTGCCGGTGGCGAGGCCGTTGACGCAGGCGCCGAGCAACAGCGGGGCCAGTGTGCCGCCGAGCAGTGCTCCGGCGACCAGTCCGGCGGCCAGCACCAGCCCGGCGCAGGCCGGCGGAAGCGCGCGGGCCGGCGGCAGGATCCGGACGAGGAGCTGTCCGACGGCGGTGGAGAGGAAGGCCAGGGCGACGACGAGCCCGGTCAGCGCGTGGTGGTGCAGGTGGAGCACGGTGGCCAGGAAGAGCCCGCTGACCGCCGTCAGCACACCGGTGACGGCGAATCCGGCGCCGCCGGCGAGCGCGGCGCGCAGGAAGTCGGCGCGGATCGCGGGCGGGACGCGCAGCGGCTGGAGGCGCAGCCGGAACCGGGACGCGGCGCGCAGCTCGGCGGGCACTGTCTCGGGGACGGCGAGCAGGCCGAGCAGGGCGGCGCCGGTGAGGACGAGCGTGACCGTCCAGGGGAGCCGCAGCGGCGAGCCGGCCCATTCGGCGAGGCCGCCGGCGAGCAGGGTGCCGCCGGCCAGGCCGCCCATGTTGGCGGCGAGCGCCAGGGTCTGGGCGCGCAGTCGGCGCTCCGGCGGGGCGAGGTCGAGCAGGGCGGCGGTGGCGGCGCCGGTGACCAGGGCGGCGCCGAAGCCGGACAGCACGCGGGCGGCGAGCAGCCAGGGCAGTGAGTCGGCGGCCTCGAACAGCCCGGCGGCGGCCGCGGCGAGCAGCAGGGCCGCCAGCAGGACGGGCCGGCGGCCGATCTGGTCGGAGAGCCGGCCGAGGGCGAGCAGTCCGGCGACCACGCCGAGCGCGTAGACGGCGAAGACCACCGTGACGGTGAACGTCGAGAAGCCGAAGGCCTGTTGGTAGAGAGGGTAGAGCGGGGTGGGGACGGTGGTGCCGGCCATGGTGACCCAGAAGGCGAGGGCGACGGCGGCCGGGGCGAGGCGACCGCCGGGGCGTCGGGGCGGGGCGGAGTGCATGGGTGTTCCTCGGGTGGGGAGACGGGGAGGGCTCGGAAGGAGTGAAGACGTGAAGGAGTGAAGACGTGAAGGCGTGAAGGCACAGACGTGCGGAGGCTCGGAGCGCCAAAAGTGGACGCAACGTTGCGTCTCGATTCGACGCCGCGACCGTAACACTGGACGCAACGTTGCGTCCAGATTCATCGGCCGCCCGGCCCCGACGCTCCGCCCGCGCCACCGACCGTAGTTGACGCCCCCGCAGGGGTCGCCGGGCCGCGCGCAGCCTCTCGGCGGCCCCGAACAACTGTGTTAGGTTAGGCTTGCCTAATGTTGCTGGTCGGAGGGGATTTTCCTGTGCAACAGTCCGAACTCGCCGGCGCCGTCGCGATCGTGACCGGCGCCGGGCAGGGCATCGGCGCGGCCGTGACGCGCGCGCTCGTCGCCGCCGGCGCCGTCGTCGCCGCAGCCGACCGCAACCCCGGCCCACTCGCCGCCCTCGCGGACGAACTCGCGGACGAACTCGCGGAACGGCCGGGCGGCGCCCCGGGCGCGAGCGACCCGGCCACCGGCGGCCCCGTCCACCCCTACCTGCTGGACGTCACCGACGCGGCCGCCGTCGAGTCCACCGTCGCCCTGGTCGAGCGTCAACTCGGCCCGGTCGGGATCCTGGTGAACGTCGCGGGGATCCTGCGCGCCGCGCCGGTGACCGAGCTGAGCGACCAGGACTGGGCCGACACCTTCGCGGTCAACACGACCGGGGTCTTCCACGCCTCGCGCGCGGTCGGGCGACGGATGGCCGGGCGCGGCGGCGGTGTCATCGTCACCGTCGGCTCCAACGCCGCCGGCGTGCCGCGCACCGGGATGGCCGCCTACGCGGCCTCCAAAGCGGCGGCCACCATGTTCACCCGCTGTCTCGGCCTGGAGCTCGGCCGCTCGGGGGTGCGCTGCAACATCGTCTCGCCCGGCTCCACCGACACCGAGATGCAGCGCGCGCTCTGGCGCGACGACGCCGCGGCCGCCGAACAGCGCGTCATCGACGGCGACCTGTCCGGCTACCGGGTGGGCATCCCGCTCGGCCGGATCGCCCAACCCGCCGACGTCGCCGAGGCGGTGGCCTTCCTGGTCTCCGACCGGGCCCGCCACATCACCATGCACGACCTCTACGTGGACGGCGGCGCCACCCTGCGCGCCTGACACCCCGGCAGTCCGAACACCGTGCCGCCCGGGCAGCCGGACGCCCGGGCACCCGGTGGCCCGGACCGCCGCGCGGACCGCGACCCGGGACGAGCGGCGCCCGGACCCGCCGCCCCGCCGGGGACCGCACCCCACCGGGGCGCGCCCCGAACCACACCACCCGCCGACCGCCGCGAACAGCGACGCCCGGCGACCACTCGCAGACTGGGAGAATCCAGGTGACCACCGTGCACCACGCCCCCGCCGGGACGGACCACACCGTCATCGGCGCGGCCAGCGGGCTGCTGGGCCAGTATCGGGCCGCGCCCGACGAGGCGTTCTTCGCCTCCCCGACCCGCACGCTGCTCGCCGAGGGCGTGCACGCCCGGGTGCCCCAGGACGGGCGTCCGCTGGCCGAACGGGTCGCCGACACCCTCGCCCGGGCCCGCCGGGACGGCATCGAACACCCGCTGGTGGTGGGCGCGGTGGCGTTCGACCACGACGGCCGGGCGGAACTCGCCGTCCCCGCCCGGCTGCGCGGCTGCGGCGCGCTGCGCGACGACCCGCTGATCGCCCTGCCCGCCCCGGCCGCCGACCGGATCGACTGGAACGTCCGCCCGGTGCCCGCCCCCGAGGCGTACGGCGCCGGCGTCGCCGAGGCCGTGAACCGTCTCCAGGACGGCGAGTTGAGCAAGGTGGTGCTCGCCCGCACCCTGGAGCTGCAAGCCGACTGCCCGCTCGACCTGCCCGCGATCCTCCAGCGCCTCGCCCGCCGCGACCCCGGCGGCTACACCTTCGGCGTTCCGGCCGGCGGCGGGCGCACCCTCATCGGCGCCAGCCCCGAACTGCTGCTCTCACGCCACGGCGCCGCCGTCGTCGCCAATCCGCTGGCCGGCTCCGTGCCGCGCAGCGCCGACCTCGGCGAGGACGTCCGGCGCGCCGCCGCGCTGCTGGAATCGCCCAAGGACCTGCACGAGCACGCCTTCGTGGTGGACGCCATCCGCGCCGCGCTCGCCCCGTACTGCCGCACCCTGGACGTGCCGGAACGGCCCACCCTGGTGCGTACGGCCGCGATGTGGCACCTGGCCACCACCATCACCGCCGAACTGGCGGACCCGGCGGTCTCGGCCCTGGAGCTGGCCGTCGCCCTGCACCCGACCCCGGCAGTCTGCGGCAGTCCGACCCCGCTCGCCCGCGCGGCGATCCGCGAGATCGAGCCGTTCGACCGGGGCCTGTACGCGGGCATGGTCGGCTGGGGCGACGCGGACGGCGACGGCGAGTGGGTGGTCACCCTGCGCTGCGCCGAGGCCGACGAGCGGACGCTGCGGGTGTTCGCCGGCGCGGGCGTCGTCGCAGAGTCTCGGCCGGAGGCCGAACTCGCCGAGACCAGCGCCAAGTTCCGTACCTTCCTGGACGCCGCGGGGGTACCGCGGTGAGCGATCCGACCACCCCGGGGGACTCCGTGACCGAACCGCTCGACCTCGATCCGGCGGGCCCGGTGGACCAGCTGGACCGCGCGGAGGATCCGATGCGGCGGGTGCTCGCCGGATTCACCCCCTGTCCGGCGGAGTTCGCGGAGCGCTACCGGGCCGCCGGACACTGGCGCGGCGAGACCTTCGGCTCGATGCTGCGCGAGCGCGCCGCCGCTCACCCCGACCGGATCGCCGTCGTCGACCCGGTCGGCGGCGAGGGCGAGGACCCGACCCGCCGCTGGACGTACGCCGAACTCGACCGGCGGGCGGACCGGATGGCCGCCGGGCTGCGCGCCCTGGGCATCGGCCGCGGCGACCGTGTGGTGGTCCAGCTCCCCAACATCGCCGAGTTCTTCGAGGTGGTCTTCGGGCTGTTCCAGATCGGCGCGCTGCCGGTCTTCGCGCTGCCCGCGCACCGGTACACCGAGATCTCCTACTTCTGCGCCTTCACCGGCGCCGTCGGCTACGTCGTCCCGGCCGTCGAGGGCGGCTTCGACTACCGCGAACTCGCCACCCGGGTAAGGGCGGAGACGCCGTCCTTGCGGCACGTCCTGGTGGCGGGCGGCGACGCGGGCGCGCACACGCCGCTGGCCGCCGTCCCGGTGGACCCGGCCGGCGAAGGGGAGGAGCCGCAGCCCGAACCGGGTCCGGGCGACGTCGCCTTCCTCCAACTGTCCGGCGGCAGCACCGGGGTGCCCAAGCTCATCCCGCGCACCCACGACGACTACATCTACTCGCTGCGGGGCTCGGTCGAGCTCTGCGGCCAGGACGAGAACAGCGTCTACCTCGTGGTGCTGCCCGCCGCGCACAACTTCCCGCTCAGCTCGCCGGGTTCGCTCGGCACCCTGTACGCGGGCGGCCGGGTGGTGCTCTGCCCGCAGCCGAGCCCCGAGACGGCGTTCCCGCTCATCGAGCGCGAGGGCGTGACCATCACCGGCCTGGTGCCGCCGCTGGCGCTGCTCTGGCTGGAGGCCGCCGAGCGGCGCCGGGCGGCCGGGGCGCCGACCGGGCTGGAGAGCCTGGAGGTGCTGCTGGTCGGCGGTGCCAAGTTCAGCGAGGAGGCCGCCCGGCGGGTGCGCCCGGTGCTGGGCTGCACCCTCCAGCAGGTGTTCGGGATGGCCGAGGGCCTGGTCAACTACACCCGGCTGGACGATCCGGAGGAGGTCATCATCACCACCCAGGGACGCCCGATCTCCCCGGACGACGAGGTGCGGGTGGTCGACGACCAGGACCGTGAGCTGCCCGACGGCACCACCGGCCACCTGCTCACCCGCGGCCCCTACACCATCCGCGGCTACTGGAACGCGCCTGAGCACAACGCCAACTCCTTCACCGCGGACGGCTTCTACCGGACCGGTGACCTGGTCCGACGCACCGCCACCGGCCACCTGGTGGTCGAGGGGCGGGCCAAGGACCAGATCAACCGGGGCGGCGAGAAGGTCGCCGCCGAGGAGATCGAGAACCACCTGCTGGCCCATCCGGCCGTGCACGACGCCGCGGTGGTCTCGATGCCCGACCCCTACCTCGGCGAGCGCACCTGCGCCTACGTCGTGCTGCGCGAGGAACACCGCGCGCGCCCGCCGAAGTCCGTCGAGCTGAAGCGCTTCGTGCGGCAGCGCGGGCTGGCCGACTTCAAGGTCCCGGACCGCGTCGAGTTCGTCGACGCCTTCCCCGCCACCGGCATCGGCAAGGTCAGCAAGAAGGACCTGCGCGCCGCCATCGCCGCGGGCCTCGCGACCGGCTGAACGCCCGACGTCCGCGACGTCCGCGACGTACCCGAAGTCCCCGAAGTACCTGAACTCCCCGACACAGCTAAGGAAGCACCGCCGTGGGCCTGCCCCGCATCCCCTCCTATCTGATGCCCGCCGCCACCGACCTGCCGGTCAACCGGGTCGACTGGACGGTCGACCCGTCCCGGGCCGTGCTGCTGGTGCACGACCTGCAGAACCACTTCCTGAGCGCCTTCGACACGACGGCCGCGCCGGTCACCGAACTGTTCGCCAACATCAACCGGCTGCGGGCCTGGGCGGCCGAACACGGCGTCCCGGTCCTCTACTCGGCGCAGCCGGGCGGTCAGACCCCCGAACAGCGCGGCCTGCAGCAGGACTTCTGGGGCCCGGGCATCCCGGACGACCCGCGGGCGGCGGCCATCGCCGACGCCGTCGCCCCGGCCGAGGGCGACCGGCTGCTCACCAAGTGGAAGTACAGCGCCTTCGTCCGCACCGACCTGGACGAGCTGCTGCGCGAGCACGGGCGCGACGAACTGGTGATCACCGGCGTCTACGCCCACATCGGGGTGCAGGCCACCGCCTGCGACGCGTGGATGCGCGACGTCCGGGCGTTCGTGGTGGCCGACGCGGTTGCCGACTTCGGCGCGGACGAGCACCGCGCCGCGCTCACCTGGGTGGCCGGACGCTGCGGCGTGGTCACCGCCACCGATGCCGTACTGGAAGGGAAGTGACGGGCATGGCCTTCACCGTGGAGCGGATCCGGGCCGAGGTCGCCGACCTGCTCGGCGAGGACCCGGCGGACATCCCGCTGGACGAGAACCTGGCCGACTGGGGCCTGGACTCGGTGCGGCTGATGGCGCTGGCCGAGCGCTGGCGGGCCGAGGGCGCCGAGGTGGCCTTTCTGCAGTTGGCCGAGCGCCCGGCCGTCGAGGCCTGGGCCGAGCTGCTCGGCGCGTCCTGATGGAGCCCGGCCCGGGGGCGCCCCGGCCCGCCGGGGTGCGGCGGTGGCCGGCGACCACGGCGATCGGCCCCTTCGAGGCGCAGGCCGCCCGGACGCCGGACGCCCCGGCGCTGCTGCCGGCCGGTGCGCCGCCGGTGAGCTACGGCGCGTTGAACGCGGCGGCGAACCGGACGGCGCGCTTCCTGGCGGAGCGCGGCGCCCGCCCCGGTACGGTCGTCGGCCTCGCGCTCACTCGCCCGGCCGACCTCGTGCCGGCGCTGCTGGCGGTGGCCAAGTCGGGGGCGGCGTATCTGGCGCTGGACCCGGACGACGCGCCGGGGCGGCTGGCCTGGCTGCTGGCGGACGCGTCGCCGGTCTGTGTGCTGGGGGAGGGGGTGCGGGACGCGGAACGGCCGGCCGCCGCCGAACTGGCCGGCCGGGCGGTCACCGACCCGCCCCGGGCACTCGCCCCGCAGCACCCGCTCTGTCGGGCGTACGGCCCGGGCGGGTGGCCGGCGGGGGTGTGGACGACGCACGCCGAGGTGGACCGCCGGGTGCGCGAGCTGCAGGCCGCGTACGGGCTCGGGCCGGGCGACCGGGTGCTGCAACTGGGGCTGCCGCTGTGGGAGTTCCTGTGGCCGCTGTGGACCGGGGCGGCGCTGGTGCTGGCCGATCCGGACCGGCCGGGCGAGGTGGGGGAGCTGGTCCGGGACGCCGGGGTGACGGCCCTGCGGGCCGCGCCCTCGGTGTTCGGAGAGCCACTGCCCGAGCCGGGACCGGTGCACCTCGTTCCGGAGCGCGGCTGACGACTGACAGCTGACGGCTGACAACTGACAGCTTTCAGATGACAGATAACAGCTGACGGATTCTGAAATCTGTCAGCTGTTATCTGTCAGCCGTCAGCGCACCGCCGCCACCGCCGTCACCGCCGCCCCGCCGCGAAGTCCGCCGCCGTCCACGCCATGGCGACGGCGCCCCCCACGATCGCCCGGTCCGCCGCCGGTGAGACGGCGGCTTCGGCGAACGCCGCCTCGTGCGGGCCGCAGGCTCCGCCGGTGATGTCCAGCACCGGGTGGATGGCCGGCAGCACGTGCGAGACGTTGCCCATGTCGGTGCAGGCGAACGGTCCGCTCTCGACCGGCTCCGGACGCCCGACCGCCGCCGCGTTGGCCCGCCACAGGCCGAGCAGCCCGGCGTCGCTGCGGAAGTCCAGGTAGTCCGGCTCGGGCCGGGTCAGCTCGACCTCGCACCCGGTGGCCAGCGCGCCCGCCCGGAAGCAGTCCTCGACCCGGGTACGCAGCTCGGCGAGGTCCTCGGCCACCGAGGCGCGGATCTCGTACTCGGCCGCGGCGCTGTCGGGGATGAGGTTGGGCGCAGTCCCGGCGGCCGTGGTGATGCCGTGCACCCGCCAGTGCGACGGCAGCTGCTGGCGCAGCAGCCCGAGGGCGACCTGCGCGACGGTGAGCGCGTCGGCGGCGTTGCGCCCCTCGTGCGGATCGAGGCTCGGGTGGGCGGCGCGGCCGGTGTAGCGCACGGAGAGGGTGCCGAGCGCGAAGGAGTGGAAGTCGGCGACCTCCACCGGACAGGGGTGGACCATCATCGCGGCGTCCACGCCGTCGAAGGCGCCCGCGTCCAGCAGCAGCGCCTTGCCCGCCCCGCGCTCCTCGGCCGGGGCGCCGATCACCCGCACGGTGAGCCCGAGCCGGTCCGCGTACGGGGCGAGACCGAGTGCGGCGCCGAGGCCGGCGGCGGCGATGAGGTTGTGGCCGCAGGCGTGGCCGAGCCCGGGCAGCGCGTCGTACTCGCAGACCACGGCGACGGTGACCGGACCGGACCCGAGGCGCGCGTCGAAGGCGGTGGGCAGGCCGTACGCGCCGGGCGCGACGGAGTACCCGTGGGCGCGCAGCAGTTCGGCGCACCACTCGGCGGCCCGGTGCTCCTCGAACGCGGTCTCCGGGTGGGCGTGGATGCGGCGGCTGAGCGCGAGCAGTTCGTCCCGGTGGGCGAGGACGCGCTCGCGCACCGCCTCCTTCACTCCCGGGTCGGCCACGGCCGGCTCGCTCGCGTTCAGGGGGGACATCGGCGCCTCCGGGGGCGTCAGGGCCCGCCTCCCGGCGGGCTGTTGACCAGACGATATGTAGATAGCTTAGGCTAACCTAAGTAGGCAGTAGGCGTTCCGTTGCGCCGGACCCGAGGAGCTCTCAGAACCATGCGTCGCCACCAGGCCGCGTCCGACCCCGTCGCCGTCCCCGCCGCAGCCGACGTGCCGCTGCTCGCCACCCAGGCGGCGATCTGGTACGCCCAGGCGCTCGACCCCGACAGCCCGGTCTACAACACCGGCGACGCCGTCGAGATCACCGGCCCGCTCGACGCCGAACTCTTCGAGACCGCCCTGCGCCGGACCGTCGACGAGGCGGACGCGCTCGGCGCCGTCGTCGTCACCGACGGCGCCGCCGGCGAGGCCCCGCACCAGCGCCTGGTCCCCGGCCGCCCCTGGCCCCTGCACCACCTCGACCTGCGCACCGACGCCGACCCCGAGGCCACCGCCGAGACCTGGATGCGCGCCGACCTCGCCCGCCCCGTCGACCTCGCCGAGGGCCCGCTGTTCACCCAGGCCCTCATCCGCCTCGACGACCGGCGCCACTGGTGGTACCAGCGCGTCCACCACCTCGCCGTCGACGCCTACGCGCTCACCCTCCTCGCCGGCCGGGTCGCCGAGCTCTACACCGCGCTCGCCACCGGCGCCCGCCCCAGCGACCGCACCTTCGCCACTCCCGCGGAGGCCGCCGCCGAGGAGGCCGCCTACCGGACGAGCCCGGACCACGCCGCCGACCGGGAGTTCTGGCGCACCCGACTGGCCGGCGCCGACGCCCCCGCCACCCTCCCCGGCGGCAGCACCCCCACGGCCGCCCCCACCGGTACCCCTACGGCCCCACCCCGCCTCACCGCCGAACTGCCCGCCGGCACCCTGCCCCGCCTGGAGGCCGCCGCCAGGGCCGCCCGCGCCACCTGGGCCGAACTCGTCATCGCCGCCACCGCCGGCTACCTGCACCGCCTCGCCGGCACCGAGGACGTCGTGCTCGGCCTGCCGCTCGCCAATCGCCGCGGCCCCGCCGCCCTGCGCACCCCGATCGCCACCGCCAACGTGCTGCCGCTGCGCCTCGCCGTCCACCCCGGCGACAGCGCCGCCGAACTGCTGCGCCGCGTCGTCCTGGAAGTCCGAGACGTCCGCCGCCACCAGCGCTACCCGCTGGAGGACCTGCGCCGCGACCTCGCCCTCACCGGCACCCGCCGCGCCCTGTTCGGACCGATGGTCAACATCAAGGCCTTCGAGGGCGACCTCGACCTCGCCGGCCTGCCCGGCACCGTCCGCAACCTCGCCGCCGGCCCCGTCGACGACCTCGCCCTCGCCGTCTCGCCCGGCCCCGGCGGCGCCCTGCGGATCGGCCTCGAAGCCCACCCCGACCGCTACGCCGCCGACACCCTGGCCGCCCACCTCGACGGCCTGCTGCGCTACCTCGACGGCCTCGCCACCCTGCTGCTCGACGACCCGCACACGCCGATCGCCAGGATCGACCTGCTCGACGAGGACGCGCTGCGCCGGGCCACCGTCGGCCGAACCGAGCCCCCCGCCACCCGCACCGTGCCCGAACTGCTCGCCGAGCAGGCCGCCCGCACCCCGGACGCGGTCGCCCTGCGTTGCGGCGCCACCACCCTCACCTTCGCCCAACTCGACGCCGCCGCAAGCCGCCTGGCGCACCGCCTCACCGCCCTCGGCACCGGTCCGGGCACCCCCGTCGCCCTCGCCATGCCGCGCGGCGCCGACACCCTGGTCGCCATGTTCGCCGTGCTCAGGGCCGGCGGGGCCTGCCTCTCACTCGACCTCGCCCACCCCCGGCAGCGGATCGCCGACATCCTCGACGACACCCGCCCGGTCTGCGCCGTCGGCACCGCCGAGGCCCTCGCCGCCCTCCCCGGCGCCGCCGGACGCCCCGCCGTCGCCCTCGACGACCCGGCCGTGCGCGCCGACCTCGCCGCGCCGCCCGCAGCGGCGCTCCCCATCGGACCGCTGCCCGCCCCCGACCCCGCGCACACCGCCTACCTGCTGCACACCTCCGGCTCCACCGGCCGCCCCAAGGGCGTCGTCGTCACCCACGCCTCGCTCGCCAACCTGCACGCCGGCCACGGCGAGGACCACATCGCCCCCGCCGTCGCCCGCACCGGCCGCGAGCGCCTGCGCATCGCCCACAGCGCCTCCTTCGCCTTCGACGCCTCCTGGGACCCGGTGCTGTGGATGCTCCACGGCCACGAACTCCACCTGCTCGACGACGACACCTACCGCGACCCGGCCGCCCTCGCCGCCCACGTCCACCACGAGCGGATCGACTACCTCGACGTCACCCCCTCCTACCTCGAAGTCCTGCTCGCCGAGGGCCTGCTGGCCGAGGACCGGCACCGCCCCGCCGTGATCGCGGTCGGCGGCGAGGCCACCCCCGAACCGCTCTGGCGCCGCCTCGCCG
Organism: Kitasatospora sp. NPDC057965; assembly: GCF_042887135.1. Lineage (NCBI taxonomy): Bacteria > Bacillati > Actinomycetota > Actinomycetes > Kitasatosporales > Streptomycetaceae > Kitasatospora > Kitasatospora sp. NPDC057965. The sequence continues at coordinate 198,713 of NZ_JBHVPZ010000015.1, forward strand.
CCGTCGACGGCCTCACCCCCGTCAACCTCTACGGCCCCACCGAGACCACCGTCGACGCCTACTCCTGGACCCCGGGACCGGACGGCACCCCCGTCGGCCGCGTCGTGCGCGGCTCGCGCGCCTACGTCCTCGACGGCTCGCTGCGCCCCGCCCCCGACGGTGCCACCGGCGAGCTGTACGTGGCCGGCGCCTGCCTGGCCCACGGCTACCTCGGCCGCCCCGACCTCACCGCCGAGCGCTTCCTCGCCGACCCCTACGGCCCGCCCGGCGCCCGGATGTACCGCACCGGGGACCTCGCCCGCCGCCGCCCCGACGGCACCCTCGAATTCCTCGGTCGCGCCGACGACCAGGTGAAGATCCGCGGCTTCCGGATCGAGCCCGGCGAGATCGCCGCCGTCCTGGGCGAACTCCCCGGCGTCGACCGGGCCGTGGTGATCGCCCGCCCCGGCCCCAGCGGCAAGCGCCTGCTCGGCTACGCCGTCCCCGCCGCCGGCGCCGTCCTCGACGCGGCCGCGCTGCGCTCCGCCCTCGCCGCCCGGCTGCCCGAGCACATGGTGCCCGCCGCAGTCCTCGTCCTCGACAGCCTGCCGCGCACCGGCAACGACAAGCTCGACCACCGCGCCCTGCCCGAGCCCGAGTCCACCACCGAGACCCTTGGCGGCGCCGCGCCCGCCACCCCGCAGGAGGAGATCATCTGCGGGCTGTTCGCCGACCTCCTGGAGCGGCCCGGACTGCCCTCCCGTGAAGCCGACTTCTTCGACCTCGGTGGTCACTCCCTGCTCGCCGGACGGCTCGCCGCCCGGCTGCGCGAGGCCCTCGGGGTGGCCGTCGGCTTCGCCGACGTGTTCCGCAACCCCACCCCGGTCGCCCTCGCCGCCCTGCTGCGCGAGCGCTCCGCCCCCGAGCCGCGCCCCGCCCTGGTCCCCGTCGAGCGCACCGGGCACCTGCTGCTCTCCCCGGCCCAGCGGGGTCTCTGGTTCCACTACCGGCTCGAAGGCCCCAGCCCCACCTACAACATCCCGCTCGCCCTCACCCTCGCCGGACCGCTCGACCGCGACGCCCTCGCGCTCGCCGTGACCGACCTCGCGGCCCGGCACGAGACCCTGCGCACGGTCTACGGCGAGTCCGCCGACGGCGAGCCGTACCAGCGGATCCTGCCGCCCGCCCCCGTCGAGCTGCACCGCGGCACCGGCCCGCTCGCCGACGCCGTCCGTTACGCCTTCGACCTCGGCGCCGAACCGCCGCTGCGTGCAAGCCTGTTCGACAACCCCGACGGCACCCGCACCCTTCTGTTGCTGCTCCACCACATCGCCGCCGACGGTGCCTCCACCACCCCGCTGGCCCGCGACCTCGCCGCCGCCTACGCCGCCCGCCTCGCCGGCCGATCCCCCGAACTTCCGCCCCTCGACATCCAGTTCGCCGACCACGTGGCCTGGCAGGCACGGCTGCTCGGGACCGCCGAAGCACCCGGCCCGCTCGCCGTACGCCAACTCGACCACTGGCGCAAGACCCTGGCCGGCCTGCCCGACCAGCTCGACCTGCCCACCGACCGCCCCCGGCCCGCCGTCGCCTCCCACCGCGGCGCCACCGTGCCGTTCCGCCTCGACGCCGACGCCCACGCCGCCCTGGCCGCACTCGCCCGCACCACCGGCACCAGCGTGTTCACCGCCGTCCAGGCCGGCCTCGCCGCGCTGCTCAGCCGGCACGGCTGCGGCACCGACATCCCGATCGGCACGCCCGTCGCGGGCCGCGAATCCGACGAAACCGCCGCCCTGGTCGGCTACTTCGTCAACTCCGTGGTGCTGCGCACGGAGACGTCCGGCGAGCCGACCTTCCGCGAGCTGCTCGGCCGCGCCCGCACCGCCGTCCTCGCCGCCCACGACCACGCCGACCTGCCCTTCGACCGCCTGGTCGAGGAGCTCAACCCGCCCCGCTCGCTCGCCCGGCACCCGCTGTTCCAGGTCATGCTCGCCTGGCAGTCCGTCCCCGACCGGGAGTTCGAGCTCGGCGGCGGCCTCACCGCCACCATTGCCGCGATCCCCTCCGGCACCGCCAAGTTCGACCTCACCCTCAACGCGGGCGAACTGCGCGAGGGCGGCATCGCGGGCTTCCTGGAGTACCGCACCGACCTCTTCGACGAGGCCGCCGTCCAGGCGCTGGCCGAACGCCTGGCCCGGCTGCTCACCGCCGCCGCCACCGACCCCGACACCGCCGTCGGCCTGCTCCCGCTGATCAGTGCGCAGGAGCACCACCGCGCCCTGGTCGAGTGGAACGGCACCCCTGTCGCCTCACCGCCCGATGCGGCAAGGGCCGGCGCCACCCTGCCCGAGCTCTTCGAGGCCGCGGCCCTCGCCCACCCTGCGGCGATCGCCGCCAGTTGCGATGGCGAATCGCTCGACTACGCCGAACTCGGCGCCTGCGCCGACCGGTTGGCCCGTCTGCTGGCCGCCCGCGGCATCGGCCCCGGCACCATCGTCGCGCTCGCCCTGCCGCGCTCCCTGGACCTGGTCGTCGGCCTGCTCGCGGTCGCCAAGGCCGGCGCCGCCTACCTGCCGCTCGACCCCGAGTACCCGGCCGACCGGCTCGCCTACATGCTCTCCGACGCCGCCCCGGCCGCGCTGATCACCGATCGCGCCACCGCGCCCCGGATGCCCGAGCACCACGTCCCGCAACTCCTGGTCGACGGCGGCGAGTCGGACCGCTACCCGGCCGTCCCGCTCGCCCAGCACGAGCGCACCCGGCCGCTGCGCGCGGAGGACACCGCCTATGTGATCTACACCTCCGGCTCCACCGGCCGTCCCAAGGGCGTGCCGGTCACCCACCACAACGTCGTCCGGCTGTTCTCCGCCACCGACCACTGGTTCGGCTTCGGCGCCGAGGACGTCTGGACGCTCTTCCACTCCTACGCCTTCGACTTCTCGGTCTGGGAGCTGTGGGGCGCCCTGCTGCACGGCGGCCGGCTCGTCGTCGTCCCGCACCTGGTCAGCCGCGACCCGGCGGCCTTCCTCGACCTGCTCGCCCGCGAGCGGGTGACCGTCCTCAACCAGACGCCGTCCGCCTTCTACCAGCTCAGCGCCGCCGACCGGGAACGCCCCGGCAGCGAACTCGCCCTGCGCTACGTGGTGTTCGGCGGCGAGGCACTCGAACTCGGCCGCCTCGACGACTGGTACGAGCGGCACGCCGAGGACGCGCCCACCCTGGTCAACATGTACGGCATCACCGAGACCACCGTGCACGTCTCCTACCTGGCCCTCGACCGCGCGAGCGCCGCCGCCGGCACCGGCAGCACCATCGGCGTCAACATCCCCGACCTGCGCGTCTACGTCCTCGACCCGTACCTGCGGCCCGTGCCGCCCGGCGTCACCGGCGAGATGTACGTCGCCGGGGCCGGCCTCGCCCGCGGCTACCTCGGCCGTCCGGCGCTCAGCTCCGAGCGCTTCGTCGCCGACCCGTACGCCGAACTGTTCGGCGAGCGCGGCACCCGGATGTACCGCTCCGGTGACCTCGCCCGCCGCCGCGCCGACGGCGTCCTGGAGTACTTCGGCCGCGCCGATCAGCAGGTCAAGATCCGCGGCTTCCGGATCGAACTCGGCGAGATCGAGGCCGTGCTCGCTTCTCACCCGGCCGTCGCCGACGCCGCCGTGATCGTCCGCGAGGACGTGCCCGGCGACAAGCGCCTGGTCGGCTACGCCGTCCTCGCCCCCGGCGCGGAGCCGGCCGGCGCGGAGGAACTGCGCGCCCGGACCGCCGCCGACCTGCCGGTCCACATGGTCCCGTCCGCCGTGGTGCTGCTGGACCGCCTCCCGCTCACCGCCAACGGCAAGCTCGACCGGCGCGCGCTGCCCGCCCCCGATGCCCCCGAGGCCGGCACCGGGCGGCCCCCGCGCAACCCGCGCGAGCAGCAGCTCTGCGAGCTGTTCGCCGAGGTCCTGGGCGTCCCGGCGGTCGGCGTCGAGGACGACTTCTTCGCCCTCGGCGGCCACTCGCTGCTGGTCGTCCGGCTCGCCGGCCGGATCCGCGCCGTGCTCGGCCTGGAGGTCGGCATCGGCACGCTGTTCCAGGCACCCACCGTCGCCGCCCTGGACGCCGCGCTCGCCGCCGACACCCCCGGTGCCGACGCGCTGGACGTCCTGCTGCCGCTGCGGCCCACCGCCCCCGGCCGGCGCAACCCGCTGTTCGCCGTCCACCCGGCCGGCGGCCTCAGCTGGTGCTACACCGGCCTGATCCGCAACCTCCCGGCCGACGTGCCGATCTACGGCCTCCAGGCACAGGGTGTCGGCGCCGCCACCGCGGGCGAGCCGCTGCCCGCCACGATGGAGGAACTGGCGGCGCACTACGTCGACCGGCTGCGGGAGGTCCAGCCCGAGGGCCCCTACCGGCTGCTCGGCTGGTCCACCGGCGGCATCATCGCTCACGCCATGGCCGCCCGGCTGGAGGAACTGGGCTGCGCGGTCGAGCTGTTGGCCGTGCTCGACGCCTACCCGGCCGAGGGCTTCCGCGACCTGCCCGTCCCGGACCAGGCCGAGGCCCTGGAGGCGCTGCTCACCATGGGCGGCTACGGTCCGGAGGACCTCGACGGGCGGCCGCTCGAACTCGGCCACGTCACCGAGCTGCTGCGCCGCGAGGGCAGCCCGCTGGCCGGCCTGGACGACGCCACCGTCGAGGCGCTCAACCGGATCTACCTCCACATCAACCACCTGGTGCGCCGCTACGACCACCGCCGCCTCCGGGGCGACGTGCTGTTCTTCCGCGCCACCGTCGACACCATCGACGAGACCCTGGTGCCCGAGCTGTGGACGCCGTACGTGGCCGGGCGGATCGCCAACACGGACGTCGCCTGCTCGCACAAGGACATGACGCTGCCCGAGCCGATCGCGCACATCGCGGGCGTCGTCGCGGAGCACCTCGCCGCCCTCGACTCCCGCTCCTGACAACTGACAGATAACAGATAACGGATGACAGATTTTGAAATCTGTCAGCTGTCATCCGTCAGCCCGCCCACCGACCACCCCGTCTGGAGAACCCACCCCATGAGCGACGCCCCCGCCAACCCCTTCGACGGCGACGGCGAGTTCCTCGCGCTCGTCAATGACGAGGGCCAGCATTCGCTCTGGCCGGCCTTCGCCGCCGTCCCGGCCGGCTGGGCCGTCGCCCACGGGCCGTGCGAGCGCGCCGCCGCCCTCGACTGGATCACCGCCCACTGGACCGACCTCAACCCGGCCCGATGAGCCGGCCGGACACCCAGCCCGCCCCTGCCCCCGGCCCCGCCCCCGCCCCGGCCCCTGGTCCGGACCCCGCCCCGCCCCCAGGGCCCGCCGACGGCCCGTCCCCAGGGGCCGCCGATGGCCCGGCGCCGCGCCCGCTGTTCGCCGGGCGCCTCGCCGTGGTGCTCGTCTACACGGCCGCGATGTGCATGAACGGCCTGGACTCGACGATCGTCAACCCGGCCCTGTTCACCATCGCCGGTGATTTCGGCCGCCCCGTCTCCGCCGCCAACGCCGTGGAGACCGCCTTCCTGGTCGGCCTCGCCGTCGGCCTCCCGGTGGCCGGCTGGCTCGGAGACCGGTTCGGCGTGCGCCGGGTCTTCCTCGGCTCGCTCGCCGTCTTCACCCTGGCCAGCGCGCTGTGCGCGGCCGCGCCCGGCCTCGGCGCGCTCACCGCCGCCCGCGCCGTGCAGGGCGTGGCGGGCGGTCTGCTCACCCCGGTCGGCATGACCCTGCTGTTCCGGGCGTTCGAGCCGCACGAGCGGGCGGGCCTCGGCAAGGTGCTGATCGTGCCGACCGCGCTGATGCCGGCACTCGGCCCGCCGCTCGGCGGCCTCCTCACCGAACACCTCTCCTGGCACTGGCTGTTCCTGGTCAACGTGCCGATCGGGGTGGCGGCCGTGCTCACCGGCCTGTTCGGCCTGCGCGACCGGGAGGAGCCGCCGGCCGGCCGCTTCGACACCACCGGCTTCCTGCTCGCCACCCCCGGCCTCGGCCTGCTCACCTACGCGCTCGGCTTCGGCCCCGCGCACGGTTGGGGCTCCCCGGCGGTGGCGGCGTCCGGGGTCCTCGGTGTGCTGCTGCTCGGCCTCGCCGCCCGACACCAACTCCGCGCCGAGGAGCCCCTGGTGGACCTTCGGCTGCTCGCCGACCGGTCCTTCGGCGCGGCCAGTTGGCTGGCACTGCTGACCGCCGCCGGCCTGATGGGCGCGCTGTTCGCCTTCCCGCTGCTCCACCAGGCGGCGTTCGGCGCCTCGGCGCTGGACGCGGGCCTGAGCGTCTTCCCCGAGGCGATCGGCCTGATGGCCGCCTCGCAGGTGGTCGACCGGCTGCTGCCGAAGCTGGGCCCGCGCCTGCTCGCACTGCCCGCCCTGCTGCTGGCGGCGCTGGTGCTGGCCGCGCTGGCGGTGCCCGGCGTCGGCGAGAACGCCTGGGCGGTGCGGGCGCTGATGTTCGGTGTCGGCCTTATCCTGGGCACCGCCGTGCTGACCGTGCAGATCGCCGGGTTCGCCGACGTGCCGCCGCCCGCGATGGGCCGCGCGATGGGCCTGTTCACCATCGTCCGCACCCTCGGCGGCGCCTTCGGCATCGCGGGCGCGGCGGCCCTCATCGGCGCCCTGTCCGAGGACGGCACCCACGCCACCGACCCCGGCCCCTACCGGATCGCCCTGCTGGCCACGGCCGCCGCGGTCGCCCTCGGCGCCCTGGTCGCGGCGCGCCTCCCCAAGGAGGCCCCGGGGCCCCCGCCGCTGGACTGACGACTCCGCATGACCGACGGCCCGCCAGGCTCCGCAACCCGGCGGGCCGTCCTGTCACCCCGCCGTCCCGTCGTCCCGACACCCCGCCACCCCACCGCCGCGCCGCCGCGCCGTCCCGCCGTCCCGCCGTCCCGCCCCCGGCCCCGCGCTCAGAACTCCTTGACCAGCCGCCGGTGCCCCGGCCCCCACCGGTATCCGAGCGCCGTGTTCACCGCGACCATCGGCACGTTCCCGGCCTCGACCTCGGTGCGTACCGTCCGCACACCGTGGTAGGCGAGGTGGCGGGCGGCGTGCAGTTTGAGGGCCCGCGCCAGCCCCCGGCCCCGCCAGGCGCGCAGCACGCCGGTGTAGTCGATGTGGCAGGCGTGCGGGGCCGGGACGGCGTGCACGACGGTGGCGCCGACGATGCGGCCCGTGCACTCGACGGTGAACACCCAGTCGGGCCGGCCGCCGGGCGCGCCCAGGGCATCGGCACGCCACTGATCGAACTCCGGGAGGGCGTCGACGAATCCCGGGTTGTCCCGCAGGGTCTCCCGGTAGAGGTGGTGGAGCTGCCGTTCGGGCTCGGGCGCGGTGGTGGTGGCGAGCGTGCCGAGCACCATGCCGGGCGGTGCCTGCGGGGCGGGCAGGTGCGGTCCGACGGCGGCCACGGCCGATCGGATGTGCGCGTCCATCCGGTAGCCCCGGCCGAGCAGCAGGGCGGCCAGGTCGGACGGGCACGTCCCGTGGCTGTGCCCCGACGCCCCGTGCCCGTCCGGGAACTCGCCGAGCAGCCGGGAGGCGCCGGCCCCGCGCGCCCAGCGCTCCAGCCCGTCGTAGAGCGGCAGCAGCCAGGCCGGCGCACGGCCGGGCGCGCTGACGGTGAGCGAGGCGAGGTCACCGGGCGGCGTCCAGGGCGCGCGCCAGGCGGTGGCGAAGGCGAGCAGGTCCCCGGACGGTCCGGGGTGCACCAGCCGCACCCGCCCGTGCCCGGTGAGCCGCCCCCGGTGGTCGGTGGAGAACGCGTCCGTGTCCGGCAACGCCGCGTCCCGCTCCCGGAGTTCGGTCGCCGTCACGGGCGCGGGTCCGTCGGCCGACAGCAGCTCGGCCAACGCGGGGTAGTCGACGGCGGGCAGGAACGGGCGGATCACCGGCGACCGCCGAGGGCTGAGTCCATCACATGTGACACGGTACTGACCCACGGTCGGCCCCGCCGGGCTTTTTCCGGAAGCACCCGTCGTCCCGGAACGGTCACTCGACGGGGTGGTGAAAGCCCGAATCCCCGGCGGCCGGGCGCGGCGGGCAGTACGGTGCCCGCATGACCGTGCTCGTCCGCCGTCGTCACATCGACTTCGGCCGCATCCACTCCACCGGCTGTCCGGTCATCGTCTGATCGTTCGATCGCCCGGCCCGTCCGGCCGCGCCGCCACACGGGGCGCCGCCGCGGCCGTCGTCCGCCCCGCCGGGGAACGCCGTCGACGCGTGCGCACACCCAAGAGGCTCGCCCCTCCGCGCACCCGCAGGCCCGCGCGCACCCCGGCCGACCACGATCCGACCGCCCCGAAGGGACAGCCGTCCACCATGACCGACACCGCCACCGACCACTACCTGCGCAACAACGCCGACTACGCCACGGCCTTCGACGGGCCGCTCCCGCTCCCGCCGGCCCGCCGCACGGCCGTCCTGGCCTGCATGGACGCCCGGCTCAACGTCTACGGCGCGCTCGGCCTCGCCGAGGGCGACTCGCACGTGATCCGCAACGCCGGCGGCGTGGCGACCGACGACGCGATCCGCTCGTTGGCGATCAGCCAGCGGCTGCTCGGCACACGGGAGATCATCCTCATCCACCACACCGACTGCGGCATGCTCACCTTCGGCGACGACGCCTTCCGCGAGTCGATCCGGGAGGAGACCGGCGTCAAGCCCCCGTGGGCCGCGGAGGCCTTCGCCGACGTGGAGACGGACGTCCGGCAGTCGGCCGCCCGGATCCGCACCAGCCCCTTCGTCCCGCACCGGACCTCGGTGCGCGGCTTCGTCTTCGACGTCGCGACCGGGCTCCTCAAGGAGGTCGTGCTCTGACCGGCGGGCCCGGGTGCGGTCGGCGCCGCTCCCGGGCCCCGCTCCTCAGCGTCCCTGCGGCGCGGCCGTGCCCAGCAGGTGCACCAGGCCGTCGGCCAGACCGCCGCGCCAACAGGCGTAGTCGTGGCCGCCGTTGAACTCGCGGTAGGCGAGGTCGTAGCCACGCGCGGTCAGCACGTCGCGCAGATGGCGGTTCTGGGTGAGCAGCATCCACTCCTGGAGTCCGACCTCCACCCAGAACCGGGCGCCGCCCTGTTCGGTGGCGGCGAACTGCCTGGTCAGCCACTCGCTGCCGCCGTCGAACTCGGTGCCGTCCGGCCACCAGAACGAGCCGGACTGCGAGAGCGCGTTGCCGAACCGGGCCGGGCGGCGGAAGGCGGCAAAGGCCGCGGTCAGGCCGCCCGCGCTCTGTCCGGCGATCACGGTCCGGGCCGGGTCGGCGGTGGCGCGGTGCTCGGCGGCGGCCCAGGGCAGGATCCGGTCGGCGAGCAGGTCGACGAAGTCCGGGTTGCAGCTGAGGTCGTCCGGCCGGCCGGGGCCCATGGTGTGGACGAGCAGGGCGACGGTCGGCGGGACGAGGCCCTCGGCCGTCAGGTTGTCCAGGGTGTCGCCGAAGGACAGCACCTCGCCCCACATCTCGCCGTCCAGCAGGACCAGCACCGGGTACGGTCCGGCGTCGGCGCGGTGCCCGGCGGGCAGGTGCACGTCGATCCGCCGCCCGGCCACCTCGGCGCGCACGGTGCGGCCGCGGGGCACATCGGCGCGCCGCGCCGCGTACGGCTGGGCGGGTGCCTCCGGCAGGGCGAGCACCGAGGAGGGGCGGCGCCCGTCGCGGGCGGGCAGCAGTTCCCCGGTGCCCCGCGGATCGGGGCGGGCGCCGTCCAGGACCCGCAGCCAGTCGGCCCGCCGGGTGCCGGGGACGGCGCCGCGCACCGGGTACAGCTGGTAGGACGCCCGGTGGTCGGCGCGCAGCCGGTAGGTGCGCGACCAGCCGCCGGCCCGGCGTTCCATCAGGTGCGGGGTGAGGTCGCCGGCGTGCCGGTCCTTGTCGGTGACGGTGTGGACGAGCGCGAGCACGCCGTCGTACGGCGGCCCGTCCGGCTCGTCGCGCAGCACGAAGGTCACCTGCCGGTAGGCCGGGTCGTCGGGGTCGGGGTCGACCAGCGGCGCGCCCTCGGCGGCCACCCGGTCCCAGAACTCGTCACCCATCGTGGTCCGTTCGGTCGGCACGGGAAGAACTCCTCAACGGTCAGGCGGGGTTGCCCTTGCGGCTGAGCAACACCCAGAGCAGGAAGGGGCCGCCGAGCACCGTGGTGACGATGCCCACCGGGATCTCGACACCGGAGATCAGCACCCGGCCGAGCGTGTCGGCCAGCACGATCAGCACCGCGCCGACCAGCGCCGAGCCGAGCACCGGCACCCGGGCCGGGCCGGCCAGCCGTCCGGCGACCACAGGCGCGGCCAGCGCGACGAAGCCGACCGGCCCGCAGACGCCGACGGCGAGGCCGGCCAGGGCCACCGCGAGCAGCAGGCAGACGAGCCGGACCCGGCCGGGGTCGACGCCCAGCGAGGAGGCGACGTCGTCGTCGAACCGCAGCACGGCCAGCCGGTGGGCCACCACCAGGGCGAGCGGCACCAGCACGGCGAGGCCGACCAGCACCGGCGTGGCCACCGCGTAGTCCCGGCCGTTGAGGCTGCCGGAGGTCCAGACGTACAGCGAGGTGGCCGAGCTGAGCGAGCGCCGGGCCATCGCCACCTGGATGACGGCGGAGGCGAGCGCCGACATGGCCAGGCCCACCACCAGCACCCGGTAGCCGCGCGCGCCGAGCCCGCCGGAGACCAGGGTGACCACGGCGACGGCGGCCAGCGCGCCGATCGGCCCGGCCCACCAGGCGCCGAACGCGCCGGAGGCGGTGACCGAGATCAGCACGGCGGCGGTGGCGCCGTCGTTGACGCCGAGCAGTTCGGGGGTGGCGAGCCGGTTGCGGGCCAGCGTCTGGGTGAGGCAGCCGGCCAGGCCGAGCGCGGCGCCGGCGGCGAGGCCCGCGACGATCCGTCCGAGCCGGAACTTCTGCACCAGCAGTACGTCCAGGCGCTCCCCGTGGCCGAAGACGGCCTGGAAGGTGCGGCCGAGGCCGAGTTCGCTCTGCCCGGCGTGCGCGGAGACCACCACGGCGGCCAGCAGCGCGGCGGACAGGCCGAGCGCGGCCGCCGTGGAGCGGCGGGGGAGCAGCACCGACAGGGCGCCGCGCCGGATCACCAGGTCGGGCCGGGGCGGCTTCTCCTCGGTGTGGCCGTGGCGGCCGGAGGATTCGGCGGGCGCGGTGTCGGTCATGCCGAGCGCGGCGGTCCTGCGGGAGCGGACGATGGCGATCAGGGCGGGCGCGCCGATCAGCGCGACGATCACCGACACCGGGGCCTCGAACGGCCGGGCCACCACCCGGGCGAGCACGTCGGCGCCGGTCAGTACGGCGGCGCCGACGAGCCCGGCGAGCAGGGTGAGCCGGCCGACCCGGGGCCCGGCGGCGGCGCGGGCCAGGAAGCCGGCGAGCAGGCCGAGGAAGGAGATCGGCCCGGCGAGGGCGACGGCGGAGGCGGTGAGCAGGGTGACGGCGAGGGCGACGGCGGCCCGGGTCGCGCCGGGGCGGTGGCCGAGGCCGCGGGCGAGGTCGTCGCCGAGCGCGAGCGCGGACAGCGGCCGGGTGGTGAGCAGGGCGACCACGAAGCCGACGCCGAGCGCCGGGGCGAGCTGGCGCAGCGTCGTCCAGCCCTCCACGCCGGCCAGCGAGCCGAGCACCCAGACCCGGTAGCGGTCGTACGCCTCGGGGGAGTTGACGATCAGCACACCGGTCAGGCCGCCGAAGGTGGCGCCGACGGCGGAGCCGCCGAGCACGAGCCGCATCGGGGAGCCGCCGCCCCGGCTGCCGGCGATGGCCAGGACCAGTCCGCTGGCGAGCACGGCGCCGCCGAAGGCGAAGGCGAGGTAGCCGTAGGAGGTCTGCACGCCGAGGACGGCGATGCCGAGCACGACTCCGAGCGAGGCGCCGGCGTTGACGCCGAGCAGGCCGGTCTCGGCGAGCGGGTTGCGGGTGACGGCCTGCAGTTGCGCGCCGGCCACGCCGAGGGCGCCGCCGACCAGCAGCGCGGTCAGGGTGCGGGGCAGGCGCAGGTCGCCGACGACCAGGGCGAGCCGGCCGTCGGCGCGGGCGCCGTCGGTGTCGAGCAGGTAGTCCAGCACCCGGCCGGGGCCGACCTCGCCGGCGCCGACGGACAGCGAGAGCGCGGTGAGCGCGAGCAGGGCGGCGAGGATGCCGCCGACGGCGGCCCAGGAGGTGCGGCGCGACCGTTCGGCCGCCGGCGGGGCGGGGGCGGGGGGACCCGCGTCGGCCGCCTCGGCGGTACCCACTTGCGACAATGTCATAAGGTAAGGCTAACCTAATGGTGATCGCGGTCGGACGGGTGTCCGACGCCGCGTCGGATCCGTCCGGATCGTCCAGGTGCACGGCGCCGCAGCGCAGTTCCACCGCTCCACCGTCCGCACCGCCCGTCTGCAACACCCCTGCCCGGAGGCCCCCATGTCGACCCCGTCGACCCCCCAGAGCCCGTTCGACCTCGCCCGCCGCCGTGCGGTCCAGGTGCTGGCCGCCACCGGGGCGGCCACGCTCCTGCTCGTCGGCTGCGGCTCGTCGGGCTCCTCCGACAAGGGTTCCTCCGGCGCCGGCTCCCCCTCGGAGCAGGGCTCGCCGTCCGCTGCCGCGGGCGGCCCGGCCGCCGACGCGGCCGGCGGCAAGCGGACCGTCAAGGACGCCACCGGTACGGCCGTCGAGATCCCCGCCGAGCCCAAGCGCATCGTCACCCTCACCCAGGAGGACCTCGACGCGGTGCTCGCCCTCGGCCTCAAGCCGGCCGGCATCACCAACGGACAGGGCCTCAACGAGCCGCCGGCGTACCTGAAGGACAAGGTCCAGGGCGTCCCGGTGGTCGGCAACCTGCTGCAGCCCGTCATGGACAAGGTGATCGCCGCCAAGCCCGACCTGATCCTGGCCGGCGACATGCAGGACCAGCAGGTGCTCAAGCAGCTGCGCGAGATCACCCCGGCCACCCTGGTCACGATGGCCCCGACCGACGACTGGAAGCTCTCCTTCCGCGGCATCGGAAACGCCGTCAACAAGCTCGACCAGGCCAACAAGGTGATCGCCGACTACGACGCCAAGGCCGCCAGGACGGGCGGCGAGCTCGGCGAGAACAAGGGCAAGGCCGTCTCCATCGTCCGCTGGAACCCGACCGGCCCCAGCTGGATGGAGAAGAAGCAGTTCGCCAGTGGTGTCGCCCTCGACATGGGTCTGACCCGCCCGCAGGCCCAGGACAAGGACGGCAACGCCCACACCCCGGCGCTGAGCCTGGAGAAGATCAACGAGATCGACGGCGACTGGCTGTTCCTCTCCACCCTGACCGACGACGGCAAGGCCGCGCTGAAGGACGTCCAGTCCAAGCCCGCCTACCAGGAGCTGAACGCGGTGAAGAACAACCACACCGTGACCGTCGACGGCTCGGTCTGGTCCACCCGCGGCGGCCCGCTGGCGGCGGACGTGGTGATCGGCGACATCGCCAAGGCGCTCGGCGCCAAGTGACCGCCGGCGGCGGGCGCCCCTCCGTGGGGGGCGTCCGCCGCCCGGTCCGCCTTCCCCTCCCAATCGAAGGAAACCGCCATGGAGTTGACGGTCGAGGGCCTCACGGCCGGGTACGGCCCCGGGCGTCCGGTGCTGGGCGGCGTGGACCTCACCGTGCCCGGCGGGCAGGTGGTGGCGATCGTCGGCCCCAACGGCTGCGGCAAGTCCACCCTGCTGCGCTCGATCGCCCGCCTCCACCGGCCCGACTCCGGGCGGGTGCTGGTCGGCGGCGAGGACGTCTGGAAGCTGCGGCCCCGCCAGGCCGCCCACCGGGTCGCGCTGCTGCCGCAGAGCCCGCAGGCCCCGGAGGCGGTCACCGTCGCCGGGCTGGTCCGCTACGGCCGCCATCCGCACCAAGGGCTGTTCCGGCAGTGGTCGGCCGACGACGAGCGGCTGACCGCCGAGGCGCTGCGGGTCACCGGCGTCGAGGAGTTCGCCGACCGCCGGCTCGACCGGCTCTCCGGCGGCCAGCGGCAGCGCTGCTGGCTGGCCATGGTGCTCGCCCAGGACGCCCCCGTCGTGCTGCTCGACGAGCCGACCAGCGCCCTCGACCTCGGCCACGCGGTGGAGGTGCTGGAGCTGGTCCGCGAGGTCGCGGCGGGCGGGCGCACCGTCGTCATGGTGCTGCACGACCTCGCGGCGGCGGCCCGCTGCGCCGATGTGGTGGTGGCGATGCGCGGCGGCGAGGTGATCGCCTGCGGTGCGCCGCGCGAGGTGGTGGACGCACCGCTGGTGCGGGCGCTGTACGACGTGGACAGTGATGTGCTCGCGGCCCCCGGGGACGGCGCGCCGGTGATCGTGCCGCGCGCGGGGACCCGCTCGGCGGTCCGCTCGGCGGCGGGGTCGGCAGCCGGGTCGACGGCCTCGCCGACCGGTTGAGGCGCGCCCCTCGCGGGCGTGCCGGGGTCCCTCGAACGGTCGTGCGGGCGCGGCGGGTTGCGACCGGCGCCGGGCCGGGTGTGGTCTGCTGGACGGGCGTCCGCCGGACGTCCGTTCCGCCGCCGCGTCCGCCCCCGCCGTGCCCCGGGAGAGGTCACCGATGCCCCGTCGTTCCGCCGCGCTGTTCGCCGCCCTCGCCCTCGTGCTCGGCCCGGCCGTCACCGTCGGCTGCTCCTCGGCCGCCGCCCCCGAGCCTGGTGGCGCGCCGTCCACGCCGGCCTCGGCGCCCACCTCGCCCGCCTCGCCCACCTCGGCCGCCGAACCCGCGCCCACCGCAGCGATCCCTGGCCCGACCCCGACCCCGACGCCGTCCCCGACCCCGGGTGCCGCCGTCTCGGTGGACGTCTCGGGCACCGTCACCGACGGCCTGGCCTCCCCGTGGGGCCTGGCCGTCCTGCCGGACGGCGACCTGCTGGTCTCCGAACGCGACGACGCCCGGATCCTGCGCGTCTCGGCGAAGGACGGCACGAAGACCGTGGCCGGCACGGTCCCCGGCGTCACCGCCGGCGGCGAGGGCGGCCTGCTCGGCCTCGCCCTGTCACCCGGTTTCGCCTCCGACCACCGGGTCTACGCCTACTACTCCACCGCCTCCGACAACCGCATCGCCCGCCTCGACTACGACCCCGCCCGCCCGGCCGGATCCCAACTCGGCGAGCCGGTGGCGCTGTTGACCGGGATCCCGCACGGGGGCCGGCACAACGGCGGACGGATCGCCTTCGGCCCCGACGGTCTGCTGTACGCCGGCACCGGCGACGCGAGCGAACCCCCGCTCGCCCAGGACCGCGACTCCCTCGGCGGCAAGGTCCTGCGCCTCAGCCCGGACGGCGCTCCCGCTCCCGGCAACCCGTTCCCGGGCTCGCCGGTCTGGTCGCTCGGCCACCGCAACGTCCAGGGACTGGCCTGGGATCCGCAAGGTCGGTTCTGGGCCTCGGAGTTCGGCCAGGACACCTGGGACGAGCTGAACCTGATCACCCCCGGCGGCAACTACGGCTGGCCGACCGTCGAGGGCGCCGCCGGCCGACCGGGCCTCGTCGACCCGGTCGCCCAGTGGCACCCCGCCGACGCCTCCCCGAGCGGCATCGCCCACGCCGCCGGGGGCGTCTGGCTGGCCGCCCTGCACGGCGAGCGGCTCTGGCGCGTCCCGCTGGACGGCGACCGGCTCGCCGCCCCGCCCATGGACTTCCTCTCCGGCGCGTACGGCCGCCTGCGCGCCGTGGTGGCCGACCGGGACGGCACCCTGCTGCTGCTCACCGACAACACCGACGGCCGCGGCGATCCGCGTCCCGGCGACGACCGGATCCTGCGGCTGACCGTCAATCGGACGTGATCCCGACCGGCATTGGATCACCCGTTCGAGCGGTTTGAGGTCGGCCCAGAACCGCCGCCCGGCCTTCCTACCGCTCGGTACCCCTCCCCGCGGGCCGTGTTGTCAGTGTGTCCCGTTACGTTCCTTCCATCACTGACCAGCTGGGAGGAGAGCGGCCGTGGCGTGGGTGGAAACGGGAACGGGCGGCTACCAAGTCGCCTTCGACGAGGAGGGCAAGGTGGTCTGCCGCAACGCGGCCGGCCGCCTGCTGAAGGCCGTCCCGCCGAAGCTGAACGACGACCCGGTGGTCGTCGGCCTCAAGCAGCTCACCGAGTGGCTGGAGGCGCACCGGCGCGGCTGCCTGGACACCGTCGAGCGGTGGATGGTCCGCTCGCTGCCCGTGCCCGCCGCCGTCGTCACCGCCGTCTGGGCGGACGAGGCCTGGCAGGAGGTCCTGCGCGACCTGGTGGTCACCGGGCCGGACGGCGCCGTCGCCGGCTTCCTGCGCGGCGCCGACGCCGAGCGCGGCCTCGGCCTGGTCGACCTCGACGGGGACACCGTCCGCCTGACCGACGGCGAACTGCGCATACCCCACCCGGTCCTGCTGGAGGACCTCGACGAGCTGCGCGAGTTCGCCGTCGAACTCGGCGTCTCCCAGCAGGTCCAGCAGCTGTACCGGGAGGTCTGGCACCGGCCCGGCGACACCGCCGGCACCGAGGTCGGCACCTACGCCGGCGGCCACTACGCCGCGCTGCGCGACCTGCTCGGCCGCTGCGCCCGGCTCGGCTACCGGGTCCGCGGCGGACACGCCGTGCTGCCCGTCGTCGAGGACGGCCTCGCCCTGGAGGCCCGGGTCTGGGTCGGCGACTACTACGAGTACGACGAGTGCGAGACGGGCGCGCTCAGCTGGACCGGCCCGGACGGCAAGGTCCTGCCGCTGGCCGAGGTCGGACCGGTCGCCTGGTCCGAGGGGATGCGGATGGCCGCCGCACTGTACGCCGGCCGCACGATCGAAGGGGAGGAAGCCGCATGAGCACCACCACCGGACCCGACCGCACCACCGGTGCGCCCGGCGGCGACGCCGCCCGCCACGAGCGGCTGCTGGAGGCGGGGGCGATCCTCGCCCCCGGCACCCTGGCCGACGTCGGCACCCCCGACAGCGCCGCCGACGTCCTCACCGCCCGCGGCTACGCCCACCCCGCCCTGGGCGAGCGCCGGGTCGTGCGCCTGGTGCCCGGCGCGCTCGGCCCCGCCGAGGACGCCGCCGTCGACTTCCTCGGACTCGTCCCCGCCGGCGAGCCGGCCGAGGTCGGCCAGGTCCGCCAGGAGGCGCTCGGCTTCCCCGCCTGGGCGCTCGTCAACGACCCGGCCAACGGCCACCACGCGCTCGCCCTGGTCAAGGAGATGGAGCGGCTCGCCCGCCAGGCCAAGTCCAAGCCCGGCAACGCCAAGGACGGGTTCGACGCGCTGGCCGTGCGGCTCGGCCGCGCCGTCCCGCACTTCCTGCCCACCTACTGCGAGCAGGTCGGCCGGATCTTCCTCGAACAGGGCAACCAGAGCTATGCCAGCACCTTCTTCGGCAAGGCCCGCGAGGCCGAGCGCACCCACAACCTCGCCGTCGACGAGGAGCGGCTGCGCGCCGTCTTCCTGGAGTTCGCGCTGGCCGGCGCGCTCAGCGTCAAGGCGCTGCGGCAGTACGTCAAGGAACTGAGCGGCCGGCTCGACCCGCTGACCGCCTGGCAGCGGTTCCGCCAGCTGTGCACCGAGCGCTCCGCCGCCGGCATGGCCCCCTACGCCGGGGTCGCCGAGGACGCCCGCGCCCTGCTCAAGGCCGCCGAGCTGGACCGCGACGAGCACGAGCGGGAGCTGATCGCCGAACTGCTGGCCTCACCCGCCGTCAACCGGGCCCCCGGCACCTTCTGGAAGGTCTGGCACGGCGCGATCGTCGCCCTCGGGCAGCGCGACGACACGGTCCGCGTCCGGCTGCTGGAGCTGCTGCCCGACCCGCCCGGCAACAACGACGCCGACGTCCAGGACGCCGCCTGGCTCGCCCTGCTCGCCGATAGCGGCGCCGAGCGGCTGCTCACCGACCCGCCCGCCGCGCCCGCCGCCGACGGCGCCGCCGCCCCCGAGCCGGCCGCCGCCTGGCTGCAGCGCTGGACCAACCACCTCGGCCGCGGCTGGCGCGACCGGGGCCTGAACACCGGGACCCTCGGCCTGGTCGACCGCATGCTGGAGCGGCTGCGCGCCGAGGCCGTGCCGGTCGACCTCCTCGCCGGGGTGCGCCGCAGCGCCACCCAGATCGAACTCCTCGACCTGCTGCTCGCGCAGGGCGTTCCGGTCGCCGACCCGGACGACGGCTACAGCTTCCTCCTCCAGCCGTGGGTCGCCTCCTCCTCGGCGGACGGCCGCACCCTGGCGGCCGTCGCCGCCGACCCCCGCTTCCGGCCCTCGCTGCGCGCCGCCGTCCCCGCGGTCTGGGACGCCGTCGACAGCCGCGGCCTGGCCGCCCGGCCGGTGCTGCGCGAGCTGTTCGTCGAGTGGTCCGACGCCCGCGTCGACGAACTGGTGGCCGTCCGCGGCCTGGAGAGCGCGACGGAGGCGGTGCGCGAGCTCAGCGCCCACCGCGCCGGCATCCGCGACGAGAACCCGGCCGCCGCCCGGCGCGTCGCCGACCTCGACGTGGCCGGGTTGCTCGCCGGCGCCCTGCGCGGCGGCATCCTCGACGAACTCGCCTGGCCGGCCCTGGAGGAGGCGCTCGACAAGCTCGGCGTCGAGTACGGCGAGTCCCCCGGCTACGGCGCCGGACGCGCCCACCCCAAGGGGCTGGTGTTGCAGGAGGCCTGGCCGAACCTGGTGCTCGCGCGCGGCAACCAGGTCGTCGTCGCCGGGCCGCAGGGCATCGTGCTCGAACACACCCTGCGTATCCCCGACAAGCTGGAGAGCCACCAGCACCCGTACTTCCGCTTCGCCGACGGCGAACTGCTGGTCGTCTGGTTCCACGACGGCAAGCAGCGGGCCTACTGGTCCGGCCGGCCCGCCGAGACCTTCGTCCTCGGTGGGGAGAGCATCGCCCGCTACTACGGCGGCAGCGACGAGACCGAGATGCCGAGCCTGCCGCTGCCCGGCGGCGGTCGCACCGGCGGCCACCGTCCGCTGCACGTCGGCGACACCCAGGTGTCCGATCAGGACCACGTCCTGACCGACGGCACCGGCCACTGGACCGCCCGCTGGGGCCGCGGCGGCAACGTGCTGCACGAACTCGACGCCGCCACCGGCACCCTGGGCCGCGCGTCCGAGCCGCCGCGGATCGCCGCGGGCGCCGCCGCGGGCCGTCTCGACCTCGGCCGCACCCGGCTGCTGCCGCTCCTGCCGGGCCTGGAGGCCACCCCGCTCGGCACCGACGGCACCGTGCTCGGCAGCTGGCCGCGGACCGAGAACCTCAAGGTCACCACCGGCACCGCCGACGGCACCACGCTCGTCGCCGACAACTCCGGGCAGCAGAAGCCGACGTACCCGCTCGGCCGGATCGCCCTGCCCGGCGGCGGCCGGCCGGTCGTCCAGTCCGGCGTCGGCCGCCACCTCGCCCTCGCCCTGCCCGCCGCGCACTCCGCGGCGGACGGCACCGTCACCGCCGACCCGACCGGCTACACCGCCGACTACGAACCCGGCCGCCCCGGCGGCCTGGACGCCGCGGGCACCCCCGTCGTGCTTCCGCTCGCCTTCTGGCACGCCCTGCGCCCGCGTGACGAGCAGGGCTCGACGGTGCTGCGCGCCGTCACCGACGAACAGGCCGCCCGCCTCGTCGACGCCGCCTGGCCGGCCGACGCCCAGCCGGTGCCCGCCGCGCAGCAGCGCTGGATCACCGTCCAGGGCGTGCGCCGCCCCGTCGTCAGCAGCGGCAAGGCCGTCGAGGAGCTCCCGCTCGACGCCGTCGCGCAGGTCCTGCCGGGCATCGGCCACCGGCAGCTGGTGGCCGGCGTCGCCGGCCTCGCCCGCACCGCCGCCAAGCTGCTCGACTCGATCGCCCGCTACCTGCCGCAGCCCGAGAACGACGGCCGCGCCACCGCCTCCACGAGCGCCCCCGAGTTCGCCCACCGGCCCGAGCACGGCACCGACTACGAGCTCAGCGAGGCGGTCACCCTGCTGCTGCCCGGCACCGGCGGCTTCGGCCGCTCCTGGGACCGCAGCGCCAACTACCGCGTCCTCAACAACCTCCGTACGGTCACCGCCGTCCTCGCCGATCCCCCCGCGGCCGACGGCGACGGCTGGAGCACCCCGCACCAGGTCCGGCTGCACGGCGACGACACCCACCACGGCTGGCTGCACGTGCTCGGCAACCTCGGCGCCCTCGCCTACGCGGCCGCCGCCCCGCTCACCACGATCGGGCACCGGGCCTCGCTCGGCGTGCTGCTCTCCGAGTTCACCAGCGGGCCGCTCGCCGACCGCGGCGCCACCCTGCGCGAGCTGCTCCTCACCGAGCCGCTCACCGATCCGAACGCCGACGAGGGCAAGCACGCGCCGCGGGCCGGCCAGGTCTGGCGGCACGGCGGGCGCACCGTCGTCATCCTCGGCTGCCGCCACCACCAGGACGACAAGGTGGTCTGGCTCGCCGTCGACCACGACCCGAGCGGCGCCTTCGGTCCGGTCGCCCACTTCGGTACCGCCAGGGAGCGCGGGACCGAGGAGAGCGTCACCGGCACGTGGCTCAGCGAGTTCACCGCGCAGCTCGCCCTGCACGGTGCCATCACCCACCGCGCCGAGCGCGCCGCCGACTTCGGTGAGCGCACCGGCATCGGCGCCGTCCGCTCCACCCTGCTGCTGAGCCCCACCAGCACCCTCTTCCAGTGGTACGGCGCGCCGCTGCCCGCCACCGCGCTCAAGGAGTACGGCCTCAAGTCCGCCGAGGCCAAGGCCGCCCGCGACTGGCTGCGCGGGCGCGAGCGGTCCGTCCTCGGCGAGGTCTGGGCGGCCCTGCTGCCCGCGGACCCGCAGGACCTCTGGACCACCGGCCCGGACAGCGCCGCCGGCGCCGCCCGCTGGACGCAGCGCCTCGGCCGGATCGTGACCCTGTCCGACGAGGACCAGGCCGCCGTCAGCGGCACCAGCATCCAGAACGTCGAGGAGGTCCTGAACCACGCGGTCACCCCGTGGCTCAGCCGCACCACCCGTCAGCGGCTGCGCGCCGAGGGGGAGGCGGGCACGGTCGGCCTGCTGCCCGACGACGCGGACGCCCTGCCGGACTACAGCGACCCGTCGGAGTTCGTCGACGCCCTCGCCTGGCTCGCCTACCGGCTGCCCTGGAACAGCCCGCTGCGCGCGCTGCTCGCCCCGGCCGTCCAGGCGCTGCGCACCCGCCTGGCCGACCCCGGGCTGATGCTCGCCTTCGACCTGCGCCGCAACAGCAAGGGCGAACCGCTGGCCGCCGTCCTGCGCACCCGCTTCGGCCTGCCCGCCGAGGGCGGTGCCGACGCCGACGGACTGGTGCGCTGCGGCGAGGTCGTGGTGCTGTCGCCCTCCCACGGCGGGGCGGAGCACATCTGGTGGCGCCCGGCGGGCGTGAGCGGGCCGCAGGACCCGACGCTGGAGCTGCTCGCCGGCCTGGCCGAGAGCTACTGGCTCGCCCGCCAGCGGACCGTTCTCGCCGCCCTCCTGGACGGCACCCTGGACCGCCTGGTCGCCCTGCCGGACCTCCCCGGCACGGCCGACGCGGACGCCGGCACCAAGGCCGGCACCAAGGCCGGCACCAAGGCCGGCGCCAAGGCCGGCGCCACGGCCGAGGCCGAGGTCTGGCCCCACCACCCGCTGCTCACGGTGCCGGAGCTGGTCACCGAGGTCGCCAAGACCCACGAGCTGGGGGAGGACGCCGCCGTGGTCTACCTCCAGCTGCTCGCCCTGCCCGACCCGACCGACCGCAACGTCGCCCGCTGGACGGGCTGGAAGCCGGTCCGGCTGAAGAAGGCGCGCGCCGAACTCCTCGCCTCCGGGCTGGTCGTGGAGGCCAAGCGGGCCCGCGCCGGGCGCAGCCTCTTCCTCCCCTGCGGCTGGCAGGAGGCCAAGGCCCCCGGTCTGCCCGTCGAGACCTGGAAGGCCGGCCTCTACGCCCTGCCCACCCACCACGCCGCGCTGCCGCAGCTGTCCGTCCCGGAGCTGTTCACCCGGGCCTGGCAGCGCGTCACCGACGGGGACGCCCCCGGCTTCGAAGAGCTCCAGACCGGCAAGCGCAGGAAGGCCCGCCGATGACCACCACCGCCACCGCCGCCACCACCACCACCGCCGCCGTCGCGGCTCCGGCCGGGTCCACCGCCCGGCAGATCGTCCTGCCGGAGGAGAAGTACGCCGCCGAGCTGGACTTCCTCGCCGCACACGACTCGGGCCCGCGCCCGCCCGGCTGGCGGCTCACCCCGCGCGCCGTGGTCACCTTCGTGATGGGCAGCGGCGGCGAGAAGCTCAAGGCAGGCCGGAAGAGCCTGGCGATCGAGCAGAAGTTCGTCGGCGAGCGGGCCCTGGTCGAACGCTGCGTCGTCACCCTCGCCGGCGAGCGCGGCCTGCTGCTCGTCGGCGAGCCCGGCACCGCGAAGTCGATGCTCTCCGAACTCCTCGCCGCCGCCGTCTGCGGCACCAGCGCGCTCACCGTCCAGGGCACCGCCGGCACCACCGAGGACCAGCTCAAGTACGGCTGGAACTACGCCCTGCTGCTCGCCAAGGGTCCCAGTCGCGACGCCCTGGTGCCCTCCCCGGTGCTCACCGCGATGACCACCGGCGCGGTCGCCCGGGTCGAGGAGGTCACCCGGTGCCTGCCCGAGGTCCAGGACGCACTGGTCTCGCTGCTCTCCGAGCGGCGGATCGCCGTCCCCGAACTCGCCGGCACCCCCGACGGCCAGCTGCACGCCGTCCCCGGTTTCACCCTGATCGCCACGGCCAACCTGCGCGACAAGGGCGTCAGCGAGATGTCCGCCGCCCTCAAGCGACGGTTCAACTTCGAGACGGTCGGCCCGATCGGCAGCCTCGCCGCCGAGGTGGAGCTGGTCCGCCGTCAGTCCACCGCCGCCGTGGCCCGTGCCGGCGCCGCCTACGCGGTGGACGACGCGGTGCTGGAGGCCCTGGTCACGGCCTTCCGCGACCTGCGCACCGGCCGCTCCACCGAGGGCTGGGACGTCGAGCGCCCCTCCACCGTGATGAGCACCGCCGAGGCCGTGTCGGTGGCCACCGCCCTCGGCGTCACCGCCGCCTACCTGCCCGACGGCGGCGACCTGCTCGGCCGCCTTCCCGGTCAGCTCATCGGCGTGGTGCGCAAGGACGACCCCGCCGACGCCGCCCGACTGCTCGGCTACTGGGACGGCCCGGTCCGCCGCCGCGCCGAACAGGGCGCCGCCACCTGGCGCACCCTGTGGGACCTGCGCTCCGCCCTGGAGCACTGAGGGCCCCCCCCGGGGGGGGGGGCGCCCCGGGGCGGCCGCGCCCGGGCCCCCCCCCCCCCCCCCCCCCCCCCCCCCCCCGCGCCCCCCCCCCCCCCCGGAGCAGAGCGAGACCGACAAGCCCGC
>NZ_JBHVPZ010000016.1:0-214463 GCF_042887135.1 Kitasatospora sp. NPDC057965
GCCCGCCGCCCCGGCGAGCAGCCGGGCCGCCTCCCCCGTGTGCGGGGTCAGCAGCGTCGGCGCCGTCCGTCCGGCCAGCGCGTCCGGCCCGAGCCGGGCCAACTCGGTCAGCCCGTCCGCGTCGACCAGCACCGGCACGTCGGCGGCCAGCGCCTCCGCGAGCGCCCGCTCCGCCCCCTCGCCGCCGCCCGGCCCGACCACCCAGGCCTGCACCCGCCCGGCACCGGCCGGCCCGCCCTCGGTGACCAGCGCCTCCGGGAACCGCCGCACCACCTCCTCGGCCGCCGTCCCCACGTACCGCACCGCGCCCGCGCCGCCGCGCAGCGCCCCGGCGACCGCGAGCAGCGCCGCCCCCGGGTACCGGGCCGACCCGGCCGCCACCCCGACCACCCCGCGCCGGTACTTGTCGCTCTCCGCCCCCGGCACCGGCAGCAGCCCGGCCACGTCCGCGTGCTGCAGCGCCGTCACCCCGGCCGGCGGCAGGTCGAGGCCGATCCCGACCAACTGCACCGCCCCGGCGTACGAGGCACCCGGGTCGATCAGCAGCCCGGGCTTGTACGTGCCGAAGCAGACCGTCACATCCGCCCGCAGCGCCACGCCCGCGACCTCGCCGGTGTCCGCGTCCACCCCGCTGGGCACATCGACGGCCACCACCACGCCCGCCCGCCCGGCGCGCGCGTAGGGCTGCGCCTCCGGCCGCAGTCCGCCCCTGCCGCCGATCCCGACGATGCCGTCCAGCACCAGGTCCGCGCGCGAGAAGTCGGCCAGGCCGACTTCCTGATCCAGCACCACCCGCCCACCGGCCGCCCGCAGCGCCGCGAGCCCCGCGGCATGCGCCCGCGCGGGGGTGAGCAGCACCGCCGACACCCGCGCCCCGCGCCGCGCCAGCGCCGCACCGGCGTACAGCGC
Organism: Kitasatospora sp. NPDC057965; assembly: GCF_042887135.1. Classification (NCBI taxonomy): domain Bacteria; kingdom Bacillati; phylum Actinomycetota; class Actinomycetes; order Kitasatosporales; family Streptomycetaceae; genus Kitasatospora; species Kitasatospora sp. NPDC057965. The sequence continues at coordinate 910 of NZ_JBHVPZ010000016.1, forward strand.
GTCACCCCCGTTGTCCCCGCTGCCCGCCAGCACCACCACCCGGCCGCCGTACACCCGACCCCGCCGGCGGACCAGCAGCCGCGCACAGGTCGCGGCGAGCCCGACGGCGGCCCGCTGCATCAGCGTCCCCTCCGGGAGCCGGGCCATCAGCTCCCCCTCGGCGGCACGGACGACTTCGACGCGATGGGCGTGGCGCATGCGGGGACTCCTTCAGCGGTCGGCTACCGGCGACGCTAGCCCGTGCCACCGCCCCGCGGGGGCCTGGCCTGCGGCACACTTTCGAGTGACAACCACTTCGATCCCCCGCCGGTGTCGGTCCGGATGCCTACCGTGTGGCTCGGCACGGACCCGCAGGAGGGAGGAAGGGCCATGGTCGCCATGCCGGCAGTCGAGCACCCGCTGGACCAGGACGACGTCCTCCAGGCATTCCTGGAGCTGGACACGCCGCCGGGGTTCAAAGCCGAACTGATCGAAGGGGAGATCGTCGTGACACCGCCACCGGACGGAGACCACGAGGACGCCATCGCCCGGTTCGCCCGAGCCGTCGCGCGCGAGGCCGCCGAGGAGTTGTACGTCAGCGGCGGGAAAGGATTGATCACCCCGAACGGCCGGTTCGTCCCCGATGCCACGGTCGCCCCCGTCGGCCACTTCCGCACCCAGGAATCGTGGTCGTCCGCGGTGGGCGTCGAACTCGTCCTCGGAGTGACGTCGACCAACCCGGTCGAGGACCGTGAGCCCAAGCGCCTGGGCTACGCCGCCGCCGGGATCCCGTGCTACCTCCTCGTCGACCGCAGCGAGGGCAGGGTGACCCTCTTTTCCGATCCCAAGGACGGCGACTACACCACCATCCACGAGACGGAGTTCGGCCGGCGGATCAAGCTGCCCGCGCCGTTCTCGTTCACGCTCGACACGGCGCCCCTGCGGTAGGACGCAGCCACCGCAGGGGCACCCGGCCGGACTACTCGACGGTGACCGACTTCGCCAGGTTGCGGGGCTGGTCGACCTCGTGGCCCTTGGCCGTGGCGAGCTCGCAGGCGAAGACCTGCAGCGGCACGGTGGAGACCAGCGGCTGGAGCAGGGTCGGCGTGACCGGGATCCGGATCAGGTGGTCGGCGTACGGGACGACCGCCTCGTCGCCCTCCTCCGCGATCACGATGGTGCGCGCGCCGCGGGCCCGGATCTCCTGGATGTTGGAGACGATCTTGTCGTGCAGGATCGAGCGCCCGCGCGGCGACGGCACGACCACCACGACCGGCAGGCCCTCCTCGATCAGCGCGATCGGCCCGTGCTTCAGCTCGCCGGCCGCGAAGCCCTCGGCGTGCATGTAGGCGAGCTCCTTGAGCTTGAGCGCGCCCTCCAGGGCCACCGGGAAGCCGACGTGCCGGCCCAGGAACAGCACCGAGCGCGCGCCCGCCAGGGAGCGGGCCAGCTCGCGCACCGGCTCCATGGTCTCCAGCACCTGCTCGACCTGCTTCGGCGCGTCGCCGAGCTCCTTGATGACGGCGAGGATCTCGTCGCCCCACTTGGTGCCGCGCACCTGGCCCAGGTACAGCGCCACCAGGTAGCAGGCGACCAGCTGGGTCAGGAACGCCTTGGTGGAGGCGACGGCCACCTCGGGACCGGCGTGGGTGTACAGCACCGCGTCCGACTCGCGCGGGATGGTCGAGCCGTTGGTGTTGCAGATCGCCAGCACCTTGGCGCCCTGCTCGCGCGCGTGCCGCAGCGCCATCAGGGTGTCCATGGTCTCGCCGGACTGCGAGATGGCGATGACCAGCGTGCCCGGCCCCATGATCGGGTCGCGGTAGCGGAACTCCGAGGCGACCTCCACCTCGCACGGGATCCGGGTCCAGTGCTCGATCGCGTACTTGGCGATCATGCCCGCGTGGAAGGCGGTGCCGCAGGCGACGATGACGACCTTGTCGACCGAGCGCAGGTCGGCGTCGGACATCCGCAGCTCGTCGAGGGTGAGCCGGCCGTCGGTGCCGATCCGGCCGAGCAGGGTGTCGGCGACGGCCTTCGGCTGCTCGGCGATCTCCTTGAGCATGAAGTAGTCGTAGCCGCCCTTCTCGGCGGCCGAGGCGTCCCAGTCGACGTGGTACTCGCGCACGTCGGCGGGGGTGCCGTCGAAGTTCGTCACCGTCACGCCGCCGCGGCGCAGCTCGACGACCTGGTCCTGGCCCAGCTCGATCGCCTCGCGGGTGTGCGCGATGAACGCGGCCACGTCGGAGGCGAGGAAGTTCTCGCCCTCGCCGCGCCCGACCACCAGCGGCGAGTTGCGACGGGCGCCGACCACCACGTCCGGGGCGTCGGCGTGCACCGCCACCAGGGTGAAGGCGCCCTCCAGCCGGCGGCAGACCGCCCGCATGGCCTCCGCCAGGTCGCCCCGGTACTCCTCGCCGAGCAGGTGCGCGACGACCTCGGTGTCGGTCTCGGAGCGCAGCGTGTGGCCGCGCTCGGCCAGCTCCGCCCGGAGCTGGCCGAAGTTCTCGATGATGCCGTTGTGGACGACCGCCACCCGGGCGGCGTCGTCCAGATGGGGGTGGGCGTTGGCGTCCGTCGGGCCGCCGTGGGTGGCCCAGCGGGTGTGGCCGATGCCGGTGGTGCCGCCGGGAAGAGGGGTCTCGGCGAGCGACTTCTCCAGGTTGGCGAGCTTTCCGGCCCGCTTGTCGGTGGCGAGGCTCCACTGCCCGTCGGAGCCCTGCACCTGCACGGCGACACCGGCCGAGTCGTAACCCCGGTACTCCAGTCGCTGCAGGCCTGCGATTACTACGTCAAGGGCGGGCTGGGAGCCCACGTATCCAACAATTCCGCACATGCGTGCCAGCATAAGGGCGCTCCGAACGCCCCATTCGCACGGTTCGCCCACGGGCCGTGACCGACACCACAACCACCCCGAACGGCGCTACGGCTCACAATGGAGCATGTGCTGACCGAACTCTGTACGCGGGGCGACACCACGCCCGGCCCGTCACCGTCCCCCTACGTGGACCTCAGCCGGGCCGAGTGGAGCGCGCTGCGCGAGCGTACGCCGCTTCCGCTGACCGCCGAGGAGGTGGAACGGCTGCGCGGTCTCGGCACCGCCCTCGACCTGGACGAGGTCCGGGACGTCTACCTGCCGCTGTCCCGGCTGCTCAACCTCTACATCCACGCCACGCACGAGCTGCGCGGCACGCTGGGCACCTTCCTGGACACCCCGGACACCGAGCGCACCCGCACCCCGTTCATCATCGGCGTGGCCGGCTCGGTCGCGGTCGGCAAGTCCACCACGGCCCGGCTGCTGCAGGCCCTGCTGGCCCGCTGGCCGGAGCACCCCCGGGTCGAACTGGTCACCACCGACGGCTTCCTGCTGCCCAACGCCGAGCTGCGCCGGCGCGGCCTGATGGCCCGCAAGGGCTTCCCGGAGTCCTACGACCGCCGGGCGCTGACGCGCTTCGTCGCGGACGTGAAGGCCGGCAGGGAGCGGGTCACCGCGCCGGTCTACTCGCACCTGGTGTACGACATCGTGCCGGAGCAGCGGCTCACCGTGGAGCGCCCGGACATCCTCATCGTCGAGGGCCTGAACGTGCTCCAGCCGGCCCTGCCCGGCACCGACGGCCGCACCCGGCTGGCGGTGGCGGACTACTTCGACTTCTCCATCTACGTCGACGCCCGCACCGACGACATCGAGAGCTGGTACCTGGACCGGTTCCGCAAGCTGCGGCAGACCGCCTTCCAGGACCCGAACTCCTACTTCCGCCGCTTCACCGAGGTGCCGGAGGAGGAGGCGATGGAGTACGGCCGCCAGGTCTGGCGCACCATCAACCGGCCCAACCTGCTGGAGAACGTGCTGCCGACCCGCGGCCGGGCCACCCTGATCCTGCAGAAGGGCGCGGACCACAAGGTCCGCCGGGCCCTGCTGCGCAAGCTCTGACGCGGCTTCCGACACGGGTTCCGACGTACGGACAGGCCCCCGCCGCGCCACGCGCGACGGGGGCCCTCGGCGTCCGCGGGGGCGGTCAGCCCAGGTAGCTGCGGACCGCGCCCGCCAGCGTCTCCGCGACGGCGTGCGCCTGCACCTCGTCGGCCGCCTCCACCATCACCCGGACCAGCGGCTCGGTGCCCGACGGGCGCAGCAGCACCCGGCCGGTGGCGCCCAGCTCGGCCTCGGCCGCGGCGACCGCCGCGGTCAGCTCCTCGCAGGTGCCGACCCGGGCCTTGTCCACGCCCTTGACGTTGATCAGCACCTGCGGAAGCCGGGTCATCACGGCGGCCAGGTCGGCCAGCGGCTGCTTGGTGGCCGCCAGCCGGGCGCCCAGCATCAGACCGGTCAGCGTGCCGTCACCGGTGGTCGCGTGGTCCAGCAGGATGACGTGGCCGGACTGCTCGCCGCCCAGCGCGTAGCCCCGGTCCTTCATCGCCTCCAGCACGTACCGGTCGCCGACGGCGGTCTCGACCAGGTCGACGCCCTCGCGCTGCATGGCCAGCTTGAAGCCCAGGTTGGACATCACGGTGGCGACCGCGGTGTTGCGGCGCAGCGTGCCGGCCTCCTTCATCGCGACGGCCAGGATCGCGATGATCTGGTCGCCGTCGACCTCGTTGCCGTCCGCGTCGGCGGCCAGGCAGCGGTCGGCGTCGCCGTCCAGGGCGATGCCGAGGTCGGCGGAGTGCTCACGCATGGCGGCGCGCAGCCGGTCCAGGTGGGTGGAGCCGACGCCGTCGTTGATGTTGAGGCCGGTGGGCTCGGCGCCCAGGGTGTGCACGACCTCGGCGCCGGCCCGGGCGAAGGCCTCGGGGGCGACGTACGCGGCCGCGCCGTGCGCGCCGTCGATGACGACCCGGATGCCGTCCAGGCGGTTGGGCAGCACGCCGATGAGGTGGGCGACGTACTTGTCGAAGCCCTCGGTGTACTCGCGGACCCGGCCGACCGCGGCGCCGGTCGGGCGGTTCCACTCCTCGCCGCCCGCCGCGTGCTTGCTGTAGTGGGCCTCGATGGCGTCCTCGATGCGGTCGTCCAGCTTGTGGCCGCCGCGGGCGAGGAACTTGATGCCGTTGTCCGGCATGGCGTTGTGGCTGGCGGAGAGCATCACGCCGAAGTCGGCGCCGAGCGCGCCGGTGAGGTACGCCACCGCCGGGGTGGGCAGCACGCCGACCCGCAGGACGTCGACGCCCGCGCTGGCCAGGCCGGCGATGACCGCGGCCTCCAGGAACTCGCCCGAGGCGCGCGGATCGCGGCCGACCACCGCGACCGGCCGGTGGCCCTCGAAGGCCCCCGCCTCGCCGAGCACGTGCGCCGCCGCGACCGACAGGCCGAGCGCCAGCTCCGCCGTCAGTCCCTCGTTGGCCACACCGCGTACGCCGTCCGTACCGAAGAGTCGTCCCACTGTCCCGTCCTCCATCGCCGCAATGCCTTGCAGTGAATCCGATCGAATCCCCGGGCTCCGCACAATGGCCGGGGAGCACGACGCCCCGGAGTACGCGGGGTACTCCGGGGCGTGTAGAGCGCATCCAGGGGCGTGCACCACCAGGGCGGTACGCACCCCCGGAGGGCGCGATTAGCGCTTGCTGTACTGCGGCGCCTTGCGGGCCTTCTTGAGACCGGCCTTCTTGCGCTCGACGGCGCGGGCGTCACGGGTCAGGAAGCCGGCCTTCTTGAGGGCGCCGCGGTTGTTGTCCACGTCGGCCTCGTTCAGGGCACGGGCCACGCCGAGGCGCAGCGCGTAGGCCTGGCCGGACACGCCGCCGCCGGAGATGCGGGCGACGACGTCGTAACGGCCGTCGAGCTCCAGGAGCTTGAAGGGCTCGTTGACGGTCTGCTGGTGCACCTTGTTGGGGAAGTAGTTCTCCAGGGTGCGACCGTTGATCTTCCACTGCCCGGTGCCGGGGACGATGCGCACGCGGGCGATCGCCTCCTTGCGACGGCCGAGGCCGGCGCCGGGGACGGCCTCGCCGAAGCGGCCGGCCAGGGACTCGGAGGTGTAGCTCTCCTCGGAGGTGTACTCGCCCTCGACGACGGTCTCGTCGAAGTCGACCTCAAGGGTTTCGGTGGTCTCGGCCACGGTGTTCCTCAGCTCTTTTCAGTGATGGGGGGCTTGGTGGCCGGAATTACTGCGCGACCTGGGTGATCTCGAACGGCACCGGCTGCTGGGCAGCGTGCGGGTGCTGGTCGCCCGAGTAGACCTTCAGCTTGGAGAGCATCTGGCGGCCCAGGCTGTTCTTGGGGATCATGCCCTTGATGGCCTTCTCGACGGCCTTCTCCGGGTTGTTGGCCAGGAGGTCGTCGTAGCGGACCGAGCGGAGACCGCCCGGGAAACCGCTGTGGCGGTACGCCAGCTTCTGGGTCTTCTTGTTACCCGACAGGTGCACCTTGTCCGCGTTGATGATGATGACGAAGTCACCAGTGTCAACGTGCGGCGCGTAGATCGCCTTGTGCTTGCCCCGGAGGAGGTTGGCGGCCTGGGAGGCCAGGCGGCCGAGCACGACGTCGGTCGCGTCGATGACGTGCCACTGACGCTGGACGTCGCCGGGCTTGGGGCTGTACGTACGCACGGTCGTAGCCTTCGCTTTTCAGTGAGTGAGTCCTGACAGGAGCACCTGGAGGAGGGATCAGCCTGGCCGCCTTGGACGCAATTCAAGGGGGAGCCGCTGGTCGTCGACCTGATGTCTCCGGCGTACCGACCTCTCACGTGAGATAGAGCGAGCCAATACGCACATCAAGCGCCCAGGTTACCGGCAGGCGAGGGGAGGGTCAAAATTGCCGGGGATCCGGTCCCCGGACCCCTCCCCCGCCCCGGTCCTCAGCGGTCCCGCTCGACCCGGGTGACGTCCCAGACCGGCTCGGCCGACTCGTAGACCCGCCCGTCGGCGCCGAACACCAGGAAGCGGTCGAAGGTCTTCGCGAACCAGCGGTCGTGCGTCACGCACATCACCGTGCCGTCGAAGGCCTCCAGACCGGCCTGCAGCGCCTCGGCGCTCTCCAGGTCCAGGTTGTCGGTCGGCTCGTCGAGCAGCAGCGCGGTGACGCCGGACAGCTCCAGTTTGAGGATCATCAGCCGGGCCTGCTGTCCGCCGGAGAGCGACTCGAACTTCTGCTCCTCCTGGCGGTCCAGCTCGTAGCGGCGCAGCGCGCCCATCGCGGCGCCGCGACTGAGCGCGTGCTCCTCCTCGACGATCGAGCGGACGGTGCGGCCGAGCAGCTCCGGATGGGCGTGGGTCTGTCGGAAGTGGCCGGGCACCACCCGGGCGCCGAGCTTCCAGCCGCCGGTGTGGGCGACCGTCTCGTCGCCCGCGAGCAGCCGCAGCAGGTGCGACTTGCCGGCGCCGTTGGCCCCGAGCACACCGATCCGCTCGCCGTAGAAGACCTCCAGGTCGAAGGGCTGCATGAGGCCGGTGAGCTCCAGCCGCTCCATGGTGAAGGCGCGTACACCGGTGCGCCCGCCCTTCAGCCGCATGGTGATGTTCTGCTCGCGCGGCGGCGCCTCCGGCGGGCCGGCGTCCTCGAACTTCTTGAGCCTGGTCTGCGCGGCCGCGTACCGGGAGGCCATCTCGTGGCTGACCGCGGCGGCCTGGCGCAGGGTGACGACCAACTTCTTGAGCTTGGCGTGCTCCTCGTCCCAGCGGCGGCGCAGCTCCTCGAACCGCTCGAAGCGGGCCTTGCGGGCCTCGTGGAAGGTGTCGAAGCCGCCGCCGTGCACCCAGACGCTGGAGCCGGCCGCGCCGGACTCCACGCTGATGATCTTCTCGGCGGTCCGGGAGAGCAGTTCGCGGTCGTGCGAGATGAACAGCACGGTCTTCGGGGTGGCCTTGATGGCCTCCTCCAGCCAGCGCTTGCCCGGGACGTCCAGGTAGTTGTCCGGCTCGTCGAGGAGCAGCACCTCCTCCGGGCCGCGCAGCAGCGCCTCCAGGACGAGCCGCTTCTGCTCGCCGCCGGAGAGCGTGTTCAGGCCGCGCCACTGGGCCTTGTCGAAGGGCACGCCGAGGGCGGCCATGGTGCAGACGTCCCAGTCGGTCTCGTAGTCGTAGCCGCCGACGTCGGCCCAGTCGGAGAGCGCCTGGGCGTAGGCCATCTGGGTCTTCTCGTCGTCCTGGGCGATCATCGCCAGCTCGGCGGCGTCGACCGCGCGGGCGGCCTCGGCGATCCGCTCGGGGGCGACCGAGACCAGCAGGTCGCGCACCGAGGCGTCGGCGGGCAGCGGGCCGGGGCCGGCCTGCTCGTCGCCGGGCTTGCGCTGCTCCTCACGGCCGGTGGTGCCGACGAACTGGCGCATCACGCCGAGCCCGCCGCTGATCGTCACCGAGCCGCCGTGCGGCTGGAGGTCGCCGGCGATCATGCGCAGCAGCGTGGTCTTGCCGGCTCCGTTGGCGCCGACCAGCGCGACGGCCGCGCCCTCCCCCACCCGGAAGGACGCGTCGTCGAACAGCACCCGCCCGTCCGGCAGGTAGTACTCCAGGTGCGAAATCTCGACGTGTCCCATGGGGCCGATTGTCCCAAGCCACCGCCCCGGACCAAAACCGATTAACCGGCCGCCCGCTCCGCGCCCCCGGCGGGGCCCGTGGCACCCGGCAGGGTGCGCATCCGGCGGGCGGCCCGGCTGCGCTCGGCGAGCTGCTCGTCCGCCGGGTAGCCCACCTCCTCCAGCGTCAGGCCGTACGGCCGGATCACGTTGACGGCCGAGTTGCGCACGCCGCCGGCCAGCACCTCGCCGGGGAACTCCACCGGCCGGTGTCCGTCGCCGACCAGCAGCATCGCGCCGACCAGCGCCCGCACCATGTTGTGGCAGAAGGCGTCGGCCCGGACGGTGGCGACCGCGAGCGAGCCCTCCTGGGCGGCGTAGGCGTCGACCGGGACGCGGTCCCAGCGCAGCTCCAGCAGGGTGCGGATGGTGGTCGCGCCCTCGCGCTTCTTGCAGTACGCGGCGAAGTCGTGCTCGCCGAGCAGCAGCCGGGCGGCGGCGTTCATCTTCTCCAGGTCGAGCGGCCGGTCGTGCCAGAGCACATGGCCGCGCAGCAGCGGGTCGACGCCACCGGGGTGGTCGGCGACCCGGTAGGCGTACCGGCGCCAGATCGCCGAGAAGCGTGCGTCGAAGCCGGCCGGGGCCTCGGCCGCGCGGTAGATCCGGACATCGCCGGGCAGCCGCCCGGCCAGCCGGCGCAGCAGCTTCTCGCCGTGCTGGGCCCACAGCCCCTCCGGCAGGTCGACGTGGGCGACCTGGCCGCGGGCGTGCACACCGGCGTCGGTGCGGCCGGCGACGGTGAGCGGGAAGAGCTCGGAGCTGCGGGTGACGACCTGCAGAGCGGTCTCGATCTCCTCCTGGACCGTCCGGCGGCCGCCCTTCTGGCGGGCCCAGCCCGAGAAGTCGGCGCCGTGGTAGGCGAGGTCGAGCCGGATCCGGAGGTACCCGTCCGCCGGGCCGTCCTTGACCGGAGGCCGCTCGGCGCAATCGTTGAGCACTGCTCTTCACTCCCTGGACATGAGGAACGGGCCCGCTCCCCCACGGATGGGGAAGCGGGCCCGCGACAACACCTGAAGGTGTCAGGCCTGCTCGGCGGCCTCGGCCTCGTCGGCCTTGGTCTCGGTGGCCTCGACCTTGGCGTCGGCCTCCTTGACGGCACGCTTGGTGGCGGCCTCGGCCTCGCCGACGGCGGTCTGCGCGACGGTCAGCGCCTCGACCAGCTCGATCACGGCCATCGGGGCGTTGTCGCCACGACGGGGACCGATCTTGGTGATGCGGGTGTAGCCACCCGGGCGGTTCTCGTAGCGCGGCGCGATCTCGGTGAAGAGGGTGTGCAGCACCGAGATGTCGGTGATGGTCTTGCGCACCAGGCGACGGTTGTGGATGTCGCCCTTCTTCGCCTTGGTGATCAGCTTCTCCGCCAGCGGGCGCAGGCGGCGGGCCTTGGCCTCGGTGGTGGTGATGCGGCCGTACTGGAACAGCTCACGGGCCAGACCGGCGAGCAGCAGGGGCTCGTGGTGCGGGCCGCCGCCGAGGCGGGCACCCTTGGTGGGACGCGGCATGGAATTACTCCTCGAATCTCCGACTGCGGCCGTACCAGGTACCGCAGCGGGCGTACGGGCACTGTGCCCGTACGGCTTTCACGACAACGGGGGCGGTTCCGGGGAACCGCCCCCGTGGTCAAGTCTCTCAGTACTGCTCGGTCTCCGCGTAACCCGCGTCGTCCAGGTCGTCGGCGCCGAAGGCGTCGGCGGCGGCGGTCGGGTCGAACCCGGGCGGGCTGTCCTTGAGGGCCAGGCCCATGCCGGCCAGCTTCGCCTTGACCTCGTCGATCGACTTCGCACCAAAGTTGCGGATGTCGAGCAGGTCGGCCTCGGAGCGGGCCACGAGCTCACCCACGGTGTGGATGCCCTCGCGCTTGAGGCAGTTGTAGGAGCGGACGGTGAGCTCCAGCTCCTCGATCGGCAGCGCCAGGTCGGCGGCCAGGGCGGCGTCCGTCGGGGACGGGCCCATGTCGATGCCCTCGGCGTCGATGTTCAGCTCGCGGGCGAGGCCGAACAGCTCCACCAGGGTCTTGCCGGCCGAGGCCATGGCGTCGCGCGGACGCATGGCGGGCTTGGTCTCGACGTCGACGATCAGCTTGTCGAAGTCGGTCCGCTGCTCGACACGGGTGGCCTCGACCTTGTAGGTGACCTTCAGCACGGGGCTGTAGATCGAGTCGACCGGGATGCGGCCGATCTCCTGGCCGGAGGCCTTGTTCTGGACGGCGGAGACGTAGCCGCGACCGCGCTCGACGGTCAGCTCCATCTCCAGCTTGCCCTTGCCGTTCAGGGTGGCGAGGACCAGCTCGGGGTTGTGCACCTCGACACCGGCCGGCGGCGCGATGTCGGCGGCGGTGACCACACCCGGGCCCTGCTTGCGCAGGTACATCACGACCGGCTCGTCGTGCTCCGAGGAGACGACCAGCTGCTTGATGTTGAGGATGAGGTCGGTGACGTCCTCCTTGACGCCCGGCACGGTGGTGAACTCGTGCAGGACGCCGTCGATGCGGATGCTGGTGACAGCGGCACCCGGGATCGACGACAGGAGCGTGCGACGCAGAGAGTTGCCGAGGGTGTAGCCGAAGCCCGGCTCCAGCGGCTCGATCACGAACCGCGAGCGGAACTCGTCGACGACCTCTTCGGTCAGCGAGGGACGCTGAGCGATCAGCATGTTTTCAAATCCTCCAGTGATCTTCGGCACCCACTATTTGATGCCGAACAGAACCAGCGTACGGGGTCCCGCAGGAAACGGGACCCCGTACGAGGTTCAAAGCAGTACCCAGCGTGCCCGAAGGCTCCCCGAGTCGAAGGGCGCACCGAAGCCGAAAGAGACGAACGACAAGCGACGCAGGAGCGCCGGAGTGCGGAACGTCGGCTCCGGGTCAAGAGCGCCCCGAGACGAGGGGGAGGTCACGGGTCAGACGCGGCGGCGCTTCGGCGGGCGGCAGCCGTTGTGCGGGGTGGGGGTGACGTCCTGGATCGAGCCGACCTCCAGGCCGGTGGCCTGGAGCGAACGGATCGCGGTCTCGCGGCCGGAGCCCGGACCCTTCACGAAGACGTCGACCTTGCGCATGCCGTGCTCCTGCGCGCGACGGGCAGCGGCCTCGGCGGCCATCTGCGCGGCGAACGGGGTGGACTTGCGCGAGCCCTTGAAGCCGACGTGGCCGGCGGAGGCCCAGGAGATCACGTTGCCCGAGGGGTCGGTGATCGAAACGATGGTGTTGTTGAACGTGCTCTTGATGTGCGCGTGGCCGTGAGCGACGTTCTTCTTTTCCTTGCGGCGGATCTTCTTCGCGCCGGCAGCCTGACGACCCTTGGGGGGCATAAGTCTGTTCTCCTACTGAGGTGGTCGGTCCGCTGACCCGCGGGCCGGAGGGATGTCCGGTTACGGGACGGACTACTTCTTGCCCGGCTTCTTCTTACCGGCGATCGCGCGACGCGGGCCCTTGCGGGTACGCGCGTTGGTGTGGGTGCGCTGGCCGCGGACCGGCAGGCCGCGGCGGTGACGCAGACCCTCGTAGCAGCCGATCTCGACCTTGCGGCGGATGTCGGCGGCCACCTCGCGGCGGAGGTCACCCTCGACCGTGAAGTTGGCGTCGATGTACTGGCTCAGCTTGACCAGGTCGTCCTCGGCGATGTCGCGAACGCGAATGTCCGGGTTGACGCCGGTCTCGGCGAGGGTCTGCTGGGCGCGGGTACGGCCGATGCCGTACACGTAGGTGAGGGCGATCTCGATCCGCTTCTCACGGGGGAGATCAACGCCGGCGAGGCGTGCCATTCAAGGCTCCTGTGGTTCTTCAGAGGTCTGGCGTGCCACCTACTCCGACACCTCACGGTGAGGGAGCCCCGGCCTCTGACCGGGGGCGGCAGTCCGTCCCTGGGACGGATCGGGTGGCCCACTGATGACGTTTTCGCGTCGCGCGAAGTACTACGAGAAATGCTGGGGAGAGATCAGCCCTGGCGCTGCTTGTGGCGCAGGTTGTCGCAGATCACCATGACCCGGCCGTGACGGCGGATCACCTTGCACTTGTCGCAGATCTTCTTGACGCTCGGCTTGACCTTCATGTTCAGGTTCTCCGGGTCTAGATCTGACGTTCTTACTTGTAGCGGTAGACGATCCGGCCGCGCGTGAGGTCGTAGGGGCTGAGCTCCACCACGACCCGGTCGTCCGGCAGGATGCGGATGTAGTGCATGCGCATCTTGCCACTGATGTGCGCGAGGACCTTGTGACCGTTCTGCAGCTCGACCTTGAACATCGCGTTCGGAAGAGACTCGATCACGGTGCCCTCGATCTCAATGGCGCCTTGCTTCTTAGCCATGAACTGCGAGATCCACCTTCCGGGACCGGCTACCGTATGCGGAACGCTCGTGCGAACCTGGGTCCACCCCGACCCCGACGAGGGGGAAGAGGGCGTGCTGGAGCACGCTACGAGTGAGCCGACGGTCCATCCTACGCCAGCGCGCAGGATGGACCAAAACGGGGGTACCCGATCAGCGGGCCGCCGGAGCCGCCAGCGGCTCGACGTGGGCGGTGCAGGCCGAGCAGCGGCGGGCGGCCTCGGGGATCTCGGTCAGGCACTCGGGGCAGGGGCGCTTCGGGGTCTTCGGCTTCTTCGGCATGTAGCGCGCGGTGGCCTTGGTCACCGGCAGGACGACGCAGAAGTACAGCACGGCCGCGGTCATCAGGAACGCGATCAGCACGTTGAGGAACTGCCCGTACGGGAAGGTCACGCCGGCGATCGTCGCCTTGTAGGAGCCGAAGTCGCCCGCGGCACCGACCACCACGCCCACCAGCGGGGTGAGGAAGGCGGAGACGAAGCCGGTGACCACCGCGGTGAACGCGGCGCCGATCACCACACCGACCGCCATGTCGACCACGTTGCCGCGCATCATGAAGTCGCGGAATCCCTTGAGCACTGCTCTCTCCTGCTGCTCGAAGCCACTACCGGCGCATAAAAATAGGACAAAAGCCCTGGAAGTCCAAACCTCCAGGGCCCTGATCCCTTGTCAGCAGCGGAAGTTGGCTGCTCCGGGCGGTTGTGGCGGGATCACGCCAGCGGGTCCGGCGCGGCCGTCACACCCAGCTTGGCGAGCATCTCGCGGCCGCCGTCGAAGGCGGTCAGCACCACCGGGCCCTGCTCGGTGACGGCCACCGAGTGCTCCCAGTGCGAGGCCCAGGTGCCGTCGTTGGTGACGACGGTCCAGTCGTCCTCCAGCACGGTGGTGTGCGGGGTGCCGAGCGACACCATCGGCTCGATCGCCAGCACGGTGCCGGGGACCAGCTTCGGGCCCTTGCCGCGACCGCGCTCGACGTAGTTCAGCACGTGCGGCTCCATGTGCATCGCGGTGCCGATGCCGTGGCCGCCGTAGCCCTCGGTGATGCCCCACTTGCCCTTGGGCGGCAGCGGCTGGCGCCGGATGAAGCCCTCGATCGCCTTGGAGACGTCGACCAGGCGGTTGCTCTTCTTCATCTGGGCGATGCCGGCCCACATCGAGCCCTCGGTGACCCGGCTCAGCATCTCCACCTCGGGGGCGACCTCGCCGACCGCGACGGTGATCGCCGCGTCGCCGTGCCAGCCGTCCAGGATCGCGCCGCAGTCGATCGAGATGAGGTCGCCCTCCTGCAGCACCCGCTCACCCGGGATGCCGTGCACGACCTCGTTGTTCACCGAGGCGCAGATCACGCCCGGGAACCAGAGGCCGCCGTGATGGGCCCGGAAGTTCGAGGTGGCGCCGTGGTCGGTGATGACCTTGTCGGCGATGTCGTTGAGCTCCTGGGTGGTGATTCCCGGGGCGACCGCCTCGCGGGCCGCCTTGAGCGCCTCGGCGACGACCAGCCCGGCCGCTCGCATCTTCGCGATCTGCTCGGGGGTCTTGATCTCCACCATCTGGTCACGCCTTCCTTGGGTTCCCGCCCGGTCCTTGCCGCGCGGCCGTGCACTCGTTCCACCGTACGACGCCGCACGGCCGCGCTGCCCCGGGTCGGGCAGCGCGGCCGTGGGTACGTCGCTTGAAAACTCAGCTGTCCTGCTTCAGCGCCTCGATCGCGCGCCGGGTGACCTCGTCGACCTTGCCGAGGGCCGGGATCGTGGCGATCAGGCCCTGCTGGCGGTAGTAGTCGATGATCGGCTCGGTCTCCGTGTGGTAGACCTCCAGCCGGGTCCGCACGGCTTCCTCGGTGTCGTCCGAGCGCTGGTACAGCTCGCCGCCGCACTCGTCGCAGACGCCCTCGACCTTCGGCGCGTTGTAGTCCACGTGGAACACGTGGCCGCCGTCGTTGCGGCACAGCCGGCGGCCGGCGATCCGGCGGACGACCTCGTCCTCGGGGACCTCCAGGTCGAGCACGCCGTCGAGCTTGATGCCCTGCTCGGCGAGGAACTCGTCCAGCGCCTTCGCCTGGCCCAGGTTCCGCGGGAAGCCGTCCAGCAGGAAGCCGTTGGCGGCGTCCTCCTGGAGCATGCGGTCCTTGGCCATCCCGATCGTGACCTCGTCGGGCACCAGGCGGCCCGCGTCCATGTAGCTCTTGGCCTCGACACCCAGCGGGGTGCCCTGACCGATGTTGGCGCGGAACAGGTCGCCGGTGGAGATGTGGGGGATGGACAGGGTCTTGGCGAGGAGGTGCGCCTGAGTACCCTTCCCGGCCCCGGGGGGTCCGACGAGGACGATACGCATCAGCGGAGGAACCCTTCGTAATTGCGCTGCTGGAGCTGGCTCTCGATCTGCTTCACAGTTTCGAGTCCGACGCCGACGACGATGAGCACGCTGGTGCCGCCGAACGGGAAGTTGGTCTGCTGTCCGAAGGCGACCAGGGCGATCATCGGGATCAACGCGATCAGGCCCAGGTAGAGCGAACCCGGCCACGTGATACGGGTGAGCACGTAGTTCAGGTACTCGGCCGTCGGGCGGCCGGCCCGGATACCCGGGATGAACCCACCATACTTCTTCATGTTGTCGGCAACTTCTTCGGGGTTGAAGGAGATGGCGACGTAGAAGAAGGCGAAGAAGACGATCAGCAGGAAGTAGGTGGCCATGTAGATCGGGTGGTCACCGCGCACGAAGTGCTGGTTGATCCACACCGCCCAGCCGGCCTGGCTGTTGGTCAGCTGGACCACGAGGGCCGGGATGTACAGCAGCGACGAGGCGAAGATGACCGGGATGACACCGGCCTGGTTCACCTTGAGCGGGATGTACGTCGAGGTTCCGCCGAAGGCCCGGCGACCGATCATCCGCTTCGCGTACTGGACCGGGATCCGCCGCTGGGCCTGCTCGACGAAGATGACGAGCATCACAACGATGACGCCGATCGCGATGACCGAGAAGAACTCGACCCAGCCGCCGCCGATGGTGCCGGACTGCTTGATCGCCCACATCGAGGTGGGGAACTGGGCCGCGATCGAGGTGAAGATCAGCAGCGACATGCCGTTGCCGATGCCGCGGTCGGTGATCAGCTCACCGAGCCACATGATCACCGTGGTGCCGGCGGTCATGGTCAGGACCATGACGGCGATCCGGAACACGCCGGTGTCCGGCACGATCTGGTTCGCGTAGACGCAGCCCGAGAACAGCGCGCCGCTGGACGCGGTCGCCACGATGCCGGTGCCCTGGAGCACCGCCAGCGCGATGGTCAGGTACCGGGTGTACTGGGTGATCTTCGCCTGGCCGGCCTGGCCCTCCTTCTTCAGCGCCTCCAGTCGCGGAATCACGACGGTGAGGAGCTGGAGGATGATGCTCGCCGTGATGTACGGCATGATGCCGAGGGCGAAGATCGTCAGCTGCAGCAGCGCCCCGCCGGAGAACAAGTTGACCAGGCCGAAGAGGCCGTTGTTCTTGGTCTCCTTGATGCAGGCGTGAACCGCCTCGAAGTCGACCCCTGGTACGGGAACGTGCGAGCCCAGCCGGAACAGCACCATGATGCCCAGCGTGAACAGCAGCTTCTTGCGCAGGTCGGGCGTCTGGAACGCCCGCGCGAACGCACTGAGCACGGTGCCTCCTGCGCCTCCCGCGCGTCGTCGGCGGGAGGGTCGGTCCTGAATGGGGAGTTTGCGGTTCGGGCTCCGTTACAGACGGCACAGGCGAGCCTATGCGCAGCCTACAAGGGAACTCCACGGACTCTAACAGTGCACGGCCGCTCGAAAGAAGCGCGTACGGCCCCTCCCCCACTCATGGGGTACGGGATGCCCGGTTTTGCCACACAAAAGAACGAGGGCGGGATCCCGCCGCGTCGACATCCGCGCGCGGAAAGGGCCGGAAAAGGCGCGAGCCCCGCACCTCCCGAAGGGAAGTGCGGGGCTCGCGGAAGTCAGCGGGCTCAGACGAGCTCGGTGACGGTACCGCCGGCGGCGGTGATCTTCTCGGCGGCCGAGCCGGAGACGGCGTCCACCGTCACCTGCAGCGCGACCGAGATCTCGCCGGTGCCGAGCACCTTGACGAGGGAGTTCTTGCGAACCGCGCCCTTGGCGACCAGGTCCTCGACCGTGACCTCGCCACCCTGCGGGTAGAGCTCGGCCAGCTTGTCGAGGTTGACGACCTGGAACGTGATCTTGAACGGGTTCTTGAAGCCCTTCAGCTTCGGCAGACGCATGTGGAGCGGCATCTGGCCACCCTCGAAGCGCTGCGGAACCTGGTAGCGGGCCTTGGTGCCCTTGGTGCCACGACCAGCGGTCTTACCCTTGGACGCCTCACCACGACCCACACGGATCTTGTCGGTCTTGGCACCCGGGGCGGGACGCAGGTTGTGGATCTTGATCGGGTTGTCGCCCATGATCAGTCCACCTCCTCAACCGTCACCAGGTGACGGACCGTCTGGGCCATCCCGCGGATCTCGGGACGGTCCTCCTTCACCACGACGTCGTGCATGCGCTTGAGGCCAAGCGAGCGCAGGGTGTCGCGGTGGTTCTGCTTGCTGCCGATGTACGACTTGGTCTGCGTGATCTTCAGGCGAGCCATCAGGCACTCACCCCGGCAGCAGCCCGAGCCCGCAGCAGACCGGCCGGAGCCACGTCCTCGAGCGGCAGGCCACGGCGGGCCGCGACCTCCTCGGGACGCTGGATCTGCTTCAGCGCGGCAACCGTGGCGTGCACGATGTTGATCGCGTTGTCCGAGCCGAGCGACTTCGACAGGATGTCGTGAACGCCGGCGCACTCCAGGACGGCACGCACCGGGCCACCGGCGATAACACCGGTACCGGGGGCGGCGGGCTTCAGCAGCACGACGCCGGCGGCCTTCTCGCCCTGAACGGGGTGCGCGATGGTGCCCTGGATACGGGGGACCTTGAAGAAGTTCTTCTTGGCCTCCTCAACGCCCTTGGCGATGGCGGCCGGAACCTCCTTCGCCTTCCCGTAACCGACACCCACGGTGCCGTCACCGTCGCCCACCACGACCAGCGCGGTGAAGCTGAAACGACGACCACCCTTGACAACCTTGGCGACGCGGTTGATCGCGACGACGCGCTCGACGTAAGCGGTCTTCTCGACGGCGGGGGCGTTGCCCCGGTCGTCACGCTTACGGTCGCGCCGCTCGCCACCGGTGCCGCCGCCGGCGCCGCTACCGCGGCGCTGGGGTCCAGCCATTGGAATTACCTCTCTCGATTACGTCCGCCGACAGAGTCGACGAGCGGCTTAGAAGTCGAGCCCGGCCTCGCGGGCCGCGTCCGCCAGAGCGGCGATGCGGCCGGCGTACCGGTTGCCCGCGCGGTCGAAGACGACCGACTCGATGCCGGCGGCCTTGGCGCGCTCGGCGACCAGGCTCCCGACCTTCTTGGCCAGCTCGGTCTTGTCGCCCTCGGCGCCCTTGATGGACACGTCGAGGGTGGACGCCGACGCCAGGGTGTGACCCTTGGCGTCGTCGATGACCTGGGCGACCATGTGACGGTTCGAGCGCGTCACGACGAGGCGCGGACGCACCTCGCTGCCGACGATGCGCTTGCGAACGCGGATCGCGCGGCGCTTGCGAGCGGCGCTCTTGTAGGCGTTGCCCTTGCCGATCTTGACAGAGACACTCATCGCTTACTTACCACTCTTTCCGACCTTGCGGCGGATAACCTCGCCCGCGTACTTGACGCCCTTGGCCTTGTACGGGTCGGGCTTGCGCAGCTTGCGGATCTTCGCGGCGACCTCGCCGACCTTCTGCTTGTCGATGCCGTCCACGTGGAACTTGGTGGCCGACTCGACGACGAAGGAGATGCCCTCCGGCGCCTCGACGAGGATCGGGTGGCTGTAGCCCAGCTGGAACTCCATGTCGGAGCCCTTCGCCAGAACTCGGTAGCCGACACCGCTGATCTCCAGCGACTTGCGGTAGCCCGCGGTCACACCGGTGATCATGTTCGCCACCAGCGTGCGGGTCAGGCCGTGCAGGGCCTTCGACTGACGCTCGTCGTTGGGGCGGGTGACAGCCAGAATACCGTCCTCGCCCTTGCCGATCTCGATCGGCGCGGCGACGACGTGGGTGAGGGAGCCCTTCGGGCCCTTCACCGAGACCGTCTGGCCATCGATGGTGACGTCCACGCCAGCGGGGACCTGGATGGGCAGCCGTCCAATGCGCGACATTGCTGTACCTCCGTTTCCCGAATTACCAGACGTAGGCGAGAACTTCTCCGCCTACGCCCTTCTTGGCGGCCTGCTTGTCGGTCAGGAGGCCGGACGACGTGGAGATGATCGCCACGCCCAGGCCGCCGAGAACCTTCGGCAGGTTGGTGGACTTTGCGTAAACGCGCAGACCCGGCTTGCTGATGCGCTTGATGCCGGCGATGGAGCGCTCACGGTTGGGGCCGAACTTGAGCTCGATGGTCAGCTTCTTGCCGACCTCGC
The DNA here is from genome assembly GCF_042887135.1 of Kitasatospora sp. NPDC057965. Taxonomy (NCBI): domain Bacteria; kingdom Bacillati; phylum Actinomycetota; class Actinomycetes; order Kitasatosporales; family Streptomycetaceae; genus Kitasatospora; species Kitasatospora sp. NPDC057965. The sequence continues at coordinate 20,185 of NZ_JBHVPZ010000016.1, forward strand.
CCTCGACGGGCTCCTCAACCTTGTAGGAGGTGATGTAACCCTCCTGCTGCAGGATCTCGGCGACGTGCGCCTTGATCTTGCTGGCCGGCATCGCCACGGAGTCGTGGTACGCCGAGTTCGCGTTACGCAGACGCGTGAGCATGTCTGCGATGGGGTCGGTCATGGTCATGATGGCCTCAGGCCTCTCTCGCCGCGGTTTCTCCGCGCCAGGTCCCCCTTCCGCACTCTTTCGAGTTCGTCAGGGGCACAAGCGCAGGGGACCTGCGACGTCGTAAGACTGGGTGCGAGCCCTCTCGCAAGAGGGCCACGGGCGTCCATGGGGACGCCGTGGCAGGGGGCCCGACCCCACTACCTTACGGGAACCCGTACGGCAGGCCCAAAACGGGCCGGTGTGGGATCGGGCACCTCTGCGTCGCTGTGTGCCTAAAGCGCCTGGACTACCAGGAGCTCTTGGTCACGCCCGGCAGCTCGCCACGGTGCGCCATCTCACGGAGGCACACACGGCAGAGGCCGAACTTGCGGTACACCGAGTGCGGACGGCCGCACCGCTGGCACCGGGTGTAGGCCCGGACGCCGAACTTCGGCTTCCGCTCGGCCTTCGCGATGAGGGACTTCTTCGCCATTGGCTCACGCCTCCTTGAACGGGAAGCCCAGAGCACGCAGGAGCGCCCGGCCCTCGTCGTCGGTCTGCGCGGTGGTCACGACGGTGATGTCCATACCGCGCTGACGGTCGACCTTGTCCTGGTCGATCTCGTGGAACATAACCTGCTCGGTCAGACCGAAGGTGTAGTTGCCACGGCCGTCGAACTGCTTGGGGGAGAGACCGCGGAAGTCACGGATGCGCGGCAGGGCCAGCGACACCAGACGGTCCAGGAACTCCCACATGCGGTCACCACGGAGGGTGACGTGGGTGCCGATCGGCTGGCCCTCGCGCAGCTTGAACTGCGCGATGGACTTGCGGGCCTTGGTCACGGCCGGCTTCTGACCGGTGATCGCGGTCAGGTCGCGGATCGCGCCCTCGATCAGCTTGCTGTCACGGGCGGCCTCGCCGACACCCATGTTGACGACGACCTTGACCAGGCCCGGCGTCAGCATGACGTTCTCGTACGAGAACTGCTCCTGCAGCTGCCCCTTGATCTCGGAGTTGTAACGCTCCTTGAGGCGGGGGGTCACCTTCTCAACAGACGTCTCAGACATCAGATGTCCTCACCGGTTCGCTTGGCAACGCGGATCTTGTTGCCCTCGTCGTCGAAGCGGTAGCCAACGCGGGTGACGACCTTCTTGCCGTCCTTCTCCACGACCAGCTGGACGTTGGAGACGTGCACCGGGGCCTCGACGGTGACAATGCCACCCTGAGTGCCCGGACCCGGCTTGGTGTGCTTCTTGACCCGGTTCACACCCTCGACCAGGACCTTGTTCTCAGCCGGCAGGGCCTGGATGACCTTGCCCTGCTTGCCCTTGTCCTTGCCGGTGATGACCTGAACCAGGTCGCCCTTCTTGATCTTCATGCTGTTCGCCATGGGTCAGAGCACCTCCGGCGCCAGCGAGATGATCTTCATGAACTTCTTGTCACGCAGCTCGCGGCCCACCGGGCCGAAGATGCGGGTACCACGGGGGTCACCGTCCGTGTTCTTGAGAACGACAGCGGCGTTCTCGTCGAACCGGATGTACGAACCGTCGGGACGACGGCGCGACTTCACGGTACGGACGACGACGCACTTGACGACGTCACCCTTCTTCACCGAACCACCGGGGATCGCGTCCTTGACGGTGGCGACGATGACGTCCCCGATACCGGCGTAGCGGCGACCGGAACCACCGAGAACGCGGATGCAAAGGATTTCCTTCGCGCCCGTGTTGTCGGCGACACGCAGTCGCGACTCCTGCTGGATCACAGCTTTCTCCTGATCGTCAACGAGAGCTGACGGGCCGGCCGCTGCTCACACCAGCGCCCGCGAGGGGCCTGGTGCACATACGGCCGTACCACATCGACTTCGTTACTTGGCCTTCTCGAGGATCTCGACGACGCGCCAGCGCTTCGTCGCGGACAGCGGGCGGGTCTCCGCGAGGAGGACCCGGTCGCCGATGCCGCAGGCGTTCGCCTCGTCGTGCGCCTTCAGCTTGTTCGTACGGCGGATGACCTTGCCGTACAGCGCGTGCTTGACGCGGTCCTCGACGGCGACGACGACGGTCTTGTCCATCTTGTCGCTGACGACGAGACCCTCACGGGTCTTGCGGAAACCGCGCGTCTCGTTGGTGTTCTCAGTCATCAGGCGTTCTCCACCGTCTCGATGCCCAGCTCGCGCTCGCGCATCAGGGTGTAGATCCGCGCGATGTCCTTACGGACGAGCTTGAGCCGTCCGTGGTTGTCGAGCTGCCCGGTCGCCGCCTGGAAGCGGAGGTTGAACAGCTCCTCCTTGGCCTCGCGCAGCTTGGCAACGAGACCCTCGTTGTCCAGCTGGCGGAGGTCAGCAGCCTTGGTAGCGGCCGACATCAGCTCTCACCGTCCTCGCGCCGGACGATCCGGCACTTCATCGGCAGCTTGTGAGCAGCGCGGGTGAGCGCCTCACGAGCAACCTTCTCGTTCGGGTACGACAGCTCGAACATGACCCGACCCGGGTGCACGTTCGCGATCCACCACTCCGGCGAACCCTTACCGGAACCCATGCGGGTCTCGGCCGGCTTCTTGGTCAGCGGACGGTCCGGGTAGATGTTGATCCAGACCTTGCCGCCACGGCGGATGTGACGGGTGATCGCGATACGAGCGGACTCGATCTGACGGTTCGTCACGTAGGCCGGGGTCACGGCCTGGATGCCGAACTGGCCGAACGCCAGCTCGGTGCCACCCTTGGCAGCGCCACGGCGCTTGGGGTGGTGCTGCTTGCGGTGCTTGACCCGACGGGGGATCAGCATTGCGGTCAGGCCTCCGTTCCGGTGTTCTCGGCAGCCGGAGCCTCGACGGCGACCGGGGCCTGAGCCTCGGCAGCGGCGGGACGACGGCCGCGGCCACCGCGCTCGCCACCACGGCGCTCGCCACCGCGGGCGGGACGACCACCCTCGGGGCGGGCCGGGCGGTTGCCCGAGCGGGCAGCGGCGTTCTCAGCGCGGACCTCGGCGATGTTCTTGACGTCGCCCTTGTAGATCCAGACCTTCACGCCGATGCGGCCGAAGGTCGTCTTGGCCTCGAAGAAGCCGTAGTCGACGTTCGCGCGCAGGGTGTGCAGCGGCACACGGCCCTCGCGGTAGAACTCCGAACGGCTCATCTCGGCGCCGCCGAGACGACCGGAGCACTGGACCTTGATGCCCTTGGCGCCGGACTTCATGGTGCCCTGCATCGACTTGCGCATGGCACGGCGGAAGGAGACGCGGGAGGACAGCTGCTCCGCGACGCCCTGAGCCACGAGCTGGGCGTCCAGCTCGGGGTTCTTGACCTCGAGGATGTTCAGCTGGACCTGCTTGCCGGTCAGCTTCTCGAGGTCGCCGCGGATGCGGTCGGCCTCGGTGCCGCGCCGGCCGATCACGATGCCGGGGCGAGCGGTGTGGATGTCCACACGGACGCGGTCGCGGGTGCGCTCGATCTCGACCTTGGAGATGCCGGCGCGCTCCATGCCCTTCGTCATCATGCGACGAATGGCAACGTCTTCCTTGACGTAGTCCTTGTACAGCTTGTCGGCGTACCAGCGGGACTTGAAGTCCGTGCTGATGCCGAGGCGGAACCCGTGCGGGTTAACCTTCTGGCCCATTACCGGGTCCCTTCCTTGCTGCTGACGACCACGGTGATGTGGCTGGTCCGCTTGCGGATCCGGTAGGCACGGCCCTGGGCGCGCGGACGGAACCGCTTCAGGGTCGGGCCCTCGTCAACGTACGCCTCGCTGATGACGAGGTCGTCCACGTTGGAGTGGTTGTAGTTGTGCGCGGCGTTGGCAATGGCGCTGTCGAGCACCTTGCCGACCGGCACGGTCGCGGCCTGCGGAGCGAAACGCAGGACCGCCTGGGCCTCCGTGGCGTTCAGGCCACGGATGAGGTCCACCACGCGGCGGGCCTTCATGGGCGTGACGCGGATGTACCGCGCCTGGGCCCTGGCTTCCATGGTTGTCCCCTTGCTGGTGTAAGTCATTGAGTCGGTAATCTCGCTGGCGACTAGCGACGCTTCGACTTGCGGTCGTCCTTGACGTGACCGCGGAAGGTACGCGTCGGCGCGAACTCGCCGAGCTTGTGGCCGACCATCGACTCGGTGACGAACACCGGGACGTGCTTGCGGCCATCGTGCACCGCGATCGTGTGGCCGAGCATGGCCGGGAAGATCACGGAGCGACGGGACCAGGTCTTGATGACGTTCTGGGTACCCGCCTCGTTCTGCGCGTCCACCTTCTTGAGAAGGTGGCCGTCAATGAAGGGGCCCTTCTTGAGACTGCGCGGCATCTGACCTGCTCCTAGCGCTTCTTGTTGGTCTTGCGGCGGCGCACGATGAGGGCGTTCGAAGCCTTCTTCGGGCTACGAGTGCGACCCTCCTTCTGGCCCCACGGCGAAACCGGGTGGCGACCACCGGAGGTCTTACCCTCACCACCACCGTGCGGGTGGTCGATCGGGTTCATGGCCACACCACGCACGGTCGGGCGGACGCCCTTCCAGCGCATACGGCCGGCCTTGCCCCAGTTGATGTTCGACTGCTCGGCGTTGCCGACCTCGCCGACGGTCGCGCGGCAGCGCGCGTCCACCAGGCGGATCTCGCCGGAGGGCATGCGCAGGTGCGCCATCTTGCCCTCACGCGCCAGCAGCTGGATGCCGGAACCGGCCGAGCGGGCCAGCTTGGCACCGCCACCGGGACGCAGCTCCACCGCGTGGATGGTCGTACCGACCGGGATGTTGCGCAGCGGCAGGTTGTTGCCGGGCTTGATGTCGGCGCCAGGGCCGTTCTCCACCCGGTCGCCCTGCGCGATGCCGCGCGGCGCGATGATGTAGCGCTTCTCGCCGTCCACGTAGTGCAGGAGCGCGATGCGCGCGGTGCGGTTCGGGTCGTACTCGATGTGCGCGACCTTGGCCGGCACGCCGTCCTTGTCGTGACGACGGAAGTCGATCACGCGGTAGGCGCGCTTGTGACCGCCACCCTGGTGGCGAACGGTGATCCGACCGGCGTTGTTACGGCCGCCCTTGCTGTGCAGGGGGCGAACCAGCGACTTCTCCGGCGTGGACCGCGTGATTTCGACGAAGTCGGCCACGCTGGAGCCACGACGGCCCGGCGTAGTCGGCTTGTACTTGCGGATACCCATTTTCGTCCTCGTCTTGATCGACGATCACGGCCTCCGTCAGGAGGTCGGACCACCGAAGATGTCGATGCGGTTGCCCTCGGCCAGCTTCACGATGGCGCGCTTGGTGTCCTTGCGCTTGCCGAAGCCCGTCTTGGAGCGCTTGCGCTTGCCCTGACGGTTGATCGTGTTGACAGCCTCGACCTTGACCGAGAAGACGGCCTCGACGGCCTGCTTGATCTGGGTCTTGTTGGCGCCCGGCGACACGATGAACGTGTACTTGTTCTCGTCGAGAAGGCTGTAGCTCTTCTCGGAGATAACCGGCTTCACCAGGACGTCACGGGGGTCCGTGAACGTCTTGCTCGTAACGTCGCTCATCAGGCGGCGCTCCCTTCGAGCTCGCCCTCAGCGGCAACGGCCTTGGCGGACGCGGCCGGACCGGCCACGAAACGCTCGAAGGCGGCCTGGGTGAAGACCACATCGTCGGAGACGAGCACGTCGTAGGTGTTCAGCTGACCGGCGTCCAGGATGTGGACGTTCGGCAGGTTGCGAGCGGACTTGAGGCCCAGCTCGTCCGCACGCTCGACGACCAGGAGGACGTTCTTGCGCTCGGTGATCTTGCCGAACAGGCTCTTGGCAGCCTTGGTCGACGGCGCCTCGGTCGCGGTCACGCCGGTGACGACGTGAATGCGGTTGTGGCGGGCCCGGTCGGTGAGCGCACCGCGCAGGGCGGCGGCGATCATCTTCTTCGGGGTCCGCTGCGAGTAGTCGCGCGGCACGGGACCGTGCACGACGCCACCACCGGCGAACTGCGGCGCGCGGGTCGAGCCCTGACGGGCGCGGCCGGTGCCCTTCTGGCGGTACGGCTTCTTGCCGCCACCACGAACCTCGCCGCGCGTCTTGGTCTTGTGGGTGCCCTGACGGGCCGCAGCGAGCTGCGCCACGACGACCTGGTGCATCAGCGGAACGCTGACCTTGGCGTCGAAGATCTCGGCCGGCAGCTCGAGGCTGCCGGTCTTGTCACCCGAGGGCGACAGGATGTCAATGGTGCTCATATCCTTCACAGCCCCTTCGCCGCGGTGCGGACGAGGACGAGGCCGCCGTTCGGGCCCGGGATCGCGCCCTTGATCAGGAGCAGACCCTTCTCCGCGTCAACCGCGTGCACGGTCAGGTTCTGGGTGGTCACACGCTCGTGACCCATCCGGCCGGCCATCTTCAGGCCCTTGAACACGCGGCCCGGGGTGGCGCAGCCACCGATGGAACCGGGCGAACGGTGCTTGCGCTGCACGCCGTGACCGGCGCCGAGGCCCCGGAAGTTGTGGCGCTTCATGACACCGGCGAAGCCCTTGCCCTTGGAGGTGCCGGTCACGTCGACCTTGACACCCGCCTCGAACAGCTCGGCGGTGATCTCCTGGCCCAGGGTGTACTCGGACGCGTCCGAGGTCCGGAGCTCGACCAGGTGGCGACGCGGGGTGACACCGGCCTTGGCGAAGTGGCCCGCGAGGGGCTTGTTCACCTTGCGGGGGTCGATCTCGCCGAAGCCGATCTGGACGGCGTCGTAGCCGGCCGGGCTGTCAGCGGTGTGGACCTGGGTCACGACATTCGGCCCGGCCTTGACGACGGTCACCGGAACGACCCGGTTGTTCTCGTCCCAGACCTGGGTCATGCCGAGCTTCTCGCCCAGGATGCCCTTAATCTGCTTAGCCATCTTCGGTGCGCCTCTCAGAGCTTGATCTCGATGTCGACGCCCGCCGGCAGGTCGAGACGCATCAGCGAGTCAACCGTCTTCGGCGTGGGGTCGAGGATGTCGATCAGACGCTTGTGAGTGCGCATCTCGAAGTGCTCGCGCGAGTCCTTGTACTTGTGCGGCGAGCGGATGACGCAGTACACGTTCTTCTCAGTGGGCAGCGGCACCGGGCCCGCGACCTGCGCACCAGTACGGATCACCGTCTCGACGATCTTCTTCGCCGAGGAGTCGATGACCTCGTGGTCGTAGGCCTTGAGCCGGATGCGGATCTTCTGTCCCGCCATGGCTACCTTGTAGTCCTTCTGTCCTAGTCACTGCACGACCCCCGCTCCGACCCCCGCGCTCGGGCGTGTCGCACTCGCGCTTGCAAAAAACCGGCGATCAACTCGTCGGTTTCGAACTGTCGGGGTGGGGAGGCCGGGTCGAGGCCCCGCATACGCTTCCCGGAAGATTCCCGTACGTCCGCCCCGCAGCTGCCGTGGCGTAACACTCACGCTTGACGGCCATCACGGGAACGACGAGTACATGGGACTCGCTTCCAGTCCTCCCGGCGGGAGGCGCGCAGCATCGGCAACTCAACCGAGCAACTTGGACATACTGCCACAGGCGTGCGCCGGAAAGCCAATCGGGGCCGGTGAGGAGCACCTCACCGACCCCGACGCGTTCCGCCCGGCTACTTCGCCGGACCGTTGTCCCACGGGGCCCGGCGACCGCAGACCGCCTGCCAGTCCTCGGTCGCGACGCCCGCGCACCAGACGAACTTCTTGTCGTCCTTGTCCGGCGTCCAGTCCTTGACGATGATGTCCGCGCAGGTGGAGACCGGCGCGAACCGCGGGCAGCTGCCGTCGGCCTTCTTGATGGTGTGCGCGCGCCAGGCGTCGAGCCCCATCGTCCCGGCCTTCTCGTGCTCCGGCATGTACCGGTTGACCGACCAGGAGGCGCCCATGGTGCCGAACAGGGCGAGGGCGCAGACCAGGCCGGCGGCGAGCTGGCGCAGCATCCGGCCGGAGAGCACCGAGCTGCCGGCCGGCGCGTCGTCCTTGCGCAGCACCCGCTCCAGCCAGCCGCTGCCGCGGTGGAAGGCGGCCATCAGACCCAGCACGGCCAGGATCATCAGGCAGTACAGGATGATCCAGGTGGTCCGGGGGTACAGCGCGACGGTGCCGGTCTGCGCCATCTTCCCGGCGAAGGTGAAGCGCATCAGCCAGGCCCCGGCCAGCACGGCGGCGGCCGTGCGCACCGCGAGGTTGCGCAGCCCCAGCCCGATGCCCAGCCCGACACCGGCGACCAGCAGGATCGCGAAGCCGCTCTGGCCGGCCAGCTCACCCGAGGCCGGGTAGTCGTGGTAGGTGGTCTGGCCGACCCGGTCGGACATCCAGCCCATGATGTAGGTCGGGTCGGTGTACACCATGATGTAGCCGTAGCGGTCCGGGACGTCCGCCCCGATCGTGGCCAGCTGGTACAGCAGCGGCGAACCGACGAGCCCGGCGCTCACCACGGTGGTGCCGATGAGCGCGAGCCCGTTGCGCACGGCCGTACGGCCCCCGCGCCAGGGGAAGACGAAGAGCGTCAGCACGGCGATGCCGGGAGCCGACCACAGGTACCAGCCGGAGTACCAGAGGAACAGCAGGCCGAAGACCACGCCGAAGCCCAGGCCCCGCAGCAGCGCCGAGCGCGTCGACAGCTCGCCGGCCCGGCGGACCTCGCGCAGCACCGCGGTCAGCAGCGGAACCAGCATGATCATCACGACGTGGCTGTACGGGCGGATCGGGTCCAGGAAGACCACCGCGGCCGGCACCGCGATCAGCAGCGCCCAGAACGGCCGCAGCAGCAGCCGCCAGGACAGGTAGCTCATCGGCCCGACCAGCGCGCTGAAGAGGATCTGCAGGTCGTGCAGGGCGAAGCCCTCGCCGCCGATGCCGTGGTAGCGGATCTTCGCCCAGAGCGCGATCAGCGCCGGGAAGCCGGGCGGGTAGACCCCGGGCAGGCCCTTGTCGTCCAGCATCCCGGTGGCCATGTGGACCAGGACGCTCGGGTCGCCCTCCTGGCCGCCGAGCGGCCAGGGCGTGCCGTTGAGGGCGACCACCACACCGCCGGCGATCACACCGGTGGACAGGCCGGCCAGGGCGGCGCAGACCAGCCGCTGGGTCAGCCGGTGCCGGCGCAGGGTGCCCCGGTAGGCGGTGAAGACCAGCACCGCGAGCAGCGGCAGACCGACGACCGCGACGTACTGCTGGATCTTCGCCAGCCCGCTGACCTGGCCGATCCGGTTCAGCGGGTTGACGTCGATCCGGGTGCAGAGCAGCGTGAACCCGACCGCCGCGACGACGCTGACCAGGACCTCGGCCGTTATCTGGGCCCAGCGCCTGCTCAGCAGGCCGGGTGCGGCAGCCCCGGCCGGTGCGACCGGGGCGGCCGCACCGGAGGGTTCGGCCTCCGGCGTCTCGGTGCCGACCGTTCCGGCGGCCAGGTTCGTCATCTCAGTCCCTTTTCCGTCGGACGGTGGTACGGGCGTGGCCTCTTGCTCGGGATCGGACTACCGCTCGGAGCCGACCGGGAGGGCGGGCTCGTCCTCGGCGAAGCGCTCCTTGTTGACGCGCTGTCCGTCGTTGACGGCGACGGTGCGGGCCAGGTCGGTCAGCTTCTTCTCCAGCGAACGGAAGCGCATGAAGGTGTTCAGCGTCATGAAGGCCATCGCCACGACGAGCAGGTAGAGCACCAGGTCGGTGCCGCGGCCGACACCGAGCTTGTTGGCGATCCAGGTCACGTCCTGCGGGCGCAGCACGGCGTACACGTTGGCGATGACGAACGCGAAGAACGCCATCCGCTTCCACGCGCGGGTGTGCGCGGCGTCCCAGCGGCGGATGAAGGCGAGCACGAGGACACCCGTGCCGACCATGAGCAGCAGCTGGATCCAGAGGTACTTCACTTGCGGCCACGCTCCCTGAGCGAAATGTCGAAGAGGATGTTGACGCCGTTGATCAGCGACTGGCCCTTGGAGCGGGAGTACTCGGTGTACAGGATGTCCACCGGGACCTCCATGACGCGCAGGTCCGAGGAGGCCAGGGTGGCCACGATCTCGGAGGCGTGAGCCATGCCGTTCATGGTGATGCGAAGCGCGGACGCGGCCTTGCGGTTGATCACCCGCAGGCCGTTGTGGGAGTCCGTCAGGTTGAGCTTGCGTGCGGTGGGGCTGATCGTCGCGGCGGTCCGCAGGACCACCCGCTTGATCCACGGCACCTCGCCGGTCTGCTCGATGAAGCGGGAGCCGAGGACCACGTCGGCCTCGTCGGCCCGGAGCAGGGCGACCATCTTCTCGACGTCGTGCGTCTGGTGCTGGCCGTCCGCGTCGAAGGTGGCGAAGTACTTGGCGCCGGGCTGCTTGAGCGCGTAGTTGAAACCGGTCTGCAGGGCCGCGCCCTGACCGAGGTTGACCGGATGCTGCACCAGGTGCGCACCGGTGGTCATGATGGTCTCGGCCGAGTTGTCGGTCGAGCCGTCGTCGATGACGACGATGTTGGGGAACGTCTTGCGCGCGTTCTCGATCACGTCGGCGATGACGGTTCCCTCGTTGTACGCGGGAATCACCAGCCACACATCGTCATAGTCGGACATCATGGCTCCATGCCGCATCGTGCGGCCGCGGGTCGCGGCGAAATCGAGTGGTGGGGGTGGACGCGGAGCCGGTCATGCCGAGTCCACGAGGGAGCGCCGGGACGAACCCTGCACATCGGCCGCGGCACCGGGCGGTTCCCGCAGGAAGGTCAGCCAGAGCGCGGCGAGCATGCATCCGACCGCGGCCAGCGAACCCATAGTGTAGGCGAGGCAGACCCGGGTCGCGATCGCCCCGGGAGCAAGCGTGGTGACCATCAGGGCAACAGTTCCGGTCGCCCAGCCCAGCAGCTGGAGACGATGGCGGTGCAGGACCAGCAGCGCCTGCCCGAGGACCATCGCGAGCATGTAGAACAGGGTGCCCGCCGACATCAGCAGGAAGTCGAGCGACCCGAGCACATCGTCGGCCTTGAAGAGCACCTGGATCAGCCACGGCCCGAGGATGGTGGCCGGGATGCCGCCCGCCACGCCGAGCACGGTGACCACGCCGCAGGTGCGCATCAGCAGCTTGGAGAAGCCGGAGCGGTCGCCGGCGGCCGCGGTACTGGACAGTCCGGCCAGCAGCGAGGCCTGGAGCGAACCGAAGACGAACAGCGGCACCCGGGCGAGGACGACCGCGTTCAGCAGGCCGGCCACCAGGGGCGCGTTGTCCGGGGCCAGCAGCCGGGTGGAGATCACGGCCGCGTTCACGACCACCTGCGAGAGCAGGGTGGAGGCGACCAGCGGGGCCAGGCCGCCGGTGAGCGAGCCCCAGCCGACGGCCGGGCCGGCCGAGATCCCGGAGCGCAGCGGCCGGACGGTGGCCAGCACGGCCAGCAGCGGGGCGACGGCCAGGATGAGCGCGAACACCAGCGGCGAGCGGACGCCGGCGATCGCGCAGCCGACGGCCAGCGCGATGCGCAGACCGCCGTCCACGGCGAGCTGGGTGCCGTACGCGCCGAAGCGGTTGAGGCCGGCGAGCACGCCGCGGCTGACGTTGCCGGCCGCCATCGCGGCGAAGGAGGCGGCGAGCGCCACGACCATGCTGCGGTGGCCCTCGAAGAAGGTGTCCGCCAGCGGGCGGGCCGCCACCGCCATGCCGACGGTCAGCACCGCCAGCATCCCGGCGGTGATCAGCAGGATCCGGCGGACCACCGGTGCGGCGCCCTGCCCGCCGACCACCCGGGCGGCCACGATCCGGGTGAGTTCCTGCTCGACGGGGAAGAAGAGTCCCAAGCCGACGGACATCAGGATCGTCCAGAGCAGCGAGACCGAGGCCATCTCCGGCTTGCCGAGGCTGTAGCCCGCCGCCATGAGGTGGATGTAGGAGGCGGCGCCGAGCAGCACCGTTCCCCCGATCACCAGCTGGGTGCCCGGGGGAAGCGCGCTGACGACCTTGGCCAGCGGGGAACGGCGCTCCTGCGCCGTGCTGCCCTGTTGGTTCACGACTGCTGCGCGGCCTTCACCTTGAGCGGCTCCCACCAGGCGCGGTTCTCGCGGTACCAGGCGATGGTCGAGGCGAGGCCCTCCTCGAAGGTGACCTGCGGCTCGTAGCCGAGCTCCTCGCGGATCTTGGTGATGTCCAGCGAGTAGCGCAGGTCGTGGCCCTTGCGGTCCTCGACCCGGTCGACCATGTCCCAGCCCTGGCCGGCGGCCTCCAGCAGCAGGCCGGTGAGCTCCTTGTTGGTGAGCTCGACGCCGCCGCCGATGTTGTAGACCTGGCCGGCCCGGCCCTTGCGCAGCGCGAGGTCGATGCCGCGGCAGTGGTCCGAGACGTGCAGCCAGTCGCGGATGTTGCCGCCGTCGCCGTACAGCGGGACGCGCTTGCCGTCGATCAGGTTGGTGGTGAAGAGCGGGATGACCTTCTCGGGGAACTGGTACGGCCCGTAGTTGTTGGAGCAGCGGGTGACCACCACGTCCATGCCGTGGGTGCGGTGGTAGGCCAGCGCCAGCAGGTCCGAGCCGGCCTTCGAGGAGGAGTACGGGGAGTTCGGCGCGAGCGGCCACTCCTCGGTCCAGGAGCCCTCGGTGATCGAGCCGTACACCTCGTCGGTGGAGACGTGCACGAAGCGGCCGACCTTGTGCTTGCGCGCGGCGTCCAGCAGCACCTGGGTGCCGACCACGTTGGTCATGACGAACGGACCGGCACCGGCGATGGAGCGGTCGACGTGCGACTCGGCGGCGAAGTGGACGACCGCGTCGTGGCCGGGGATCACCTGGTCGACGGCGTCGACGTCGCAGATGTCACCGCGGACGAAGGAGTAGCCGGGGTGGTCCGCGACGGGCGCGAGGTTCTCCTCGACGCCGGAGTAGGTCAGCTTGTCGAAGACTGTGACGCGGGCCGCGGGATCCGCCGACAGCAGCGCGCGGACGTACTGGGACCCGATGAATCCGGCGCCGCCGGTGACGAGGATACGCATAGTGCGGCTGAGTATAGTGCGCGCCCGCAGGCCCTCCCGCCGGGGTCCGGGAGGACGATCCGTGGGCGTCCGAAGGCTGGTTGCGGCCGGGTACGGCAGGCCACGTAAGGTGTGCGCCATGCGCGGCATTCTTCTTGCGGGCGGCACCGGTTCCCGCCTCTGGCCCCTCACCCGGGCAGTCTCGAAGCAGCTTCTTCCGGTCTTCGACAAGCCGATGATCTACTACCCGCTCTCGACGCTGATCATGGCCGGGATCCGCGAGATTCTGATCATCACCACGCCCCAGGACCGGGAGCAGTTCGAGCGCCTGCTCGGCGACGGCTCGCAGTTCGGCCTGGACCTCCAGTACGCCGTCCAGGAGCGCCCCGAGGGCATCGCCCAGGCCTTCGTGCTGGGCGCCGACTTCATCGGCGACGAGCCGGTCGCGCTGATCCTGGGCGACAACATCTTCCACGGCAGCGGCCTCGGCACCCGGCTCGCGCAGCGCACCGACCCCAAGGGCGGCATGGTCTTCGCCTACCCGGTGGCCGACCCGACCGCGTACGGCGTGGTGGAGTTCGACGAGAGCGGCCAGGTCATCTCGATCGAGGAGAAGCCCACCCGGCCGAAGTCCCGCTACGCGGTGCCCGGCCTGTACTTCTACGACAACCGCGTGGTGGAGATCGCCCGCACGATCACCCCGAGCGCCCGCGGCGAGCTGGAGATCACCGCCGTCAACGACGCCTACCTGCAGCGCGGCGAGCTCCAGGTGACCGTCCTGGACCGCGGCACCGCCTGGCTGGACACCGGCACCTTCGTCTCGATGGTGCAGGCCTCGGAGTTCGTCCGGGTCATCGAGGAGCGCCAGGGCTTCAAGATCGGCTGCGTCGAGGAAGCGGCCTGGCGGGCCGGCTTCCTGACCTCCGAGCAGCTGCGCGAGCTGGCGCAGCCGCTGCTGAAGAGCGGCTACGGCCAGTACCTGGTGAACCTGCTGGACGAGGAGAACGCCCGATGAAGTTCCGCGAGCTCTCCATCGAGGGCGCCTGGGAGATCACCCCGCAGCAGCACGGCGACCCGCGCGGCCTGTTCATGGAGTGGTACCGCTTCGACCGGCTGTCCGAGGTGGTCGGCCACCCGCTGCGGATGGCCCAGGGCAACCTCTCGGTCTCCGCCAAGGACGTCGTCCGCGGCATCCACTTCGCCGACGTCGCGCCGGGCCAGGCCAAGTACGTCAGCTGCGTGCGCGGCGCCGTGCTCGACGTGATCGTCGACCTGCGGGTCGGCTCGCCGACCTTCGGCCGCTGGGAGTTCGTCCGCCTCGACGACGTGGACCGCCGCTCGGTCTACATCTCCGAGGGCCTGGGCCACGGCTTCTGCGCGCTCTCCGACGACGCGACGCTCTCCTACGTCTGCTCGGAGACCTACAACCCGACCGGCGAGCACGCGGTGCACCCGCTGGACCCGGACCTGGCGATCGAGTGGCCGGCCGGCACCCCGCAGCTGTCCGCCCGGGACGCCGCCGCCCCGACGCTGGCCGAGGCCATCGAGACCGGCCTGCTGCCGGACTACGAGGAGTGCCTGCGCTACCGGCGTTCCCTCAGCGGCCAGTAGCCTTCTCGCCGTCCCCTCCTACCCGGAAAACACCTGGTGCGCCGCTCATGACAACTCTTGACATCATGCTGCCCTACTACGGCAACGTCGCCCTCATGCAGGCGGCCGTCCGCAGCATCCTGGCCCAGAGCGACCCGAACTGGCGCCTCACCGTGGTGGACGACGGGAAGGAACCGGACGTCCCGGGCTGGTTCGCCGGACTCGGCGACGACCGGATCTCGTACCAGCGCAACGAGCGGAACCTCGGCGTCACCGGCAACTACCGCAAGTGCCTCAGCCTGGTGCGCGAACAGCACTTCGTCATGATGGGCACCGACGACATCATGCTGCCGAACTACGTCGAGACCGCCCGGGCCGTCCTCAAGGACAACCCGGACATCGGCATGGTCCAGCCGGGTGTGCAGGTCATCGACGGCGAGGGCAAGCCCACCGAGGGGCTGGCGGACCAGGCGAAGAAGCGGATCTACGCGCCCAAGGTGCAGGGCCGCAAGCAGATGAGCGGGGAGGAGCTGGCCATCAGCCTGCTCCGCGGCAACTGGCTGTTCTTCCCCTCCATCTGCTGGCGCACCGAGGCCGTGAAGGCGGTCGGCTTCCGGGACAACCTGGAGGTCACCCAGGACCTGGCGCTGGTCATCGACCTGCTGCAGACCGGCGAGCAGATGATGATCACCGACAAGGTCACCTTCCAGTACCGTCGGCACGCCGTCAGCATCTCCTCCGCGCAGGCCTTCACCGGCGTCCGCTTCGAGGAGGCCAACCGCTTCTTCCGGGACGTCGCCGACCGCCTGGACGCGCACGGCTGGTCCCGGGCCGCCAAGGCCTCCCGGCTGCACCTGTCCTCCCGGATCCACGCGCTCACCATGGTCCCGGGCGCGGTCAAGAGCCGGCACAGCGAGGGCGCCAAGACCCTGCTGCGGCACGTCGCCGGCACCGACCGCTACTGAGCAACGTCCACCGCCCCATCCGTACCCGACCTACCGGAACCAGAGGCCATGGCCGCTAGCAGCACAGCTCTCCCCCGGGTCGCCGTTCTCGGCGGCACCGGCTTCATCGGGCGCACCATCCTCGCGACGCTCGCGGAGCGGGGTCACCACCTGCTCACCATCGCCCGCAAGGAGCCGGCCGACGCCCTGCCCGGCGACTTCGCCCGGCTGGACCTCACCAACGACCCGCCGGCGGAGCTGGCCGCCCTGCTGGCCGAGCACCGGATCGACGTGGTGGTCAACGCGGCCGGCGGGATGTGGGGCCTGACCGACGAGCAGATGGTCGGCGCCAACGTCGGCATGGTCTCCTCGCTGCTGGAGGCGCTGCGGTCGATGACCGCTCCCCCGCGCCTGGTCCACCTCGGCACGGTGCACGAGTACGGCCTCTGCCCGATCGGCGTCAGCCTCGCCGAGGACTCCGAGCCGCACCCCTCGATGGTGTACGGGCAGCTCAAGCTGCGGGCCACCGAGCTGATCGCGGACGCCGTGCGCCAGGACGGCCTGGACGCCGTCGTCCTGCGGCTCGGCAACGTGGTCGGCGCGGGCCAGCCCTCGCACAGCCTGCTCGGCGTCATGGCGGGCAAGCTGGCCGCCGCCCGGGCCGCCGGGACCGCGGCCGAGCTGTCGCTGCAGCCGCTCACCGCCCAGCGGGACTTCGTGGACCTGCAGGACACCGTCGACGCGATCGTCGCCGCCCTGCCGGCCGCCCCGCAGGCCCCGGCCGTGCTCAACGTCGGCCTCGGCCGGGCGAGTTCGGCCCGCGAGCTGGTCGAGCTGCTGATCGAGGTCAGCGAGGTGCCGACGAAGATCACCGAGCTGCCGGCGCCGGACGGCTCCGGTCCGGAGACCGAGTGGCAGCAGCTGGACGTCACCGCGATCGGGCAGGCGCTCGGCTGGGCCCCGCGCCGCCCGCTGCGCGAGGCGGTCCGCACCCTCTGGGAGGACGAGGTGCGGCGCACGCCCGCACTCGGCTGATCCGCGAACGGCGATCGCCCCCGGTCCGCTTCGGCGGGCCGGGGGCGATCGGCGTTTCCGGGAGGCACCCGGGGCGTTCCGGGTGTCCCGTGGTGTCCCGGGGGTTACTTCTCCTTGAACACCCAGACCTTCATCAGCAGGAACCGCACCACGGTGGCCAGGCCGTTGGCGACGATCAGTCCGCCCACCTCGACCACCTTGGAGGCGTCCGGCAGGGCCACGTCGAGCAGCGCGAGCACACCGGCGCTCAGGCCGAGGCCGATGAGGAAGGCCACGGCGCCCTGGAGCTGGTGGCGCAGGGCCCCGTCGGAGCCGGTGATCCCGAAGGTGAACCGCCGGTTGGCGGCGGTGTTCGCGACGGCGCTGACCGCCAGCGCGATCAGGTTGGCGATCTGCGGGTCGACGAAGCGGCGGGCGACCACGTAGAGCCCGAGGTAGAAGAGCGTGCTCAGGACCCCGATGATCAGGAAGGACGGGATCTGGCGCTTGGCGGCGGGCGCCCCCGGGCCGCCGTTCGCGGTCTCCGGCGCCACGGTGGGTTCGGCGGTCGGCGGCATCTGGGCCCCCCTGGTCTCGTTCATCGGCAGGACAGTCGGATCGGTTCGGATCAGCCCGGGTCGACTCAGGTCAACTCGAACACGGCCACGCGGCCGTTGTCGTACGCGGGCCTGGCCAGCTGGCCCAGCCGGGCGACGTCGGCCCCGGCCTTGCGGTCGGCCACCAGGTAGCGGACGTGCTGCTGCTCCCGCAGCCTGCCGACGTTCTCGGCGGTCGGCCGCTGGAACGTCTCGTCGTTGAGCCGCAGCAGGTCCTGGTCCCAGAACGCGCCGTTGCCCTCGGCCATCACCCGCGGCGAGTACGCCCAGCCCTCGACGAGCACCGAGCGCTCGGAGTAGCCGCTGAGCCAGAAGGACAGCGAGTTGCCGCAGCCGGCGTTGGGGTCGGCGTAGTCGTCCGGGCGCCGGCAGTGGGTGTTGGTGGCCAGCACGTCGTCCGGCTCGCTGTGGTCGCGGACCCAGCGGGCCGCCTCGACCTGGCTGGCCGGCAGCGGCCAGGCGCTCTCCCAGACGTGCTCGCGGGTCTGCAGGCCGTCCAGCAGCAGGGTCGGCGCCCCGGCCAGCAGCACCCCGGTGAGCAGGACCACGCCGCCGCGACGCCGCAGCCCGGGCACCGCGCGGCGTCCGAGCACCCACCAGAGCAGGCCGACGACCAGCGCGATCCCGGCCAGCGCGGCGGCGGCGGCCACGGCCGGCAGCAGCGCGTCGTAGGTGTGCCACTCGGTGGCGGAACCAGCCCGCCGGAGCACGAACCCGGCCCAGTCGCCCGCGTACCGCTGGATGCCCCAGGTGAGCAGGGCGACAAAGAGCACCGCACCGGCGGCCAGCGCGGCCGCGGCCCGCCGCGACAGCCGGGCGCGCTCGACGCTCTCGCAGTAGCCCCAGGCGGAGAGCAGGATGCCGAACGGCAGTCCGGCCAGGGTGAAGTAGCTCGCGTTGAAGCCGTTCACCACGAAGTAGAGCGCCGGACCGGCCAGCGCGCCGCCGAGCAGGAACCACTGCACCGGCTGCAGGGCCAGCCGGCGCCGCCACATCAGCGGCACCATGCCGGCCACCCGCAGCTGGTGGTTGAGCACGAACGCGAGCAGGGTCAGCAGCGCCAGCCCGGCCTGGACCGGGGTCGAGCGCAGGTGCTCCGGGTCCGCCCAGTAGCCCTTGATGTTGCCGAGGGGCACGATCTCCAGGCCGTAGCTCTCGAACCGGAAGATCACCGCGGTGGTGAACACCTGGGCGGCGCCCAGGATCGCGCCGAGGCCCACGATGTTCCACGGGATCCGCCGCTCGACCAGCAGCACCACCGCACCGGCGAAGGCCAGACCGGCCAGGGTCACCGGCAGCGAGCTGGCCTTGGCCGCGCTGGACGCCAGGGCGAACAGGCCGGCCAGGACGAAGGCGCCGCGGCCGAACGCCGGAACCGCCCCGGCCTCCTCCGGTCCGCGCAACCGGTCCCCCACCGCGCCGATCAGTGCCAGCAGCAGCGGCAGGGCGTAGGTGAGCGAGAGGCTGGCCCAGGACATCAGCGGCACCGAGAGCGCGCCGAAGACCCAGCTGTTGACGTCCGCCGGGTAGTTGACGGTGAACTCGCCGATCGCGAAGACCAGCGTGGCGGCCACCGGCCCGGTCCACGGCCGGGCGGTGATCCGCCAGGCGACGACGGCGGCGACGACCATGGCGAGCGCCGAGAGCGCCGGCACCATCAGCCGCATCTGCACCACGGCGAGGTCGATGTCGCCGACCATGCTGGTCATCGCCATGTGGGCGAAGGTGAACCAGTGGTAGTTCAGCGGCTCGCCGGCGGCCTGCGGGAAGGTCAGCGGGACGTGGTGCTTGGCGTTGCCCGCCAGCGACAGCAGGTACGGCAGGTCGATGTACTGCCGCGTGGTCTCGCTGTCGGGGAGGATCGGGTTGGTCCGCAGCGCGACCACGTACAGGTAGAGGGCGGTGAAGGCGACCGTCGCCGCCACGGCCCAGGACCACGCCGCCGAGGGCGTCCGGTAGCCGGTGGGCCGCCAGTGCCGGCGCAGCGACGGAACGGCCACGAAGGGCACCACCACGGCGAGCGGCCAGGCCGGGGCCAGCGACTGCAGGCCGGACGAGACCAGCACCGCCCAGGCCGCCAGCTCCAGCACCAGGCCGACGACGGCGCCGAACGCGAGGTCCTCGACCAGGGTGTGCGGCCGGCGGCGGAGCGCGCGGAACACCAGGGTGCCCGGCAGTACGACCGCCCAGGCCGCGTAACCGGTGTACTTGGCGACGTCGAGCGGAGCGGTACCGGTCTTCAGCAGGACCGCCACCAGTACCAGGTAGGCGGCCGCGGCGGGCAGGAAGCGCCCGGCTGCGGGCAGTCGCCGCACGGCCGGCCCGGCGCCGTCGGCGGACCGCTCCGGGCTGCGGAGCGGTGCGGAGGCGGTGCTGTCAGTGGTACCCATCGCTCTTCTCTTCCTGGGACCTCGCGTCTGCCGCCGGCCGGCCGCAGTGCCCGGGGGCCGTCCCGTGGCGGCGGTGCGCCACGGGACGGCGGGGGCTCACGCCACGTACTCGGAGACCTTCGAGGTCCTCGTGCGGCCGTCCTCGGCCGAGTCGTAGCCGACGAAGTAGGCCGGCCGCGACTGGCTGGCCGAGTAGATCCGGCCGACGTACTCGCCCAGCAGGCCGATGCAGATCAGCTGGACCGCGCCGAGGAAGAGCATGCCGATGAACAGCGACGACCAGCCGGGGACGGTCTTGCCGAGGGCGTACTCGACCGTGGTGTAGACGCCCAGGCCGAAGCAGAGCACGAAGCTCAGCAGGCCGAGCCAGGTGGCGAGCCGCAGCGGGCTGGCGGAGAAGTTGGTGATGCTGTCGATGGCCAGCCGCACCATCTTGGAGAGCGGGTAGTGGGTGCTGCCGGCCACCCGCTCCTCGCGGACGTAGACGACCTCGCCGCTCGGGAAGCCGAGCCACGGCACCAGCAGGCGGTAGACCGGCTGGTGCTCGGGCAGCGACTTGAGCGCGTCGACGGCGGCGCGGCTGAGCAGGCGGTAGTCACCGGCCTGGTTCGGCATCTTCTTGCCGACCAGCTTGCGCATCAGCCAGTAGTAGGCCCCGGCGGTGCGCCGCTTGAAGAAGGTGTCGGTGCCGCGGTCGCCGCGCACGCCGTAGACGATGTCGAGGTTCTGCGACCGGGCCAGCGCCAGCATCTCCGGGATCTTCTCCGGCGGGTCCTGCAGGTCGGCGTCGATGGACACGACGTAGTCGCCGAAGGCGCGGTGGATGCCGGCGGTGAGCGCCGCCTGGTGGCCGGAGTTGCGGGCGAACCGGACGATCCGGAACTCGGGCCAGTCCTGGTGGATCTTCTGCATGATCGCCGGGGTGGCGTCGGTGCTGCCGTCGTCGATGCCGACGACCTCGTAGCTGACGGACAGCCCGTCCAGGATCGGACGGAGCCGCTGCACGGTCAGCGGCAGGGCCTCCTGCTCGTTGTAGATCGGGATGACCACCGACAGCAGCGGAGGGGCCGAATCGCCGGACCAGCCCGGCGCAACTACTGCATTGTCCATCGTTGTTCGCCTATTCATGAAGATCTGTGCGGTCGACCGGGCACCGGCTGGGGGGCCGGTCAGCTCCGGGTGCGCTCGGGCTCGTCGGAGACCTGGCGCAGGGTGAGCATCGAGCGGTCCAGCCCCTTCTTGAGGGCGCCGGAGAGCGGCCGCTCGACCAAGCGATGGATGAGCCACGCGGTGGCCAGGACGATCACCAGCGCCACGGCCAGGGCCCCCCGGACCCCGAGCCCCTTGGTCTGCGCGAAGTGGATGATCGTCCAGCCGATTTCCTGGTGGATCAGGTAGACGGGATAGGTGAGCGCACCGGCGATGGTGAGCCACTTCCACGAGGCCCAATTGAACCAGCCCAGGGCGGCGGCGAGCACCAGCGCGATCGCCAGGGTCATCACGCCCGCGATGACGTTCCAGGACAGGGGGTAACCGAGGACGCTCTCGTAGAGGACCTTGATCGAGTTGATCCGGGACAGGGCCAGCATCCAGCTGAAGCCCACGATCCCCCAGAGCAGCAGGTTCGGGCCGAAGCGGTACATCAGGAACATCGCGATGCCGGCGATGAAGAACGGCGCCTGGTCCGGCATCGCCAGGGTGGTCAGCAGCGGTATCTGGGCCGGGACGGACAGTGCGCCGGCCACCGCCCAGATCCCGCAGAACGCCACCACCCGACGGTAGGTCAGGCCCCTGACCACCACGACGGAGAACAACAGGTAGAACTTCATCTCCGCCCAGAGGGTCCAGTACACGCCGTCGACGTGGTGGACCCCGAAGGGCTCCTGCAGCATGGTGAGGTTGGCGAGCACCCGCGAGGCGTCCAGCCCGTCCGCCGCACCGGACCGGGCGTACTCGGTGGCCGTCAGCAGGACGACGGTGGTGAGCGCGACGCCGGTCCAGTAGGCGGGGTAGAGCCGGATCACCCGCGAGACGAAGAAGTCACCGGGCCGCTTGCCCCAGCAGCTCATGCAGATCACGAAGCCGCTGATCACGAAGAACAGCTCGACCCCGAGCCAGCCGTACGACGCGATGTGGTTGAGCGTGGGCAGGACCTCCCGCGGGGTCTTGCCCGGCCACACCCCGGGGATCCCGACGTAGGCGGTCCAGTGGAACGACACCACGGTGAGCGCCGCGATCAGGCGCATGCCGTCCAGGGCGTAGAGCCGGGGCCGGCGCGGCCGGGTCGCGGAGTGCCCTCCGCCGCCGGCGGAGGGCGCTGCGGCACCACTGTGCCCGGGACGCGAAGGCTGCGTCAGGGCAGGGGCATCAGTCATTCGGGAGTCGCTTTCGCGAGTGGGGGGGCTCGGCTCCGAACCGGTGCTCGCGAAGGGCGCGAGCACGACAGGGCGTCAGTCTAGCGGGGCGGAATGATAGCCCCCTTGGACGGGGGCGGCGGCTCAGTCGCCGGGGAAGCTCTTGTTCCACGGGTGGATCCACTGGTTGTCCGGCATGGCGACGACGGTGGCCTTCAGACCGGCGTCGGCGATGTCGCGGCTCATCCGGTCGGCCAGCCCGCGGTCCACGACGACGATGGTCAGCGGCTGCCCCACCTTCGTGATGGCCAGCCGGACGTGCTCCATCGCCGCCTGGTACTCCGCCTCCGGACGCGGGGCCGCACCGATGTTGATCCAGTGGGTCTCGTACAGCGGGAGCATCTCGCCGCCGCGCTCGCGCAGCAGCGCCGCGAGCCAGGTCGACTTCAGGTTCTTGTAGTCGTCGTTCGAGTACAGGGCCATGACCGGGCCCTGGATGTCCTTCAGGTCGGCCAGGACGGTCGCGCCGTCGCGGGGGCCGATGTCGCTCCAGGCGTCGCCCCGGCTCCACCCGATCAGCGAGTTGGTGTGCCAGGCCACCGGGCCGCCCTTGAAGGAGTGGACGTTCCACTGCATGCCCGCGAAGAGGCTCAGCGCGGTCGCCACGGCGAGCCCGGAGAGCACGCCGTCGGTCGCCAGCCGGCGGACCCGGGAGGAGCGGACCGGCGCCGGGGTCCGCAGCAGCGAGCCGACCGCGCCCAGCGAGATGAGGGCGACCACGATCGCGCAGCCGGCCAGCTTCTCGAAGTAGTAGGAGTACTCGCCCAGGGTGTTGATCTGGTACCAGCCGAAGCCGAACACCACGACGCCGGTGCCGAGCACCACGGCGAGGTGCGCCTGCCCCGAGCCGGTCCGGCGGTTGGTCGGGGCGAGGGCCGCGAACAGGGCCAGCAGCATGCCGCCGACCAGCAGCGTGCGGTCCGCCTCGACGCTCGGGCCGCCGAGGCTCGCGGTGCTCGCGACGTCCAGCTCGGACAGCACGGACACCGCGCTGGGCAGACCGGCCAGGCCGAGGCCGACCGCGCCCATCAGCGCGTAGCGCAGCCACCGGCGGGGGCCGCCGGCGAACCTGCGGCGGTGCACCAGCACGGAGAGCACGACGGCGACGCCGACCGCGGCGCCGAACAGGTTGTAGACGTAGGTGACGGTGATCAGGCCCGCCAGCGCGACCACCGCGTACTCCGCCCGGCCCATGGCCGGACGGATCAGCAGGGCCAGCGTCACGGCGAACATCAGCAGGCCGATGATCGTCGAGTCGAAGCCGTGGATGACCAGGTAGGTGTAGTTGCTGGCGAGCATCAGCGCCATGACCGTGCCGCAGACCGCGGCGGTGCGCCAGCCGCGCAGTCGCGGTCCGCCGATCCAGCGGGCCGCCCAGACCAGCACGGTGGCCAGCAGGGTGTACGCCGCCAGGACGTACAGCAGGTACCGGTTCATCACGCCGAGCATGGCGCCCGGGTCGGCCGAGGAGTGCACCAGCGAGTCCACCCAGGCCAGCAGGAAGTGGGTGCCCTGCGGGTAGGTCACCTCGGCCGGGGACATCATGTACGCCTTGGCCGCCTCCTGGTGGAGGAAGTTGTAGCCGCCGACGTGCTGGATCCCGGAGAAGTACGAGAAGTGGTTCAGCCGGTCCTCGGCGGTGCTGAAGAAGGACAGCCGCTCCGCGGCGGACTTCCCGGCCAGCGGGTGGTGCAGGTAGCGCCAGAAGACGGCGGCGGTGCCGAGCACGAGCAGGTCGGACGGACGCACCCGCAGCGGGATCCGGGGCCGGCGGCGGGCGAGCCAGCCGGTCACCGCGACGGCGGTGAGCAGGGTGCCCGAGGTCGCGACGGGCGAGAGGCCCCACGGCCAGAGCGAGAAGAGCAGACCGGACACCAGCACCGAGCCGACCACTATCAGGCCGGCCACCACCAGGCGGTCGAGGAGGCCCCCGCCGACCCGGATGACGGAGGCGACGGCGAGCAGCAGGATCGGGAGCACCACGATGCCGAGCCCGAGCGGGACGAGAGCGGCGGGCACCAGCCAGGCGGCTGCCACGACGGCCGCCAGCACCGGCAGACTACGTCGCCCCGGCGTCCCGGCCGGCGCCGACGGCCCCTCGTCGGCGGCACGGCCCGGCCGTACCCCCTCCGGCGTGGGGAATGTGGTTGCCACGAACGTTGCCCTTCGATCGACCTGGACAGCACAGTGGTTGTCCGAGTACTGACTGATGCCAGTGCCCCCCGGCAACACTGGCCGATCATAGAACAGCCACAAACATGGAAAGACCGAGGGCCCGGCAGACGTGAGTCCACCGGGCCCTCTTCGACCCGAGAGCCGAACGGTCAGAGCGTCGAAACTACTTGACGATCTTGGTGACCTGGCCGGCGCCGACGGTGCGGCCACCCTCACGGATGGCGAACTTCAGGCCCTCCTCCATGGCGACGGGCTGGATCAGCGCGACGGTCATGGCGGTGTTGTCGCCCGGCATGACCATCTCGGTGCCCTCGGGGAGGGTCACGACGCCGGTCACGTCCGTGGTACGGAAGTAGAACTGCGGGCGGTAGTTGTTGAAGAACGGGGTGTGGCGGCCACCCTCGTCCTTCGACAGGATGTAGGCCTGGGCCTCGAAGTCGGTGTGCGGGGTGACCGAACCCGGCTTGATGATGACCTGGCCGCGCTCGACGTCCTCGCGCTTGATGCCACGGAGCAGCAGACCGACGTTCTCACCGGCCTGGCCCTCGTCGAGCAGCTTGCGGAACATCTCGATGCCGGTGACCGTGGTGGTGGTCTTCTCGGTCTTGATGCCGATGATGTCGACGGTCTCGTTGACCTTGAGGATACCGCGCTCGATACGACCGGTGACGACGGTGCCACGACCGGTGATCGTGAAGACGTCCTCGATCGGCATCAGGAACGGCTGGTCCACGGCGCGGGCCGGGGTCGGGATGTTCTCGTCGACCGCGTGCATCAGGCCGAGGAGCTTCTCGCCCCACTCCTTGTCGCCCTCCAGCGCCTTCAGCGCGGAGACGCGGACGACCGGCAGGTCGTCGCCCGGGAACTCGTACTCGGAGAGCAGCTCGCGGACCTCGAGCTCGACGAGCTCCAGGATCTCCTCGTCGTCCACCATGTCGGCCTTGTTCAGGGCGACGACGATGTACGGAACGCCGACCTGGCGGGCCAGGAGGACGTGCTCCTTGGTCTGCGGCATCGGGCCGTCGGTGGCGGCGACCACCAGGATGGCGCCGTCCATCTGGGCGGCACCGGTGATCATGTTCTTGATGTAGTCGGCGTGACCCGGGCAGTCGACGTGGGCGTAGTGGCGCGCCTCGGTCTGGTACTCGACGTGCGCGATGGAGATGGTGATACCGCGCTGCCGCTCCTCCGGCGCCTTGTCGATCTGGTCGAACGGCGTGAAGGGGTTGATCTCCGGGTACGCGTCGTGCAGCACCTTGGTGATGGCCGCGGTCAGCGTGGTCTTACCGTGGTCGATGTGACCGATGGTGCCGATGTTGACGTGGGGCTTCGTCCGCTCGAACTTCGCCTTCGCCACTGAGTCCTCCTGAGGACAGTTCCTGTACGCCGTGCTGACGCCAGTTGGTCTTTGATCGGTTTTGGTGCGGGTTGTCCGGAGGACACCCCGTGCCGTCCCGCTGGTGGGGGGGCCGGAGGCCCCGGGAGGATCCGACCGGATCCTCCCGGGTTGCCTCCTAATAGCCTAAGGGGTGGTTATCGTCCCGAAAGTCGGGACGTCACTCGCCCTTGGCCTTCGCGATGATGTCGTCCGCGACGTTCCTCGGAACCTCGGCGTACGAGTCGAACTGCATCGAGTAGCTCGCGCGACCGGAGGTCTTGCTGCGCAGGTCACCGACGTAGCCGAACATCTCGGAGAGGGGCACCAGCGCCGTGACGACGCGGGCACCGTGACGCTCGTCCATGGACCGGATCTGGCCACGGCGAGAGTTGATGTCGCCGATCACGTCGCCCATGTAGTCCTCGGGCGTGGTGACCTCGACGGCCATCATCGGCTCGAGGAGGACCGGCTTGGCCTTCCTCGCGCCTTCCTTGAAGGCCATCGAGCCGGCGATCTTGAACGCGAGCTCGGAGGAGTCGACGTCGTGCGCGGCACCGTCGAGCAGCTTCACGCGGACACCCTGCAGCGGGTAGCCGGCGAGGATGCCGAACTCCATGGCCTCCTGGCAGCCGGCGTCGACCGACGGGATGTACTCGCGCGGAACGCGGCCACCGGTGACCAGGTTGACGAACTCGTAGCCCTCGGCCTGCTCGAGCGGCTCGATCGCGATCTGCACCTTGGCGAACTGACCGGAACCACCGGTCTGCTTCTTGTGGGTGTAGTCGATGCGCTCGACCGCCTGGCGGATGGTCTCGCGGTACGCGACCTGCGGCTTGCCGACGTTGGCCTCGACCTTGAACTCACGGCGCATACGGTCGACCAGCACCTCGAGGTGCAGCTCGCCCATACCCGCGATGATGGTCTGGCCGGTCTCCTCGTCCGTGTTGACCTGGAAGGACGGGTCCTCCTCGGCGAGACGCTGGATGGCAACACCCAGCTTCTCCTGGTCACCCTTGGACTTGGGCTCGATCGCGACGCGGATGACCGGGGCCGGGAAGTCCATGGACTCCAGGATGACCGGGTTCTTCTCGTCGGACAGCGTCTCACCGGTGGTGGTCTGCTTCAGGCCCATGACGGCGATGATGTCGCCGGCGCCCACCGACTCGATCTCCTCACGCTTGTTCGCGTGCATGCGGTAGATCTTGCCGATGCGCTCCTTCTTGCCCTTGACGGCGTTCAGCACCGAGGTGCCGGACTCCAGGCGGCCCGAGTAGACCCGGACGAAGGTGAGCTTGCCGAGGTGCGGGTCCGACATGATCTTGAACGCGAGCGCGGCGAGCGGCTCGTCGTCCGAGGCCTTGCGGGAGATCTTGACGGTGTCGTCGCCCGGCTTGGTGCCCTCGATGGACTCGATGTCCAGCGGGGACGGCAGGTACTTGACGACGGCGTCGAGCAGGGGCTGGACGCCCTTGTTCTTGAACGCGGTGCCGCAGAAGATCGGGGTGAAGTCCGAGTTCAGCGTGCCCTTGCGGATCGCCGTCTGCAGCAGCTCGACCGGGATGTCCTCGCCCTCCAGGGCGAGCTCCATGATCTCGTCGCTGACGTTCGACACGGTGTCGATCAGCGCCTCGCGGTACTCGTCCGCCTGCTCCTGCAGGTCGGCCGGGATGTCGACGATGTCGTACATCTCGCCCTTGGCGGCGTCGGCCGACCAGACCAGCGCCTTCATGCGGACCAGGTCGACAACGCCCTGGAAGTCCGACTCGGCACCGATCGGCAGCTGCATGACCAGCGGGGTCGCGCCGAGGCGGTCCACGATGGTCTGGACGCAGAAGAAGAAGTTGGCGCCCGTGCGGTCCAGCTTGTTGATGAAGCAGATGCGCGGGACGCCGTAGCGGTCAGCCTGCCGCCACACGGTCTCGGACTGGGGCTCGACACCGGCGACACCGTCGAACACCGTCACGGCACCGTCGAGGACGCGCAGCGAACGCTCCACCTCGACGGTGAAGTCGACGTGACCCGGGGTGTCGATGATGTTGATGGTGTGGTCGGCATCGTCGACGGTCCAGTGACAGGTCGTCGCGGCCGACGTGATCGTGATGCCGCGCTCCTGCTCCTGCTCCATCCAGTCCATGGTGGCAGCGCCATCGTGGACCTCACCGATCTTGTACGACACACCGGTGTAGAACAGGATCCGCTCGGTGGTGGTGGTCTTGCCCGCGTCGATGTGCGCCATGATCCCGATGTTGCGGACCTTGGCGAGGTCAAGGGAGGTTGCAGCCATGGTGGCTCGTTCTCTCTCTGTCTAGTGACGGGGTACGGACTACCAGCGGTAGTGCGCGAAGGCCTTGTTGGACTCGGCCATCTTGTGGGTGTCCTCGCGACGCTTCACGGAAGCGCCCAGGCCGTTGCTGGCGTCGAGGATCTCGTTCATCAGGCGCTCGGTCATGGTCTTCTCGCGACGGGCGCGCGAGTAACCGACCATCCAGCGCAGCGCCAGGGTGCTGGCGCGGCCCGGACGGACCTCGACCGGAACCTGGTAGGTCGCGCCACCGACACGGCGGGACTTGACCTCGAGGGCCGGCTTGACGTTCTCCAGCGCGCGCTTCAGCGTGACGACCGGGTCCGAGCCGGTCTTCTCACGGACGCCCTCGAGGGCGCCGTAGACGATCCGCTCGGCGGTGGAGCGCTTGCCGTGCAGCAGGATCTTGTTGACCAGCTGGGTGACGACCGGGGAGCCGTAGACCGGGTCGATGATGACCGGGCGCTTCGGGGCGGGGCCCTTACGAGGCATTCTTACTTCTCCTTCTTGGCGCCGTAGCGGCTGCGGGCCTGCTTGCGGTTCTTGACACCCTGGGTGTCGAGCGAACCGCGGATGATCTTGTAGCGGACACCAGGAAGGTCCTTCACACGACCACCGCGAACCAGCACGATGGAGTGCTCCTGCAGGTTGTGGCCCTCGCCCGGGATGTAAGCGGTGACCTCGATCCCGCTGGTGAGGCGCACACGGGCGACCTTACGAAGGGCCGAGTTCGGCTTCTTCGGGGTGGTCGTGTACACACGCGTGCAGACCCCACGGCGCTGCGGGGAGCCCTTCAGCGCGGGAGTCTTGTTCTTCTCGACCTTGTCCTGCCGGCCCTTTCGGACCAGCTGCTGGATCGTAGGCACCGTTTCTCCGTTTTCTGTGTGCCAAGGCTTGGTGGAACTAACCTGCGGTGATTCCCTCGCACACGGCCCCGTGGTCGACCCACGCGGTCGGGTGTGTTGGGTTTTTTCCGGCACGGAATCCCGTGAGCTGATGTACAGCGACGGCGCTCTACGCGCGGCGCGCTGGGAGGCGCTCCGGCTCGGCGCGGCGACCGGTGTGCATGCACGCACAAGGACCCGGGGACACCCCAGGCACAAGGTCAGAGCGTACCTAGCGCATCGGGCGCGGTCAAAACAAATGCAACGCCGCAGGTGGCGGCCGTCGACCGGATGTCGCACGGGTGTCCCGCGCACGGCCGCCCGGTGTCGGACCGTCCTCCTGCCGCTCTACCACACCGGGAAGGCGACTGCCACCCGGGGCGGCCACCGCCCGGGCGTCCCACGGTCAGCCGAACAGGACCACCGTGGTCATGATCAGAAGCCAGAAGGCGATCGACAGCCAGCCGAAGACGAGACCGGTGACGGCCATGCCGTCGCCCTCCTCGTTGCGCTCCGCCGCCTGCTTGCGGCCGATGTGGCCGGTGATCACGGCCGGCACCCCCAGCAGGCCGCCGGTCGGCAGGCAGAGCAGGCCGAGCACCAGCGAGGTCACCGCGACGGCGTTGGTCCGGCGCACCGGCGGCGGGGCCAGGAAGGTCGGCGGCACCGGGGCGGCGACGGGACCGGCCATCGTGGGCGCCATCATCTGCGGGGCCACCATCGGCCCGGACGGCAGGTCGGCGACCAGCCGGGCCAGCTGGCCGTAGGTCTGCGCGGTGCTCGCCGCGTCGAAGCGGTCGCCGTACTCGGCGGCGCTCAGCCGGCCCTCGGCGAACGCGGCCTTCAGCACGTCCACCGTCCGCTCGCGGTCCGCGGTCGCCGCGCGCATCGCCGACTGCGGCATCACGCCGTGCGGCACCGCGCCGTGCTGCGGCGCGTGCATCGGCGGCGCCGGGGGCATCGCCGGTGCGGACGGAGTGGACGCGGGCGGCTTGGCCATCCCGTGGCCCTGCTCACCCCACGGCTGAACGGCCATCCGCCACCTCCCGGTACCCCCGCGCGACCACGGTCCCTCCCCGTTCACTCGTCTCTCATAGTGCAGGACGAACGGGCGTCCTGAGTAGTTGCCAATTCCGCGCATCGGACGGCGGTTTCCCGAAAATCCGCGACGACCCGGCCTCCGCGCGGCCCCGCCGGCCGCCCGTCTCACCCGTTTGGGTCAGACACACCCGGGGCATCGCCACAGGAGACAGGCCCGGCCGGACGGTGGCAGGCTGTCGTCGGGCCCGTGTCGATCTTGGAACCTCCGCCGGCCCCGACCGGTCCGACCACCAGTGGAAAGAGCCGCCATGCAGGCGTCAGTGCCGCCGCCGTCCCCCGTCCCCGCCTCCCCCGTGCCCCCGGCCGCACCCTCGGCCGTGTCCATCCAGGGGCTGTGGAAGCACTTCGGCACCCAGGCCGCCGTGGCCGGGCTCAGCCTGGAGCTGCCGGCCGGGGCGTTCGTCGGGCTGGTCGGCCCCAATGGCGCCGGCAAGACCACCACCCTGTCGATGGTCACCGGCCTGCTCCGGCCCGACCAGGGCACCGTGCTCATCCACGGCGCCGACGTCTGGGCCGACCCGGTCGCCGCCAAGTCCCGGATCGGCATCCTCCCCGAGGGCCTGCGCATGTTCGAGCGGCTCAGCGGCCGCGAGCTGCTCCAGTACAACGGCCGGCTGCGCGGCCTGCCCGGCGCCGAGACCGACCGCCGCGCCGAGGAACTGCTCGCCGTCCTCGACCTCGCCGGCCACGCCGACAAGCTGGTCGCCGACTACTCCACCGGCATGCGCAAGAAGATCGGTCTCGCCGCGGCCCTGCTGCACAACCCGGACGTGCTGTTCCTCGACGAGCCCTTCGAGGGCGTCGACCCGGTCTCCGCCCAGACCATCCGCGGCGTGCTCAAGCGCTACGCGGCGGCCGGCTCCACCGTCGTCTTCTCCAGCCACGTCATGGAACTCGTCGAGCAGCTCTGCGACTGGGTCGCCGTCGTCAGCACCGGCCGGGTCATCGCCCAGGGCCCGCTCGACGCCGTCCGCGGCGGGCGCAGCCTGCACGAGGCGTTCCTGGAGCTGATCGGCGTCCGCGAGGACGACGGCCAGGCGCTCGGCTGGCTCGGCGGGGGCGACCGGTGAACTCCCCCGCCACGCCGACCCCCGCGACGCCCGCCCCCGCCGCGCCGGCCGCCGCCGCGCACACCGGGGTGCCCGCCGACCGCACGGTCGTGCGCACCCTCGTCTCGCTCAAGCTCCGGCTGCTGCGCAACGGCCTGCGCCGCAACCGCGGCCGCGCCGTCCTCTACGCGCTCGGCACCGCCCTCGGCCTGCTGTTCGCCGCCGGGATCGCGCTCGCCCTGGCCATGCTGTCGCACGCCGTCGACAGCGGCTCCGCCGGCGACGCGGGCGTCGTCCTCACCGGCGCGCTGGCCCTCGGCTGGGCCGCGATACCGCTGTTCCTCTTCTCCAGCGACGAGAGCGCCGACCCGACCCGGCTCACCATGCTGCCGCTGCGGCCCGGACCGCTGCTGCGCGGCTCGATGCTGGCCGCCCTGATCGGACCCGGACCACTGGTCAGCCTGGTCCTGCTCACCGGTGCCGCGCTCTCCGGCGCCGCCGGCGGCGCCTCGGCGGCCGCCGGGGTGATCGGCGTGCCGCTCGCCGTGCTCACCGTCGTCGTGCTCTCCCGCGCGGTCGCCGCCGGCAACGCCCGCCTGCTCTCCAGCCGGCGCGGCAAGGACTTCGCCGTCTTCGGCGGCCTGCTCTTCGCACTGCTGGTCCAGATCGCCAACGTCGGCTCGCAGAGCGTCTTCGGCAAGCCCGGCGCCGACGGCCTCGACCTCGAACCGCTCGCCCCGATCGCCGCCGTGCTGCGCTGGATCCCGCCGGTCTCCGCCGTCGACGCCGTCCGCACCGCGGGCGAGGGCCGGTACGCGCTCGCGCTGCTCCAGCTCGCCGCCACCGCCGCGCTGCTCGTCCTGCTGCTGCGCTGGTGGCGGGCCAGCCTGCAGCAGCTGATGGTCACCGCCGACGCCTCGACGGTGGAGGTGGTGCGCGGCGTCCACGCGTCGCGGCGCGGCCGGCGCTTCCTGCCGGACGGCCGGGTCGGCGCCGTGATGCAGCGCCACCTGCGGTACGCCTGGCGCGAACCGCGGGCCAAGGCCGCCGTCTTCACCAGCATCGGCATGACGCTGGTGATCTGCGTGCTGTCGATCGTCCAGGGCTGGTCCACGGTCTACCTGGTGGCGATCACCGGGATGTTCCTCGGCCTGCAGATGCTCAACCTGTTCGGCATGGACGGCTCCGCCTTCTGGATGGTCGCCGCCACCCTGCTGACCCCCGCCGACGCCCGCGACGAACTGCGCGGCCGCGCGCTCGCCCTGCTGTCCTACGCCGTCCCGGTCACCCTGGTGCTCGCCGTCGTCCTCGCCGTCGCCACCGGCGACTGGTCCGGCCTGCCCTCGGCCGTCGGCGCCGCCTTCGCCCTGCTGGGCAGCGGCATCGCCATCGGCGCGGTGCTCAGCGTGCTCGCGCCGTACACCATGCCCGCCGACAACAACCCGATGCGCAACGCCGCGCCCGGCCAGGGCGGCCTGGTGATGCTCAACAGCTTCGGCTCGATGTTCGGCAGCGTCCTCCTCGCCTCCCCCGCCATCGGCTACCTCGGCTGGGCCCTCGCCACCGACGCCCCCACCTGGCCCCTCCTGCTCGCCGGCCCCCTCTACGGCACCGTCGTCGCCACCCTCGGCCTGCGCCTCGCCGCCGGCCGCCTGCTGGAGCGCCTCCCCGAGATCCTCGCCAAGGCCGTCGAACGCTGACCCCAGCCCGACCGACTTCCTGTTCACCAGCGAAGGCACCACGACGGCAGAAGAACGTTCCGCCGCCGCCGGCCACCGGAGCAGGAAGTCGGCCACGTCGACTTCCCACGCACGCTGGTGAAGCACCATCGGACCGCCGCCGCCGAAGCGAGGCACCTCAGCGACAGAGAAACGTTTCACCACCGCCGACCACCGGAGTGGAAAGTCGGCCCCTCCGACTTCCCACTGCGGCCCGTCCGATCCGCCTGCAACGAGCGCGCGGTGCGGACAGCGGTCCTCGCTCGGATCGGGCGAGGACCGCTGCGGCTAGCGATGGGGTCTACAGGTGTGGAGCAGGAAGTCGGAGGGGCCGACTTCCTGCTCCACATCGGGCTTTCCGCGACCAAGGCAGGAAGCGGCGAAGCGCAGCCGAAGCCGCCGCTGTCATTTCCGGTGGCCCCTTGCTCCTGCAAGGGGCCACCGGCAGGAAGCTCGTGCGGCTTCGGCGGAGTGGGAAGTCGGCCACGTCGACTTCCCACTCCACGCCGCCGTCCGCGGCGGGACTGTGCGTGATGGTGGGGTTGCTGGGTCTGCGGGGGAGGTCGGGGGGTTCCGGCATCATGGGTGGGAGGTATGGGACCCGGAGGTAGGCGGCGTGGGTAGACGGAAGCAGCAGGGCGGTGGTGGCGGCGGGGAGGCCGGGGCGCTGCTGGAGATGGCGGTGCGGGGCGTGGTGACGGCTCCGGAGGAAGGGCTGGACCTCGCGCTGGACACCGGGGCCTCGCTGCTGGCGGCCTCCGCCGGGCAGTGGCCGGCGGTGAGCCGGGCGGTGCTGGGGTACGCGGACACGGCGGTGGGGCGGTGCTGGTCGGCCGGGTGGCGGCCGGCGGACCTGGTGCGGGTGGTGCGGCGCGAGCTGAAGCCTGCGCACCTGGCGCTCGCCGTGGACCTGATCGCCGCCGAGGGCCGCCGCCACCCGGCCGCCGCGGTGGACCGGCGTTGGCAGGAGCAGCTGCGCGAGCTGGAGGCCGAGGTCTGGTGGCCGTCCGACGAGGGCTACCTGCCCGCGTTCGCCCAGCGGCACCGCCTCGACCGCTTCGCGCTGGCCACCGCGCTGCTGGAGCTGCTGCGCAGCTGGGGCCGGCTGCCCCCGATCGCCCCGGTGGGTCCGGCCCCCGGGCAGACGGCACAGCCCGGACGCCCGGACCGCAGGCCACGCGGCCCGGTGACCGACGAGCCGCGGATGCTGTCGCGGATCCGGGCGCTGCTGGCGAAGGCGGAGTCCACCGACTTCCCCGAGGAGGCCGAGGCGCTGACCGCCAAGGCCCAGCAGCTGATGGCCCAGCACAGCATCGACGAGGCCCTGCTCGCCGTCGACGGCGCCGACCCGCACGCGCCGGGCGCGCTGCGCATCGGCGTGGACAACCCGTACGAGGGCCCGAAGACGATGCTGCTGGACGCGGTCGCGGCCGCCAACCGCTGCCGCGTGATCTGGGCGAAGGAGTTCGGCTTCTGCACCGTGATCGGCTTCGACGCCGACCTGGACGGCGTCGAGCTGCTCTACACCTCGCTCCTCGTCCAGGCGACGCACGCGATGCAGCAGGCCGGCGCCCGCCAGCACCTGGACGGCGCCTCCCGCACCAAGGCGTACCGGCAGTCCTTCCTGGTGGCGTACGCCGCCCGGATCCGCGAGCGGCTGGCCGAGGCGACCGAGCGGACGACCAGCGACGCCGCCGCCGGCCGGCACCTGCGCGAGGACGGCACGGCGGAGCAGCTGGTGCCGGACGAGCGGCTGCTGCCGGCCCTGAAGGCCCGCACCGAGGCGGTGGACCAGGAGGTGGACCGGATGTTCCCCAAGCTGGTGTCGCAGCGCGTGCGGGTGAGCGACGGCGAGGGCTGGGCGGCGGGCCGCGCGGCCGCGGACCGGGCGTCCCTGAGCGGACACTCCGGGGAGATCCGCGGCTGAGGTCAGCGGCTGAGGTCGGCCGCGGAGGTCCGGGGCCGGATCCGCGGCCGGATCCGCGGCCGGGATCCGCGACCGGGATCCGCGGCAGGAACCCGGGCGCCTGGTACAACAGGTCCCGGGCAACCGACGAGGGGCGGGCGGGCAGAGTGGGTACCGAGACGGTGAGTACGGAGACGGGGTTCCGGGACCGGGTGCGCGGGGCGCTGCTCGGCGGGGCGATCGGGGACGCGCTGGGCTGGCCGGTGGAGTTCCAGCAGCTGTACCAGATCCGCGAGCGCTTCGGCCCGGACGGCGTGACGGGCCTGCCGGGCGGCGGCCGGGTCGCCGAGGTCACCGACGACACCCAGATGACGCTGTTCACCGCCGAGGGCCTGATCCGCGGCTTCGTGCGCGGCTGGTCGGGCGGCGGCGGCGGTTCGGTGCCGGAGGCGGTGCACGGCGCGTACCGGCGGTGGCTGCTCACCCAGGAGCAGGGCGCGCCGGACCGCGAGCCGCTGGCCCACCCGTACGACGGCTGGCTGTTGCGCGAGCCGTTCCTCTACGCGCGGCGGGCACCGGGCAACGCCTGTCTGACCGGGGTGCAGTACCACCCGGTGTTCGAGCCGCCGGTGGCGCTGGGACAGCCGGGACCGATCAACGCGCACTCCAAGGGCTGCGGCACGGTGATGCGCTCGGCGCCGTTCGGGCTGGGCCGGCTGGGGGTGGAGCAGTCGTTCGGGCTTGCCGCGCAGTGCGCGCAGCTGACCCACGGGCATCCGACCGGCT
Organism: Kitasatospora sp. NPDC057965; assembly: GCF_042887135.1. Lineage (NCBI taxonomy): Bacteria > Bacillati > Actinomycetota > Actinomycetes > Kitasatosporales > Streptomycetaceae > Kitasatospora > Kitasatospora sp. NPDC057965. Next base: position 55,436 of record NZ_JBHVPZ010000016.1, read on the forward strand.
ACCTGGCGGCGGGCGCGTTCGCGGCGCTGGTGGAGCGGCTGGCGGCCGGGACGGAGCCCTGGGCGGCGGTCGGCCAGACGGTGGAGCAGACCCGGGAGTGGCCGGCCTCGAAGGAGACCGTGCAGGCGCTGGCCCGGGCGGTGCGGGTGGCCGAGGAGTCGGAGCCGTCGGCGGAGGCGGTGGAGCGGGTGGGGCTGGGCTGGATCGCCGAGGAGTGCCTGGCGATCGCGGTGTACTGCCTGCTCGCGGCGGCCGGCGGGCCGGATCCGGTCCGGTCGGCGCTGCTGCTGTCGGTGAACCACTCGGGGGACAGCGACTCGACCGGTGCGGTCTGCGGCAATCTGGTCGGCGCGGCGTACGGCGCGAGCGCGCTGCCGGCCGACTGGGCGCAGGCCGTGGAGGGCCGGGAGACGCTGCTGCGGACGGCGGACGACCTGCTGGTGCTGTTCGGCAGCCGCGAGCCGGGCCACCCGGCGCTCGGGGACCGCTACCCGGCCGGGTAGCGCTCCCTCACTCCGACACCTCCCGGCTCCGGCGGCCTCACTTCACGGCGGCGGACGGGTCGGTGACCTGTCCGAGGAAGAGCGGCCGCCCGTTGGCGGTGTCCCGGACCAGGAAGAGGAACGGCCGGTCGATGTGCAGCTCGACGGGGCCGGTCGGCACGGGCGCGGCCATCACGTCCACCCCGACGCCGCTGCCGGCCGCCGCGACCGTGCCCTGCTCGTCGACCTGCACGGTGGCCTTCTGGACGACGGTGCCGATCGCGAGCCGCCCGTCGCCGCCCGGCCCCCGGATGCCGGAGAGGTCGGCGTCCGGCCCGAAGGCGGCCCGGACACTGAGGGCCCGCAGGGTGGGCGTGAGCTCGTTCGCGGTGTCGAAGTGGAACTTCGGCAGGGTGAGGTCGACGGTCCGCGGGGCGAGCGCACCGAGGATCCGGTCCAGCTCCGGCTGGTCCAGGCCCTTGCGGAAGGCCGCGAAGCCGCCCTGCCCGGGCACCACCAGGTCCATCGCCAAGGTGCTTCCCGCATAGGGGAGTTCGACGGCCTGCCAGGGTTCGCCGAGGATGCCGCCGGAGCCCTCGGCGTAGCGCAGGCCGGCGGTCCGGGCCATGGTGCGGACGGCCGCCTCGGTGCCGTCGAGGCGGTGGAACGGCCGGTCGGTGGTCCTCCCGGCCTTGAAGGGCTCGGCCCAGTCGGCCTTGAGGTAGAGCGCGTCGGTGAGGGCGAGCCGGGTGTCCGGGTTGATCTGCCCCTGGGCGAAGAGGTTCTTGATCCGGCCCTCGGTGGCCTTCTCGACGACGCCGTTGACGGCCTTGCGCGCGCCCTCCGGGTCCTTGCGGAAGTCGGCGGTGTGCACGCCGGTGCCGAAGGCGGCGGCCAGCACGCCGAGGTAGTGCCGGTCGAGCGGCTCGTCGCGCTGGGACCAGAGGTCGTCCGACTCCCGCAGGACGGTCCCGCCCTTGCCGGACGGCGTCGCGGGGCGGTTCAGGGCGCCGACGGCGAGCGCGTACTGCTCGGAGGTGAGCCCGGTGTGCAGCGCCGCGGCGAGTTCGTCGGCGGTGGCGCCGCGGGCGCCGGGCAGCACCATGGCGAGGGCGGTGGCCAGGCCGGACGGCGAGAGCACCAGGTTGCCGCCGCCCGCGGCGGGGTCGGCGGTGAGGGTGTGCAGCAGGTCGAGGCCGAAGGCGCCGGTGGCCGCGGCGGTGGCGGCGACCTGCCCGGGGTCGGCGGGCGGCAGCGTCACGGGCTCGACCCGGACCACGGCCGTGCCGCCGCCGGAGGAGCCGCAGGCGGTGAGCAGGGCCGCGCAGCAGAGCAGGAGCACCGCCGGACGGCGGGTGCGGGCGGACGTCGCGGGCATGGCCGGCCTCGCCTCCCGGGTCACGGTGCGGGCCGGTGCCCGCGCCTGGGTGCCGGTTGGACGCGACCGGCCCGCACCCGGTTCCCCGGTCCGCCGAGCCGATGCCCGGGCGGACCGGTCAGTCCCAGAGCGCGCCGAACTCCAGCAGTTCGTCCCGGTGCTCGATCCGCTCCACCCACTCGGCCGGCCAGGCGCCGGCGCCCAGATGGGCACCGGCGAAGGCGCCGGTCAGGCAGGCGATCGAGTCGGAGTCCCCGGAGGAGTACGCGGCCCGGCGGACGGCGGCCACCGGGTCGTCCGGCAGCAGCAGGAAGCAGAGCAGCCCGGTGGTGAGCGCCTCCTCGGCGATCCAGCCCTCGCCGGTGGCCAGGCAGGGGTCGGCCTCGACGTCCGGCGCCGCGAGCGCGGCGTCCAGCCGGTCGAGCACCGCCAGGCACTCGTCCCAGCCCCGGGTGATGAACGCCTCGGCCGTACGGTCCTGGGCGTGGTCGGCGAGGTCCCCGAGCCAGAACGCGTCGTAGCGGCCGCGGCTTTCGAGCGCGTGGGCCCGCAGCGCGGCGGTCAGACCGGCCGGCGGCAGGCCCTCGGCGAGCCTGCGGACGGCGTGGGCGGTGAGGTCGGAGGCGGCGAGCGCGGTCGGGTGGCCGTGGGTGAGCCCGGACTGGAGCTGGGCGGCGCCGGCGGCCTGGGCCGGGGTCAGTTCCCGCACCAGGCCGATCGGGGCGACCCGCATATTGGCGCCGCAGCCCTTGGAGCCGACGTCGCTCGCCGTCTGCCAGCGGCGCTCGGGCATGCTGAGCCGTTGGCAGGAGCGCAGGCAGGTCATCCCGGGGGCGCGGGTGTTCTGCGGGGAGCGCCACCAGTCGACGAACTCCTCGCGCAGCGGCCGCTCCAGGCGCAGCGGGGTGAGCGGCCCGCGGGCCAGCGCGGTGCGCAGACCGCGGGCGAGGGCGAGCGTCATCTGGGTGTCGTCGGTGACCAGTGCCCGCTTCGGCAGCGGCAGTTGCCGCCAGTCCGGCCACTGCCGGGCGATCGTCTCCACGTCGTCGAACTCGGTGTGCTTGCCGAGCGCGTCGCCGATCGCCAGCCCCAGCATCGCCCCTGTCGCCTTGCCGCCCACTGCCGCTCCCCCTCTTCCGCTACATCTCGACCAGCAGTTCCTTCAGCCCCCGGATCACGTAGCCCGGCTGCCACTCGGGCTCGCGGACCAGCCGCAGGCCCGGGGCCCGGCGGAGCAGGGTGCCGTAGGACTCGGTGAGCTCCAGTCTGGCGAGCGGAGCGCCGAGACAGAAGTGGATTCCGGCGCCGAAGGTGATGTGCGGGTTGTCGGTGCGGCCGAGGTCCAGGCGGTCGGGGTCGGTGAAGCGCTCCGGGTCGCGGTTGGCGGAGCCGAAGAGCAGGGCGACCTCGGAGCCGCGCGGGATGGTGACCCCGCGGACCTCGATGTCCTCCAGCACCCAGCGCTCGAACATCTGCAGCGGGGTGTCCCAGCGCATCAGCTCCTCGACGGCGGTGGGCAGCAGCCCGTCGACGTCGGCGCGCAGCCGGGCCAGCTCCTCGGGGTGGCGGAACAGCGCCCACCAGCCGTTGCCGGTGGTGTTGACGGTCGCCTCGTGGCCGGCGTTCAGCAGCAGCACGCAGGTGGAGATCATCTCCTGCTCGCTGAGCGCGTCCGAGCCCTCCTGGGCCTGGATGAGCGCACTGATCAGGTCCCCGCCGGGGGCGGACCGGCGCTCGCGGATCAGGGCGCGCAGGTAGTCGGAGAACTCGGTGCTCGCGGTGACGGCCCGGCGGGCGACCTCCTCGGACGGGTTGAGTTCGAACATCCCGGTGATGTCGGCCGACCACGGGCGCAGCAGGTGCCGGTCGGGCTCCGGGACGCCGAGCATCTCGGCGATCACCGCGACCGGCAGCGGCTCGGCGACGGCGGCGATCAGGTCGCCGCCGCCGTCCGCGAGCAGTCCGTCGACGAGTTCGCCGGCCAGCCGCTGGACGGTGGGGCGCAGGCCCTCGACCATGCGCGGGGTGAAGGCCTTGGAGACCAGCCGGCGGATCCGGGTGTGGTCCGGGGCCTCCAGGTCGAGCAGGCCGTTGTCGTTGAGGGTGTGGAACGGCTCGTGCGCCGGGTCGGGCTCGGGGCGGCCGAACTCCTGGTGGCTGAACCGGTGGGTGTAGGTGCGGCCGAGCCGGCGGTCGCGGAGCAGCGCGCTGACGTCCTCGAAGCGCGAGACCAGCCACTGGTCGGTGGGTTCGAAGTACGTCACGGGGGCCTGCTCGCGCAGGGTGGCGTAGGCGTCGTAGGGGTGGGCCACGAACGCCGCCGACCAGGGGTCGAACTTCGCCGTCGTCGTCATCGGTCGATCACTCCAGGCCATGAGGGGGGAGCCGGAAGGATCATCGTACGCATGCGCTCCGTCCGGCCCCCCGGCCCCGTCGGCCCGGCCCGGCCCGCGACCCCGTCGGTCCGGCCCCGTCGGCCCGCCCCCGTCAGCCGGGCCGCTGCAACCGGATGCTCCCCCGGGCCGCCCGGCCGTCGAACAGCCGCTCGTCCGCCGGCCGGGCCTGGCGCGGCGGCGGGGTGAAGCCCGGCGCGAGCGGGATGCTGCCCCGGCCGCCCAGCGCCAGCAGCCAGGCGGTCAGGTCCGGCCGGCTCCCGTACGGGCCGGCGGCCTGTTCCCAGACCCGCCGCACCATCGCCAGCTGCCGGTCCGTCAGCACCTGTGGCAGCGGGTCCAGCGGCGCGCCGGGCGCCACGTACGGGTCCTGCGCCAGCGTCCGGCCGATCAGCAGCGCCGCCTTGTAGCGGTCGCTGTCCACGGAGGCGCCGCTGCCGTGCGGGGAGTGCGGGTCCGCCCAGTTGGGCGTGTCGGCCTGCTCCAGCACCGGGGAGGCCCCGACCCGGCGGATGCCGTCGCAGTCCAGCAGGTGCACCGCCGGCTCGGGCAGCACCGTCCAGAGCACGTTGGCGTGCGAGAGGTCCCCGATCACCAGCCCCCAGCGGTGCAGCCGGTCGATCAGCCCGACCAGCTCCAGCAGCAGCGCCAGCCGCTGCTCCGGGTCGGGGCGGACGATGCCCTGGGTGGCGGGCTTCTCCGGGTACAGCAGGTACTGCGCCTCGGTGAGCTTGCGGGCTCCGGTGGCCGTCTGCCAGGTCATCGCCGACGGGGCCTCCCGCATCAGGAAGCCGACGCAGCGCGGGCCGTCCACCACCCGGCAGAGCGGCCAGGCGGCCTGGGCGTCCAGCCGCTCCCGGTCGGCCTGCGGCAGCGCGAGCCGCAGCGCGACCAGCTCGGCCAGCGCCGCGCCGTTGACCCGCCCGGCCTCCAGATAGCGCTTGAACAGCAGGCCGGGGTAACCGTCGAGGCGCTGCACCTTGCCCTGCCCGCCCCGGCCGGCCTCGGCGCCGACCGGCAGCAGTGCCAGGACGGCGTCCCCGCCGCCGGCCAGCGCGGTGGCGATGTCGGAGGCGCTCACGGCGTGGCCTCCCAGAGGCAGACGACCGAGCGGTCGTCGTCGTAGCTGCGCACCCGGACCTGGGTCTGCCAGAGGAACTCGGCAAGGCCGGGCACCTCGCTGCCCCAGCGCTCGCCGAGGAACCCCTGCAGTTCGGGCTCCTTGAGCAGCGGGAGCGCGAGCCCGTCGGTGCAGAGCACCAGCACGTCGCCGGGGCGGGAGTCGGTGATCAGCCGGGCCCGGGCGTGCTCGTACGCCTCGGGCAGGCAGTCGGTCCGGGTGCTGATCGGCCCGCCGCCCCGGTCGGCCTCGGCCGCTTCGAGGTCCTGCCAGCCGCCCTCGCGCAGCCGCAGCAGGCCGCCGTCGCCGACCGAGACGAAGCCGCGGAACGGGACCGTCGGGTCGGCCGGCACCAGCAGCGCCCGCAGGGTCGTCGAGTAGGCCTTCGGCGGGCGGCCCTCCTTCCTGGCCTCCTCGGCGAGTTCGTCGGCCGCCGCCCCGATGAGCCGGCTCATCATGCTGGCGAAGTCGGGTTCGGCGCCGGTGCGCAGGAAGGCCAGCAGGGTCTCCTCCTTCCGGGCGACCTGGCCGGTCAGCTTCCGGAGGATCCCGTGGGAGCCGTGGTGGGAGTGCGACTGGGAGCCGACGCCGTCGGCCACCGCGACCAGCAGCAGCTCACCGGTCCGTACGACCAGGACGGCGTCCTGGCGGCACTCGGCCGCGTAGCGGTGCCCGTCGCCGCGGACGGAGGCGGCGCGGACGGTGACCGGGCCGAACCGTCCGCCGTCCACCACGGTGTCGGGCAGCAGGGCGCCGAAGAGGTCACCGGCCGAGAGGGCGGGGATGTCGGTCGGCTCGGCGGGGTACGCGGGAGCCTTGCGGCCGACGTGGTGCAGCGGGCCGGGCTCCCGGAACGAGGCCGGCCGGACGACGGGCCCGGACTCGGGCCCGGGCCCGACGGAGGCGGAGGTGGCGGAAGCGACGGCGGAGGCGTAGGCGATGACGGGGGCGGCGGGCCCGACGGCGCCCGGGCCGTCGGTGCTCGACGGCCCGCGGACCGCCGACGGCCCCGGCCCGATCGGACGCGGCAGGAACCCGTCCGGGACCACCGGCCCGGAGACGACGGACGGCGCCGCCGGGGCCGCCGGCCCCTCCCAGCCGTACTCGTACACCGAGGCGGCGAGGTCGATCGGGTCTTCCTTGCGGCTCGGCGCGTGCTCCGGCCCCGGCTCCGGCACGCGCCCGGCCGGCAGCTGGTTGTCGTACGCGTTCATCCGGCGGCCCGGCCTCAGAGCTTGTCGAGCGAGACGGAGGTGAACCCGGGCACGTTGTCGTCGACCTGCAGGCTCATGCCCTGGCCGGCCTCGGTCGCCCCGCTCACCGAGCGGACGATCGAGCGGGTCAGGCTGCCGGCGAACTCCCGCAGCGCGGGCGCCACGTCGGCCTTCCCGTCCTCCTGCATGAACGCCTTGAAGGTCGCGACCCGCGCGATCACGCTCCGGTCGGCCTGGCCGATGCCGAAGGCGATGATGTGCGGCCGGAACGCGGCGGCCAGCAGGTCCTGGTAGGGCTGGTCCCAGTCGGAGTCGGTCGGCACGCCGTCGGAGAGGAAGAAGACCACCGGGCGGTAGACGTCGTGGCCGTCCGCCTTCAGCGCCTGCACGTCCCGTTCGATCGCCTGGCGGAGCAGGCCGAAGGCGTTGCCGAAGGAGGTGAGGCCGGAGGCCTCCAGGGCGGGCAGCTCGTCGAGGTCGCTCAGGTCGACCAGCGGCTGCAGCTCGTGGGCGTCGGTGGAGAAGCCGATCAGCCCGAACCGGGTCTTGTCGGCGATGGTCGGGTTGGTGCTGATCTCCTGGTGGAGGTCGAACAGGGCCTTGTTGAGGGTGTCGATGTCGGCGCTCATCGACCCCGACTCGTCGCACACGGCGTAGAACGGGAGGATCTGCACTGCACTTCTCCTTCGATTGGCAGGTCGGTGGACGTCAGCCGGTGTAGAAGTAGATCTCCAGCGAGGCGTGCCGGGGGTTGTCCGCGAGCGAGATGAAGTCCCGGGTGGTGGTGCCCCGGAACATCTCCGGACGGGCCTGGGCGAGCAGGCCGTTGACGGTGTGGGCGTAGGCCTGGCCGACGCCGGGATCGCGGTTGCTGCCGAACGTGAGGACCACGGCCGCCTGCCGTCCGGCGTAGCGCTCGGTGGCCGCGCGGACCTGCGCGGCCAGGCCGGCCGCGTCCGAGGCGTCGCCGCTGACGTCGACGGTGACCGGGTCGTGCTCGACGCCGCGCGGCCCGGTCGGGGTGGGCGCGGCACTGGGCGTGGCGTCGGCGGTGGCGCTCGCGCTCGGGCTGGCGGAGGGCCCGGCGGCGGCCCGCTCGGCGGCCACCGGATCGCCCTGGTCGCCCATCGCCACCAGGGCGAGCACGAGCAGCATGTCGGCGAACAGCCAGCCGGCCAGGTGCACGCCCCGGGCCCGCGGCCGGGCCGGCCGGAACCGGCCCCTCATCGGCCCTGCCCGTGCACCGGCACCTCGTCCAGCTCCAGCAGCGTCCGGTCGTCCACCTCGGCGGCCCCGGCGGAGGCGGCCGTACCGGTGCCCCGGGACCGGGCGGCGCCCGTGTCGGGCCCGGGTCCGGACACCGTCTTCACCATGACGATGCCCGCCTCGCCGCGCGGCCCCTCCGGCCCGGAGGCGTCCAGCCGCGCCGCCGCCGCAGTGGCCGCCGAGGCCGCCGCCGCGACCCGGTCGGCCAGCATCGCGACCTCCCGGGCCAGCCCGTCGAGCCGCTCCAGCACCTGCCCGTTGACGTCCGCCACGGTCTCCGCGCCGGTGGTGAAACCGCGCTGGGCGACCGCGAGGTCGCGCACCGCCTCCTCCACCCGCTCACCGGCGTCGGCGAGTTCGGTGCCCACCCGGTCGGTGGCCCGCCGGACCAGCTCGGCCGCGTCGGCGAGCTGCCGCCCGCCCCGCTGGACGAGCTCGTCGGTGGCCGCCGCGCCGTCCCGGACCGACTCGGCCAGCCGGTCCCCGCTGTCCCGCACCGCCAGGCCGACCCCGTCGACGGACCTGCCGATCCCGCCGACCGCCTTCTCGACGCCGTCGACGGCCCGGCGCAGCGGCTCGACCGCCTCTCCCGCGTCGGCGAGGCGCTGTTCGGCCCCGGCGACCGAGCGCTCGACGGCCAGCGCCGCCTCGCTCAACTCGCGCTGGGTGTCGGCGGCCTGCCGGCCGAGCCGCTCCAGGGTCTCCGCCGCGCCGGTCAGCTCGGCCGCGAAGCGCTGCGGCGTGGAACGGCGGCGCTCGTTCAGCACCAGCTGGGCGCGGGTGAGCACCGGCGCCAGCTCCGCCAGCAGGTCCTCCGCCTCGCCCTCGGCCGCCGCCTCACGGCGCTCGGTGCCGGCCCGGCGCACACCGTGCGCGACGGAGAGCGCCAGCAGCAGCGCGATGAACAGGGTGGCGGACAGGGCGACGTCGCCGAAGGTGGCCCAGCCGGGCAGCCGGCCCTCGAAGCCGGTCTGCCAGAGCTGGAGGAACGGGCGCGCGGCCTGCCCGGCGTCGGCGCCGATCAGCGCCCGGTAGGCGCTGGTGGCCTGCATCAGCCCGGCCCAGGTGACCAGCAGCGGGACGAACACCAGGGCCCCCAGGGCGACTTCGGCCCAGGCCCAGAACCTCGGTTCGGGGCGCGGCCGCACCGCGGAGCGCACACTCTCCGGCCGGACGAAGCTGTGCACCAGGTCGAGTTCGGCCCACCGGTCCAGGTCGCCGGCGCCAGAGAGCGCCAAGCCCAGCTCCCTGAGCTCCTCCTGACGGTGCGCCAGGCCGGGCCGGTCCGCCAGGGTCCGCAGCTCGCCCCCGATCGCGTGGCGGTCCAGCAGTGGGCCTGAGGTCATGAGGGCTCCTTCGTACGCGCCGCCGCGGAGCGGGGGACGCCTCCGGCCGGTGCGGCACGCAGGCGCGGGCGCCCGTGCGGCCTCCCCCGGTGGCCGGAAACCGACCACACCGCTCCGCGCGGCAGCGTAGCGCAGAACGAGCGGCCGGGAGCGGCCAGTTCGGAACGCGGCAACCGATTCGTCACCGAACCCGCCGCCCCCGCGGGGCGCCGTCAGACGTACTGGGCGACCAGCCGGCGGACCAGGGCCGGCAGGGCGGTGGAGATCGGCTCGCGGACGACCTCCTCGGCGGCCTCGTCGAACGGCGTCGGCTCGGCGTTGACGATGACCAGCCGGGAGCCGGTCTTCACCGCGTTGTACGGCAGCGCGGCCACCGGGAATACCTGCAGGCTGGTGCCGACGGCGATGAACAGCTCGCAGGCCTTGCTGATCGCGTCCGCCTGCCGCAGCACCTCCGGGTCCAGCTGCTCGCCGAACATCACGGTGCGCGGGCGCAGGATCCCCCCGCAGTCCCGGCACCGCGGATCCGGCTCACCCGCGGCGACCCGCTCCAGGGCCTGCTCCATCGGGCCCACCGCCCGGCAGTCCACGCACTGCACCTCCCGTGCGGTGCCGTGGAGTTCGAGCACCTTGCGGGGTGTCTGCCCGGCCCGCTGGTGCAGCCCGTCGACGTTCTGGGTGAGCACCCGCACCGGCAGCCCGGAGCGCTCCAGCCCGACCAGTGCCCGGTGCCCGGCGTTCGGCTCGGCGGCGAGCGCACCCGCCTCGGCGCGCATCCGCCAGGCCTTGCGGCGGACCTCCGGGTCCTCCAGGTACGGGCCGATGGTGACCAGTCGCTGTGCTTGCGGGTCGCGCTGCCAGAGTCCGTTCGGACCGCGGTAGTCGGGGATGCCGGAGTCCGTGGAGATCCCGGCGCCGGTGAGTACGGCGATCAGCGGGCGCTTCGCGTTCATGCCCCGGACGGTACGGCCCGCACGGGCCGCCCGCCACCGATAATTCGACCGGCCGCGATCGCCCCGCCGCGATCGCCCCATGAGCCCCGTGAGCCCCGATCGCCACGCCCGGGAGCACCGGTCAGACGGTGGCGGGGCGGGCGGCGCCGAAGCCGCCCAGCGGGGCCAGCGCCACCAGGTAGCAGCCCGCGGCGACCGGGATGAACGCCAGGTCGGCCGCCGTCAGCACGGTCCCGGCCAGCATCAGCACCGGGCTCCACCAGCGCAGCACCCGACCGGCACCGGTCGCGGCGATCACCAGCAGCGCCAGCAGACCGACGTAGAACAGCATCGGGCCCACCGAGTAGAAGGCCGGCAGCACGCCCGGCCGGCTCTGGACCACGTCGAACAGCCGGTGCTGGTCGGCCTTGTCCACCGCCACCGCCCCGACGTACAGGTCGATCCCGATCTGCCCCAGCGAGGCGGCCAGCCCGGTGAACGCCACCCCCGCCGCCGCCCGGCCCAGCCCCCCGCGCCCGCGCCCCAGCGCGGCCAGCACGGGGCCGAACAGCAGCAGCCCCAGCAGCATCAGAGCGTGCCCGACCAGCCAGCCCGGGCCCGGCTCGCGCGAGCCCTCCAGCAGCCGGATGCCGCCGTACAGCGCCATCAGCACGGGGGCCGCGACGACGGCGAACGAGGTGACGCTGCTGCGCCGAGAGGTGTCCATGGGTGCGCTCCTGACGAAGGGTCCGCTGTTCCGACACCCTGGATCCTGTCCGCCGTGCCCCTCGTCGGGGATCACCCGTACCGGCGAACCCGGCCGCTCCCCCGCGCGGGGGAGAGCGTCAGCCCTCCCCCGCCACCACCGCGCCCGCCTCGTACGCGAAGACCACCGCGTGCACCCGGTCGCGCAGCCCCAGCTTGGCGAGCACATTGCTGACATGGGTCTTCACGGTGTGCTCGCTGACCACCAGCGCGGCGGCGATCTCCGCGTTGGACAACCCACGGGCCAGCAGCACCAGGGTCTCCCGCTCGCGCGGGGACAGCTGCTCCAGCAGCCGCGACGGCGCCCGCACCGCCCGCTCGGCGGAGCCCGGCCGGCGGGCGGCGAACTCACCGATCAGCCGGCGGGTCACCGAGGGCGCCAGCAGCGCCTCCCCGGAGGCCACCATCCGCACCCCGTGCGCCAGGTCGTCGCGGCGGACGTCCTTGAGCAGGAAGCCGCTGGCCCCCGCGTACAGCGCGTCGAACACGTAGTCGTCGGCGTCGAAGGTGGTCAGCATGATCACCCTGGTGCCGGGGTACTCGGCGCAGACCCGGCGGGCCGCCTCCAGGCCGTCCATCACCGGCATCCGGACGTCCAGCAGCAGCACGTCCGGCCCGTGCACCCGGACCGCCTCGACCGCCTCCGCGCCGTTCGCCGCCTCGGCGACCACCTCGATGTCCGGCTGCGCGTCCAGGATCATCCCGAACCCGACGCGCACCAGCTCCTGGTCGTCCGCGACGACCACCCGGATCGGCGTCATGACGCCACCCTCCGTTCCGTGCCCAGCGGCAGCCGGGCGCTCACCAGGAATCCCCGCCCCCGCGGCCCGGGACCGGCCTCGGCCCGGCCGCCGCAGGCCGCCGCGCGCTCCCGGATGCCGACCAGCCCGCGGCCGCCGGAGAGGCCGCTCTCCGCGGAGGCCGCCCCGCCCTGCCGCCGCCGCACCCCGCGGCCGTCGTCGGACACCAACACCGCCAGCTCCGCCCCCTCGCGGACCACCCGGACCGAGATCCGGCTCGCCTCCGCGTGCTTGACCGTGTTGGTCAGCGCCTCCTGCACGATCCGGTAGCCGGCCGCCTCGACGTCGGCGGGCAGCGGCCCGGCCCGCTCGTCCACCTCCAGCTCGACCCGCAGCCCGGTCCGACGCACCCGCTCGGCCAGCGCCGGCAGCTCGGCCAGCCGGGGCTGCGGCGCCAGCTCCGGCCCGCTGCCCTCCTCCTTGAGCACCCCCAGCAGGCGCCGCAGCTGGGCCATCGCGTCCCGTCCGGAGTCGGCGATGGTGTCGAACGCCTTGACCGCCCGGTCCGGGTCGCCGCGCACCACCAGCGGCCCCGCCTCCGCCTGGATCACCATCAGCGCGACGGCGTGCGCCAGGATGTCGTGCATCTCCCGGGCGATCCGGGCCCGTTCCTCGGCGACCGCCCGGGCCGCGTCGCTGGCCGCCCGACGGCCGGCCTCCCGGGCCCGCTCCGCCTCCACCGCCGCCAGCCGGCGCAGCTCCCGCACCAGGCAGCCGAAGACGAACGCGCCCACCGTGGTGAGCAGCGAGAACAGCGCGCCGTTCGGCGAGTGGGTGCCCACCACGTTGGCGGTCACGGTCACCGCCAGCACGCCCCAGCGCTGCCAGTCCCGGGCCCGTTCGGCCACCGTGTACAGGGTGACCACCACGAACAGCGGCAGCTGCGGCATCGCCGAGTGGGCGACCACCGAGAGCACCGCCGACACCGCGCCGCTGACCGCCATCACGGTGACCGGCGCGCGCCGCCGCCAGGGCAGCGGCAGGGCCGTCCCCAGCGCCAGCAGGTAGACCCACCAGGGCCTGGCGGTGACGTCCTGGTACACCGACCAGAGCGAGACCGCCGCCGAGGCCGCCGCCAGCAGGCCGTCCAGCACGTACGGGTCGACCCCCGCCACCCGTGCCCGCCACCGCGCCGCCGCCCGTCCGGCCATGACCCCTCCCCCGTACCCGGGGAAGCCGCCCCCGCGGAGAAGATCATGCCCGACCGGCAGCACGGTGGGCACCTCCCGGCCGGCGCCGGCCTCAGCCACCCGTGACCGCCACGGCGCCGGCCCCGGTGCGCGCCGTGATGCCGCGCGGCGCGCCGGCCCGCCGCGGCACGGTCACCTCGACGCCGCCGGCGCCCGACTCGGCGTCCACCGCGTACGGCTCCTCGCCGCCGGGCACCGCGACCCGCACCCCGCCGGCGTCCGCCCGCGCCTCCACGGTGGTCGGGCTCGTCGCGAAGGCCAGGTCGATGCCGCCGGTCGCCACGCTCACCCGCACCGCCGACGAGGTCAGCCCGCTCGCCGTCACCCCGCCGGCCCCGGCCTCCGCCCGCACCTCCCCCGCCAGCCCGGCCAGCCGGATCCCGCCGGTCCCGCTGCTCAGCCGGACCTTCGTCCCGGCCGGGACGGTCACCCGGTAGCCGACCCCGCAGTCCGAGCAGTCGTATGTGAGCCGCAGCGTGCCGTCGCTCACCTCGTGCCGGGTCCGCGGCGGCTCGCCGCGGAAGGACTGCTGCTCCACCACCCGCACCGCGTCCCCGGCCCGGACCTCGATGCCGCCGGTCAGCCCCTCGACCACCAGCTCCCGCACCGGCTCCGCCACCCCGTAGGACACCGTCAGCCGCTCGGACCCGCCACCCGACCCCAGGTACCCCGCCTCCCACAGGTACCCCGCCGAACCGAGCCCCACCGCCGCGGTGATCGCCACCGCCCCCAGCACCCGTCGCACAGCCATCCCCGTGTTCCTCCGCCCGTCCGCGCCACGATCCGACGCCCCGAGCCTGTCCCGCCCTCCCCCTCCCCGGCCTCCCCCGCCGGAGCGGTTTCCCGCCCTCCCCCGCACGACGGACCCCGGGAACGCCGAAGGGCCCGGAGGCTTGAAGCCTCCGGGCCCTTCGATGCAGTAGCGGGGACAGGATTTGAACCTGCGACCTCTGGGTTATGAGCCCAGCGAGCTACCGAGCTGCTCCACCCCGCGTCGGTGAACACGACTCTACGCGACTTCGGCCCAGAACCCCAAATCGCCTCCCGCCCGCCCCCGGGAACGCCGCTGGGCGGCCACCCCGCACGGGGGTGACCGCCCAGCGATCAGCAACCTTCGACTCAGCCGGTGTACGGGCCGTAGTCGTAGTCGTCCAGCGGGACCGCCTGGCCGGAGCCGGCGCCGAAGGGCGACAGGTCGTAGTCGTCGTAGCCGACGGCCGAGTACATGGCGGCCTTGGCCTCCTCGGTCGGCTCGACCCGGATGTTGCGGTAGCGGGGCAGACCCGTACCGGCCGGGATGAGCTTACCGAGGATGACGTTCTCCTTGAGGCCCAGCAGCGGGTCCGACTTGGCGTGGATCGCCGCGTCGGTGAGGACCCGGGTCGTCTCCTGGAAGGAGGCGGCCGACAGCCAGGACTCGGTGGCCAGCGAGGCCTTGGTGATACCCATCAGCTGCGGACGGCCGGAGGCGGGGTGGCCGCCCTCGGAGACCACGCGACGGTTTTCCTGCTCGAAGCGGCCGCGCTCGACGAGCTCGCCCGGGAGCAGCTCGGCGTCGCCCGACTCGATGATCGTCACGCGGCGGAGCATCTGCCGGATGATGATCTCGATGTGCTTGTCGTGGATCGACACACCCTGCGAGTTGTAGACCTTCTGGACCTCGGCGACCAGGTGGATCTGGACGGCGCGCTGGCCCATGATGCGCAGGACGTCGTGCGGGTTGGTGGCACCCATGGTCAGCTTCTGGCCGACCTCGACCGCCTCGCCCTCGCTCACCAGGAGCTTGACACGCTTGGAGACCGGGTAGGCGATCTCGTCGGTGCCGTCGTCCGGCGTGACGACCAGCTTGCGGGTCTTCTCGGTGTCCTCGATGCGGACCCGGCCCTGGGCCTCCGAGATCGGGGCCACACCCTTGGGGGTACGGGCCTCGAAGAGCTCGACGACACGGGGCAGACCCTGGGTGATGTCGTCACCGGCCACACCACCGGTGTGGAAGGTACGCATGGTCAGCTGGGTACCGGGCTCACCGATGGACTGGGCGGCGATGATGCCGACCGCCTCACCGATGTCGACCAGCTTGCCGGTGGCCAGCGAGCGGCCGTAGCAGAAGGCACAGGTGCCGACGGCCGACTCACAGGTCAGGATCGAGCGGGTCTTGACCTCGCTGATGCCGTGGCGGATCAGCTCGTCGATCAGCACGTCACCGAGGTCGGTGTTGGCCGTGGCCAGCAGCTTGCCGTCGACGGTGATGTCCTCGGCGAGCATGCGGGCGTAGACGCTGGTCTCGACGTCGTCGGCCTTGCGCAGCACGCCGTCGGCGCCCACGGAGCCGATCGCCAGCTTCAGGCCGCGCTCGGTGCCGCAGTCCTCCTCGCGAATGATGACGTCCTGGGAGACGTCGACCAGACGACGGGTGAGGTAACCGGAGTCGGCGGTACGCAGAGCGGTGTCCGCGAGACCCTTACGGGCACCGTGGGTGGAGATGAAGTACTCCAGCACGGAGAGACCCTCACGGAACGACGCCTTGATGGGTCGCGGGATGGTCTCGTTCTTCGCGTTGGACACCAGACCACGCATACCGGCGATCTGGCGCATCTGCATCATGTTTCCACGGGCGCCCGAGTCGACCATCATGAAGATCGGGTTGGTCTTCGGGAAGTTCGCGGACATGGCGTCCGCGACCTCGTTGGTCGCCTGGGTCCAGATGCCGACGAGCTCCTGCTTGCGCTCGTCGTTGGTGATCAGACCGCGCTCGTACTGCTTCTGGACCTTCTCCGCCTTCGCCTCGAAGCCCTCCAGGATCTGGGGCTTGCTCGGCGGGACGATGACGTCCGAGATCGAGACAGTGACACCCGAACGGGTCGACCAGTGGAAGCCGGCCGCCTTCAGGTTGTCCAGGGTCGCCGCGACGGTGACCTTGGGGTAGCGCTCGGCCAGGTCGTTGACGATCGCGGAGAGCTGCTTCTTGCCCACCTCGTAGTCGACGAACGGGTAGTCCTCGGGCAGCAGCTCGTTGAAGAGCGCGCGGCCCAGGGTGGTCCGCAGGCGGAAGGACTCGCCCTCGAACCAGTTCGACTGGCCGTCCTCGTCCAGCGGCGGGGTCCAGCCACGGGGCGGGACGGTGCCGATGGGCAGGCGCAGCTCGATCGGGGCCTGGACGTCCAGCTCGCGGGCGTCGAAGGCCATGATCGCCTCGGCGGTCGACGAGAAGGTGCGGCCGGCGCCCTTCACGTTCTCGCGGTCCGAGGTCAGGAAGAACAGACCGAGCACCATGTCCTGGGTCGGCATGGTGACGGGGCGACCGTCGGCCGGCTTCAGGATGTTGTTCGAGGACAGCATCAGGATGCGGGCCTCGGCCTGCGCCTCCGCGGAGAGCGGCAGGTGGACGGCCATCTGGTCACCGTCGAAGTCCGCGTTGAACGCGGTGCAGACGAGCGGGTGGATCTGGATGGCCTTGCCCTCGACCAGCTGCGGCTCGAAGGCCTGGATGCCGAGGCGGTGCAGGGTGGGCGCACGGTTCAGCAGGACCGGGTGCTCGGCGATGACCTCTTCGAGGACGTCCCACACGACCGGACGGGCGCGCTCGACCATGCGCTTGGCCGACTTGATGTTCTGCGCGTGGTTCAGGTCGACCAGCCGCTTCATCACGAACGGCTTGAAGAGCTCCAGCGCCATGGCCTTGGGCAGACCGCACTGGTGCAGCTTGAGCTGCGGGCCGACGACGATGACCGAACGGGCCGAGTAGTCGACGCGCTTGCCGAGCAGGTTCTGACGGAAACGACCCTGCTTGCCCTTGAGCATGTCGCTCAGGGACTTCAGCGGGCGGTTGCCCGGGCCGGTGACCGGACGGCCGCGGCGGCCGTTGTCGAACAGCGCGTCGACGGCCTCCTGGAGCATGCGCTTCTCGTTGTTCACGATGATCTCGGGCGCGCCGAGGTCGAGAAGCCGCTTCAGGCGGTTGTTGCGGTTGATGACACGGCGGTACAGGTCGTTCAGGTCGGAGGTCGCGAAGCGGCCACCGTCCAGCTGCACCATCGGACGCAGGTCCGGCGGGATGACCGGGACGCAGTCCAGCACCATGCCGTTGGGCTTGTTGGTGGTCTGCAGGAACGCGGAGACGACCTTGAGGCGCTTCAGCGCACGGGTCTTCTTCTGGCCCTTGCCGGTGCGGATGATCTCGCGCAGGCGCTCGGACTCCTCCGCCAGGTCGAAGGTCTCCAGGCGGTCCTTGAGGGCCGCCGCGCCCATCGAGCCGGAGAAGTAGGTGCCGAAGCGGTCGCGCAGCTCGCGGTAGAGCAGCTCGTCGCCCTCGAGGTCCTGGACCTTGAGGTTCTTGAAGCGGGCCCACACCTCGTCGAGGCGGTCGAGCTCGCGCTGCGCGCGGTCGCGCAGCTGCTTCATCTCGCGCTCGGCACCCTCGCGCACCTTGCGGCGCACGTCGGCCTTGGCGCCCTCGGCCTCCAGCTCGGCCAGGTCGGTCTCGGCCTTCTTGGCACGGGCCTCGAGGTCGGAGTCGCGGCGGTTCTCGATCTGCTGGCGCTCGACCGAGACGTGCGCCTCCAGGGACGGCAGGTCGCGCTGGCGGCGCTCGTCGTCGACCCAGGTGATCATGTAGGCGGCGAAGTAGATGACCTTCTCGAGGTCCTTCGGCGCCAGGTCGAGCAGGTAGCCGAGGCGGGACGGCACACCCTTGAAGTACCAGATGTGGGTGACCGGGGCGGCCAGCTCGATGTGGCCCATCCGCTCACGACGCACCTTGGCGCGGGTCACCTCGACGCCGCAGCGCTCGCAGATGATGCCCTTGAAGCGGACGCGCTTGTACTTACCGCAGTAGCACTCCCAGTCCCGGGTGGGGCCGAAGATCTTCTCGCAGAAGAGGCCGTCCTTTTCGGGCTTCAGGGTGCGGTAGTTGATGGTCTCCGGCTTCTTGACCTCGCCGTGGGACCACTGGCGGATGTCGTCGGCGGTGGCCAGGCCGATGCGGAGCTCGTCGAAGAAGTTGACGTCAAGCACTGGTCGTCAAGCCCTCTTTCGTAAGTCGAGAGTCGTTCGTGTGGTCTGAGGGGGGCCTGGGGGCGGGCCGGCCCGGGGCTACCGGGCCGGCCCCACCTCCGTCAGACCTCTTCGACGCTGCTCGGCTCGCGCCGGGACAGGTCGATGCCGAGCTCCTCGGCGGCGCGGAAGACGTCCTCGTCGGAGTCCCGCATCTCGATGGACTGGCCGTCCGAGGACAGCACCTCCACGTTGAGGCAGAGCGACTGCATTTCCTTGATGAGGACCTTGAAGGACTCGGGAATGCCGGGCTCGGGGATGTTCTCGCCCTTGACGATGGCCTCGTAGACCTTCACACGGCCGAGGACGTCGTCGGACTTGATGGTGAGCAGCTCCTGCAGCGCGTACGCGGCGCCGTATGCCTCAAGGGCCCACACCTCCATCTCACCGAAGCGCTGACCACCGAACTGCGCCTTACCACCGAGCGGCTGCTGGGTGATCATCGAGTACGGGCCGGTCGAGCGGGCGTGCAGCTTGTCGTCGACCAGGTGGTGCAGCTTGAGGATGTACATGTAGCCGACCGAGACGGGCATCGGGAACGGCTCGCCGGAGCGGCCGTCGAACAGCCGCGCCTTGCCGGTGGAGTTCACCAGGCGCTCACCGTCACGGGTGAGGGTGGTGTGGTCGAGCAGACCGGTGATCTCGTCCTCGCGGGCGCCGTCGAACACCGGGGTGGCGAGGTTGGTGCCGCCCTCGACCTTGTCGGCGCCGATCGCCTGCAGGCGCTTGGCCCACTCGTCGGCGAGGCCGGAGACGTCCCAGCCCTGCTTGGAGAGCCAGCCGAGGTGGATCTCCAGGACCTGTCCCGGGTTCATTCGGGACGGGACGCCCAGCGGGTTGAGGATGATGTCGACCGGGGTGCCGTCCTCCAGGAACGGCATGTCCTCGACCGGCAGGATCTTGGAGATGACGCCCTTGTTGCCGTGACGGCCGGCGAGCTTGTCACCGTTGGTGATCTTGCGCTTCTGGGCCACGTAGACGCGGACCAGCTGGTTGACACCCGGGGGAAGCTCGTCGCCCTCCTCGCGGTCGAACACGCGCACGCCGATGACCTTGCCGGACTCACCGTGCGGGACCTTCAGCGAGGTGTCGCGGACCTCACGGGCCTTCTCGCCGAAGATCGCGCGGAGCAGGCGCTCCTCCGGGGTCAGCTCGGTCTCACCCTTCGGGGTGACCTTGCCGACCAGGATGTCGCCGGTGACGACGTCGGCGCCGATGCGGATGATGCCGCGCTCGTCGAGGTCGGCGAGGACCTCCTCGGAGACGTTCGGGATGTCCCGGGTGATCTCCTCGGGGCCGAGCTTGGTGTCACGGGCGTCGACCTCGTGCTCCTCGATGTGGATCGAGGAGAGGACGTCGTCCTGAACGAGGCGCTGCGACAGGATGATCGCGTCCTCGTAGTTGTGACCCTCCCACGACATGAACGCCACGAGGAGGTTCTTGCCGAGGGCCATCTCGCCCTCGTCGGTGCAGGGGCCGTCGGCCAGCACCTGGTTGACCTCCACCCGGGTGCCCTCGTCCACGAGCACCTTCTGGTTGAAGGCGGTGCCCTGGTTGGAGCGGGTGAACTTGGCGGCGCGGTACGTGGTGTACGTGCCGTCGTCGTTGGCCACGGTGACGTAGTCGGCCGAGACCTCCTGGACGACACCCGGCTTCTCGGCGGTGATGACGTCCGCGGCGTCGACGGCGCAGCGGTACTCCATGCCGGTGCCGACCAGCGGGGCCTCGCTCTTCAGCAGGGGCACCGCCTGGCGCATCATGTTCGAGCCCATGAGCGCGCGGTTGGCGTCGTCGTGCTCGAGGAACGGGATCATGGCGGTCGCGACCGACACCATCTGGCGCGGCGAGACGTCCATGTAGTCGATCTCGGTGCCCGGGATGTAGTCGATCTCGCCGCCGCGGCGGCGGACCAGGACGCGGGGCTCGGCGAAGTGCAGGTCCGCGGTCAGCGGGGCGTTCGCCTGGGCGATGACGTAGCGGTCCTCCTCGTCGGCGGTCAGGTAGTCGACCTGCTCGGTGACCACGCCCTCGACGACCTTGCGGTACGGGGTCTCGATGAAGCCGAAGGCGTTGACCCGGCCGTACGAGGCCAGCGACCCGATCAGACCGATGTTCGGGCCTTCCGGGGTCTCGATCGGACACATGCGGCCGTAGTGCGAGGGGTGCACGTCACGGACCTCGAAGCCGGCGCGCTCGCGGGAGAGACCGCCGGGGCCGAGGGCGGACAGACGGCGCTTGTGGGTCAGGCCCGACAGCGGGTTCGTCTGGTCCATGAACTGCGACAGCTGGCTGGTGCCGAAGAACTCCTTGATGGAGGCGACGACCGGCCGGATGTTGATCAGGGTCTGCGGCGTGATCGCCTCGACGTCCTGGGTGGTCATGCGCTCGCGCACGACGCGCTCCATACGGGCGAGACCCGTACGGACCTGGTTCTGGATGAGCTCGCCCACGTTGCGCAGGCGGCGGTTGCCGAAGTGGTCGATGTCGTCGACCTCGACCACGATGTCGCGGCCGGTCTCGTCACGCCAGTCGACCTCGCCGGCGTGCAGCTTGACCAGGTACTTGATCGCGTTGATGATGTCGGGCTCGGTGAGCACACCGGAGTCCAGCGACTCGGCGTTGCCGAGCTTGCGGTTCACCTTGTAGCGGCCGACCTTGGCGAGGTCGTAGCGCTTCGGGTTGAAGTACAGGTTCTCCAGCAGCGTCTGCGCGGCCTCGCGCGTCGGCGGCTCGCCCGGACGCAGCTTGCGGTAGATGTCCAGCAGCGCGTCGTCCTGGCCCTGGGTGTGGTCCTTCTCCAGGGTGGCGCGCATCGACTCGTACTCGCCGAACTCCTCGAGAATCATCTCGTTGGTCCAGCCGAGCGCCTTGAGCAGCACGGTGACGGACTGCTTGCGCTTGCGGTCGATGCGGACGCCGACCATGTCGCGCTTGTCGATCTCCATCTCCAGCCAGGCACCACGCGAGGGGATGACCTTGCAGGAGTAGATGTCCTTGTCGGACACCTTGTCCAGGGTGGAGTCGAAGTACACACCCGGGGAGCGGACGAGCTGCGACACGACGACACGCTCGGTGCCGTTGATCACGAACGTGCCCTTGTGGGTCATGAGCGGGAAATCGCCCATGAAGACCGTCTGAGACTTGATCTCACCGGTCTCGTTGTTGGTGAACTCGGCCGTGACGAAGAGCGGGGCGGCGAACGTGAAGTCGCGGTCCTTGCACTCGTCAATGGAGTTCTTCGGCGGCTCGAAACGGTGGTCGCGGAAGGTCAGGGACATCGACCCGCTGAAGTCCTCGATCGGCGAGATCTCCTCGAAGATCTCCTCCAGACCGGACTTGGTGGGGACGTCCAGACCGTTGTCCAGCGCCTGCTCGACCCGGGTCTTCCAGGCCGCGTTGCCGAGCAGCCAGTCAAAGCTCTCGGTCTGCAGGGCCAGGAGGTTCGGGACCTCGAGGGGCTCCTTGATCTTCGCGAAGGAGACGCGGAGCGGGGCGGTGGATGCGGCGGAATTGTTCGAGGCGTTGCGCGGCGCGGCCAAGAGGGGGGTCCTTCCGAGGGCTCGGAGCTCACTACGCGCGTACCAGCCGGGCCTTCACGGGCTTGGTCCCGCCTCCCTCGCCACTGGCCTCTGCCGGGGTCGAAACCCCAGGTCAGAGCCGCTTTGCGGAGGTGGTGCCAGACCCCTTCGGGGCAACGCAAACTCCGGGCGACGAGTCACGGAGAAGCTAACAGGCAGCGCAAAGGGACAGTGTAGCCAAAGGCGACACTGCTGTCCAGCTCTGATTCGGAGACCGAATCGGAGACTCCTCCCGGTAGCCGTCGGGCGCGAACGCCCGCCGGGTACTGCACCGGCCCGGACTTGCCGGGCCCCACGACTCACGTGGAGTCACTTCCCGCCGGAGCCGCCGGTTATGCATCCGACGGAGGACCAACCGGGCCGACTCGCGCCTTGAGAATCGCGCGCCCTGCCGGGTTCGTCAAGGGCCCGCCTCCGGCGCGGACCTCGACCCCTTCATCGCGCCGGACCACCCCGGCGTTACAGAAGCCGTGGTCGGGGCCTCACCCGATGACAGCGATCACCATACCCGCCCGCACCGACAGTGCCGAGTGAGCGTTCGGCCACACCGGTGTGTCCACGGACGAGGTGGCCGCCGGGGCCCTGGAACGGGGCCGCCGGGGGCGGAGAACAGAAAAGGCCGGGCCGACCACCACAAGGGTGATCGGCCCGGCCCGCGGCCCCCTCAGAGGGGGCGAGAAGTCACTTGACGGTGACCTTGGCGCCGGCGGCCTCGAGGGCGGCCTTGGCCTTCTCGGCAACGTCCTTGGCAACCTTCTCCAGGACCTTGGCACCGGCGGTGTCAACGAGGTCCTTGGCCTCCTTCAGGCCGAGGGAGGTCAGGGTGCGCACCTCCTTGATGACCTGGATCTTCTTGTCGCCCGCACCGTCGAGGATGACGTCGAACTCGTCCTGCTCCTCGACAGCGGCCTCGGCGCCACCGGCACCGCCGGCAACGGCGGCAACGGCGACCGGAGCGGCAGCGGTGACGTCGAACTTCTCCTCGAAGGCCTTCACGAAGGCGGCCAGCTCGATGAGGGTGAGCTCCTCGAACTGCGCGAGCAGCTCGTCCTGGGTCAGCTTCGCCATGATTGGCGTCCTTCCACTAAATCGGCAGGTGGTGCCGGATGTACGGGTTGGCGGGCGTACGGGCCCGCAGCGAGGCATGGCCCCGGCCGATTACTCGGCCGCGGTCTCCTCGGCGGCGGGAGCCGGCGTACCGGCACCGCCCTGCTCGACCTTGTCGCGCAGCGCGTCCACAGTGCGGACGAGCTTCGACGGCAGGGCCTGGAAGAGCGCGGCAGCCTGGGACTGCTTGGCCTTCAGGGCACCCGCCAGCTTGGCGAGCAGCACCTCGCGGGACTCGAGGTCCGCGAGCTTCTTGATCTCGTCGGCGGACAGCGCCTTGCCGTCAAGGACACCGCCCTTGATGACGAGAGCGGGGTTCTCCTTGGCGAAGTCACGCAGAGCCTTCGCCGACTCCACCGGGTCACCGGTGACGAAGGCGACAGCCGTCGGACCGGCGAACAGGTCGTCGAGCTCCGTGATCCCGACCTCATTGGCCGCAATCTTGGTCAGCGTGTTCTTCACCACGGCGTACTGGGCGTTGTCACCCAGGGAGCGACGCAGGGTCTTGACCTGCTTCACCGTGAGACCGCGGTACTCGGTCAGCACGGCCGCGTTCGAGCCACGGAAAAGCTCCGTGATCTCGGCGACGGCAGCAGCCTTGTCGGGCCTAGCCATAGGCTTACGCCTCCTTCCGTGATGTCGAAGTCCGGCCGACCGCGAGAGTCGACCATTCGCGCCTCGGACCACCGGACGAAGGAAAGCCCCTGCGGAAAAGCAGATGAGCCCCGGTGCGCAGGCGCACGGGGCTCGGCGTGAACTCGACGGATCCACGTGCGGGGCACGCGACCCGGAGGTCAAAGCTCCAAACAGTCCTGCGCGGGCTGCCTGCGCGTGAAGCGCAGATCCTTCGGTCGCGAGCTTCCTCACGGACGCACGGCGACAACCAGCGGTCTTTGGCTTCCGCCACAGTAGCCGGACGCCGCCCTCCGGGGCAAATCGCCCCCGGCGGCGGCCCGACCAGGGGCAATGGGCCGGGCCCGACGGGCCGGACTCAGCGGGCCGGGTTCAGCAGGCCGGGTTCAGCAGGCCGGGTTCAGCAGGCCGGACTCAGCGGGCCAGCGGGGAGACGCTGCGGGTGCCGGTGTCCACGGTGTCCGCCTCCGCCGGGGCCTGTGCCGAGAGCGCGCCGCCGGGCTCGGTGTAGACCACCGAGTCGTCCAGCCGGCCGCCCTCCCCCGACCCGGTCCGCTCCATCCGGACCAGCTGGTCCTTGTCGTTCAGCCAGAGGTCCAGGGTGAGCGAGGCCGAGCCGCCGGGTGCCAGCGCGGCCCGCAGGCCGTCCCGGCGGGCCGGGGTGAGCTGGGTCTGCGCCGCCGCGTAGCGGGCCGCGTCGGTGGCCACCCGGTAGTGCTCGACCGTCGAGTCCTCGAACTTGTCCTCGCCGACGTACTGGGCGGTGATCCCGTCGGCGGTCGCGGCGGCCAGCGCCACCACCGGGTTGAGCAGGTCGATCAGCCCGGCGTAGGGGATCTCCCGGTGCCCGTCCGGGCCCGCCGCGCCGGCGAACCGCTCCCAGTGCTTGCCACCCAGCCTGGCCGCGGTGGCCGCGTCGCCGCCCTCGTAGGCGACGGTGTCCACGACGATCAGCTGCTCGGCGGCGGCCGGGGTGGAACGTTTGACCTGGAGCGCGGTCTTCGGCTGCCAGAACAGCGGCCCGCTGCCGGCGTCCGCGCCCAGCCGGTAGCTCACCTTGGCCCGGCGGGCGGTCTGCATGGCCAGCTGGGACGAGAGCAGCACCCCGTGCGGCGAACGGTCGGTCGGCTTGGCCGGCCAGGTCGGCGAGGCGCTGCTCGGCGTCGGCGTCGCCTCGCCGGGCGCGCTCGTCGAGGCGGACGGCTCCGGGCCGCCGGCCGAGCTGCACCCGGCCGGGCCGGCCGCCAGCACCGCGACGGCGACCACCGCCGCCAGCCGCTGCCGCACCGCCATCCACGCCTCCCCAACTGCCACTGATCCGGCCGGACGACCGCTCGGGCCGGGACGTCCGTTCCTGCCCACCTTGCCACCCGGGCCCACGCGACCCGGTGGCACCCCCCGCCACTCGGCCGCACGACCCGCCACGGGAGTCCTAGGGTCCGACCGGTTCGGCGGGCGCGACCGACTCGGCGGGCTCGGCGGGCTCGGTCACGTCCGTGGTGGTCACCACCGCGCCGGCCGTGCCGCGGACGGTGGACCGCACCCGCAGCAGCCGGTCGCCGGGCGCCACCCAGAACTCGTAGTCGAGCGTCTCGACCCCGTTCCGCTCGTAGTAGCCGAGCACCTCGGTCAGCCGCGCGGGGCTCAGCCCCTCCTCGGCGCCGAAGTAGTCCGCCACCGACGCGGTGCCCCGGTAGTGCGCGACCGTCCCGCCGTTCAGCTGCTCGCCGCCGAGCGGGGTGAGCCGGCCGGCCAGCGCCATCGTGTGCGCCGGGGCGCCCGGGTTGGACAGCAGCCCGGTGATCCAGCCGCCGGCCCAGC
Organism: Kitasatospora sp. NPDC057965; assembly: GCF_042887135.1. NCBI lineage: Bacteria > Bacillati > Actinomycetota > Actinomycetes > Kitasatosporales > Streptomycetaceae > Kitasatospora > Kitasatospora sp. NPDC057965. The sequence continues at coordinate 80,513 of NZ_JBHVPZ010000016.1, forward strand.
CGGTCGTCCCCGCCGCCCCGGCGGCCCCGGCGGTCCCGGCGGAGGCCCGCGGGTCCAGCGACTCCGCCCGGTCCCGGTCCGCCGTCCTGGGCGCGGCCCCCGGGTAGCCGAGTTCCAGCACGCCGTCCTGCCGGTGCAGCCGCCCGGTGCCCAGCTCGTCGGTGACCGACAGCTCGGCCGCGTCCCGGGCGCCCCAGGTGAGCGTGCCGTCGGCGCTGCGCCGCCCGCCCGGCCCCTCCTGGACCACCTGCACCCGGGCCCCGCCGGAGTCGTCCAGCCGCTGGGCGGCGGAGAGCAGCACCTGCCGGGGCGGACGCACGGTGGGGCGGTCGCTGATCGGGGTCCGGTCGCCGGACACGGCCAGCACGCTGCACGCGGTCAGGCCGGCGGCGAGCAGCAGCAGGGCCGCCCCCTTGGCGGCGGGGCGAAGGGCGGGCACGGCACTCTCCGGCGGTCGGACGGCGGCGGCCCCGGGACGGGAGCACGCGGGCGGACCGGGCGAGCGTACGACGGACCGCGCCCCGGTTCCCCCCACCGGGGGTATCGATCGGGAAACGACGGCGGGCCCGCACCCCCGGCGAAGGGGGTACGGGCCCGCCGTACGGACTACGGCTGCGATCAGACCGCGGCCGGGTCCTCCTCGACGAGGAGGTTACGGGTGCGGTTCGGGTCCACCTGGATGCCGGGGCCGATGGTGGTCGAGAACGCGGTCTTCTTGATGTAGCGGCCCTTGGCGGCGGACGGCTTGGCGCGGAGCACCTCGTCCAGCGCGGCGGCGTAGTTCTCGACCAGCTGCTCGTCGGTGAAGGAGGCCTTACCGATGATGAAGTGCAGGTTCGAGTGCTTGTCGACGCGGAACTCGATCTTGCCGCCCTTGATGTCGTTGACAGCCTTGGCGACATCGGGGGTGACGGTGCCGGTCTTCGGGTTCGGCATCAGGCCACGGGGACCGAGCACGCGGCCGAGGCGGCCGACCTTGCCCATGAGGTCCGGGGTGGCGACGACGGCGTCGAAGTCCAGCTTGCCCTTGGCGACCTCGTCGATGAGCTCGTCGGCACCGACGATGTCGGCACCCGCAGCACGCGCGGCCTCGGCACGCTCGCCGGTCGCGAAGACCAGGACCCGAGCGGTCTTACCGGTGCCGTGCGGGAGGATCACGGTGCTGCGGACCATCTGGTCGGCCTTGCGCGGGTCGACACCCAGACGCATGGCGACCTCGACGGTGCCGTCGAACTTGCTGGTGCTGGTCGCCTTGGCGAGGCGGATGGCCTCGAGGGGGGCGTAAAGGCGCTCGCGGTCGACCTGGGCGTCCGCGGCCTTCAGGGCCTTGCTGCGCTTCATAGCTGCTCCTGAATGGTGATGGGAGTTGTGGTAGTCACGGGCCAGCGCAGGCCCTACCACGGGGGACGAGAAGGGGTGATCAGCCCTCGACGGTGATGCCCATCGACCGGGCGGTGCCGGCGATGATCTTCTCCGCCGCGTCCAGGTCGTTGGCGTTCAGGTCGGGCATCTTGGTGGTGGCGATCTCGCGGACCTGGGCGCTGGTGAGCTTGGCGACCTTGGTCTTGTGCGGCTCGCTGGAGCCCTTCTCGATGCCGGCGGCCTTCAGGATGAGGCGCGCGGCCGGCGGCGTCTTCGTGATGAAGGTGAAGGAACGGTCCTCGTAGACCGTGATCTCCACCGGCACGATCATGCCGCGCTGCGACTCGGTCGCGGCGTTGTAGGCCTTGCAGAACTCCATGATGTTGACGCCGTGCTGACCCAGCGCGGGGCCGACCGGCGGGGCCGGGTTGGCCGCACCGGCGTTGATCTGGAGCTTGATAAGCCCCGTGACCTTCTTCTTCTTGGGAGGCATGTCTCTCCGGGTCCTTCCGAGAGGTGATTGCTGGTGTGCGCGGAACCGGGGCGACACCCGGTCGCCAGCACACACATCGGACCAGGCTAACGCCTCGGCGTCGCTGGACCAAAACGGATGCGGGGCGGGGGCCTCGGCCCCCGCCCCGCATCCGAAGAGTGTGGGACTAGTTCTTCTGGATCTGGTCGAAGGAGAGCTCGACCGGGGTCTCCCGGCCGAAGATCTCGACCAGGCCCTTGACCTTCTTCGAGTCCGGGTTGATCTCGTTGATGGTCGCCTGGAGGGTGGCGAACGGACCGTCGGTGACGGTGACCGAGTCGCCGACCTCGAAGTCGAGCACCTGGATCTCGCTGGGCTTGACCGGCGAGGGCTTGCCGGCCTCCTTGGCCGCCTGGCGCTCGACGTCGGGGGCGAGCATCTTGACGACCTCGTCCAGCGTCAGCGGGTACGGGTCGTAGGCGTTGCCGACGAAGCCGGTGACACCGGGGGTGTTGCGCACGACGCCCCAGGACTCGGGGGTGAGGTCCATGCGCACCAGGACGTAGCCGGGGAGCTTGTTCTGGCGGATGGTCTTGCGGTCGCCGTTCTTGATCTGGACGACCTCCTCCTGCGGCACCTCGGCCTGGAAGATGTACTCCTCGACGTTGAGGGAGACGGCGCGCTGCTCCAGGTTCTGCTTCACCCGGTTCTCGTAGCCGGCGTAGGTGTGGATCACGTACCACTCGCCCGGCATGAACCGCAGGTCCTCGCGGAACTTGGCGACCGGGTCGACCTCCTCGGCCGGCTCCTCCGCGGTCTCCTCGGCGACGGCCTCGCCCTCGTCCTCGGCGGCCTCGTCGGACTCCACGTGCAGCGCGGCCTCCTCGGCCGACTCCCCGGCCTCGGCCTCGTCGTACGCCTCGGCCTCGTCCTCGTCGGCGTCGACGGCGTCCACGATCTGCTGCTCGTCGGTCTCGACGTCGTCAGCCAGCTCGGCCGCGTCCTCGGCGGCGACATCCGCCTCGCGGACGGTCTCGTCGGCGTCGTACAGGGGGGACTCAGACACGGTGGCTGCTTCTTTCCTGGAGATGGTGAAGGTGGCGCGCTCCGCGACGGACCGGCGACGCTCCGCTCACGCGGTCGCCGGAAGTTCGCCTCGGAGACTTCAACAGTACCGAGTCAACGGTAGCGGCCTCATCCCGCCGACGCAGACAGCTCGACCCGGGCCGAGGACCGGCCCGGGTCGGGGAAGCTGTTTCGAAGGTGGACGGCTGCGTCAGCCGAAGATCCAGAGGGCGGCCTTGGAGAAGCCGTAGTCGAGGCCCCAGACGAAGGCCATCACGACCACGACGAACACCACGACGACGCTGGTGTAGCTCATCAGCTGGTTGCGGGTCGGCCAGACGACCTTGCGGAGTTCGGCGATGATCTGCCGGTAGAACAGCGCGAGGCGGGCGAAAGCGCCCTTCTTGCCGCGCTTGCCGGACTTCTTGTCGCCAGAGCGCTTGCGACGCGACTCGCCCTCCGCGGGCGTGGTCTCGGCAGCGCCGTCGGTCCCCTCGGGGTTGCCGCTCTCAGGCGTTGCGGTGGAGCCCGTGGTCTCCGTCACTCGTCCTCACCTGAATCCGGGTCCTGCCGGACGTCGACTGCGTACCCCGAAAAGGGCACGAGCGGCCGGCTAACGGTGCTGATCGGCGCCCTCTCCGCATCAAGCCCGCTCGCTCTGCGGAGCGAACGGGCTGAGTACGGATCAAGCAGCAGGGCAAGAGGGACTTGAACCCCCAACCGCCGGTTTTGGAGACCGGTGCTCTACCAATTGAGCTATTGCCCTACGGAACCTCGCGGCCCCAGTAGCGACCACCAACCTACCGCATCTTCCGCCGATCTCCGTACAGGCTCTGTACGGCGGCGGAGGCTCCGGTTCGTTCGGTGGCCGTCGAGCAGTGAGTGTACGTGGTCGGAGGGCGTTTGGTCGAACCTCTTCTTTTCCGGCTGTCACCCGGGTCCCGGCGGGCCGCCATGTGGACCGCCCCGTACATATCGTGAAACCGCCGTGCCCGGGCCGTGTGCGGTCTGCGACCATGCAGGCATGAGCGCTTCCACCCCGCAGCCCGACAGTTCCGTCCGCCCCGCCGACCGCCGCGTGTCCGCCCGGATCGGCGCGATCGCCGAGTCCGCCACCCTCGCCGTGGACGCCAAGGCCAAGGCCCTCAAGGCGGCCGGCCGGCCGGTCATCGGCTTCGGCGCCGGCGAGCCGGACTTCCCCACCCCGGACTACATCGTCGAGGCGGCCGTCGAGGCCTGCCGTGACCCGAAGAACCACCGCTACACCCCGGCCGGCGGCCTGCCGGAGCTCAAGGAGGCGATCGCGGCCAAGACGCTGCGCGACTCCGGCTACGCGGTGGACGCCTCCCAGGTCCTGGTGACCAACGGCGGCAAGCAGGCGATCTACGAGGCGTTCGCGGCGATCCTCGACCCGGGCGACGAGGTCATCGTCCCGGCCCCGTACTGGACCACCTACCCCGAGTCGATCCAGCTGGCCGGCGGCGTGCCGGTGGAGGTCGTGACCGACGAGACCACCGGCTACAAGGTCTCGGTCGAGCAGCTGGAGGCCGCCCGCACCGAGAACACCAAGGTGGTGCTGTTCGTCTCGCCGTCCAACCCGACCGGCGCGGTGTACACCCGGGCCGAGGCCGAGGCGATCGGCCGCTGGGCCCTGGAGCACGGGCTGTGGGTGCTCACCGACGAGATCTACGAGCACCTGGTCTACGGCGACGCGGAGTTCACCTCGCTGCCGGCCCTGCTGCCCGAGCTGGCCGACAAGACCATCGTGGTCAACGGCGTCGCCAAGACCTACGCGATGACCGGCTGGCGGGTGGGCTGGGTGATCGGCCCCAAGGACGTGATCAAGGCCGCGACCAACCTGCAGTCGCACGCCACCTCGAACGTCTCCAACGTGGCCCAGCGCGCCGCCCTGGCCGCCGTCGCCGGCGACCTGTCCGCCGTCCACGAGATGCGCACCGCCTTCGACCGGCGCCGCCGCACCATCGTGAAGATGCTCAACGAGATCGACGGCGTGGTCTGCCCCGAGCCCGAGGGCGCCTTCTACGTCTACCCGTCCGTCAAGGCCCTGCTGGGCAAGGAGATCCGCGGCCACCGCCCGCAGACCTCCGCCGAGCTGGCCTCGCTGATCCTGGACGAGGCCGAGGTCGCGGTCGTCCCCGGCGAGGCCTTCGGCACCCCCGGCTACCTGCGGCTCTCCTACGCGCTGGGCGACGCCGACCTCGCCGAGGGCGTCGAGCGCGTCCAGAAGCTGCTGGCCGAGGCCCGGGACTGATCTCTCGGGCCCGGCTCGTCAACATCGCTTGACCGAACCGCCCTCTTTCCACCCCTTCGGGGGACGGGAAGAGGGCGGTTCCCGTAGGCCCCCCTGATGCGGCAGGATTCGTGAATGGAACGCCTGCTGAACCCGCGAGACGTCAGGGACCTTCCGAAGGCCCACCTGCACCTGCACTTCACCGGCTCGATGCGCCCGGCCACCCTGCTCGAACTGGCCGACAAGCACGGGATCCGGCTGCCGGAGGCGCTCAGCTCCGGCGAGCCGCCCAAGCTGCGGGCCACCGACGAACGCGGCTGGTTCCGCTTCCAGCGCCTCTACGACACCGCCCGCTCCTGCCTGCGCGACGAGAGCGACATCCGCCGGCTGGTCCGGGAGACCGCCGAGGACGAGCGCCGGGACGGCTCCCGCTGGCTGGAGATCCAGGTCGACCCGACCTCCTACGCGCCCCGGCTGGGCGGCCTGATCCCCGCCCTGGAACTGATCCTGGACGCGGTGGACGACGCCGCCGCGGCCACCGGGGTCGGCATCCGGGTCCTGGTCGCCGCCAACCGGATGAAGTCCCCGATGGACGCCCGGACGCTCGCCCGGCTCGCCGTCCGGTACGCCGACCGGGGCGTGGTCGGCTTCGGCCTCTCCAACGACGAGCGGCGCGGCCTGGCCCGCGACTTCGACCGGGCCTTCGACATCGCCCGCAAGGGCGGGCTGCTGGCCGCCCCGCACGGCGGCGAGCTGGCCGGCCCGGAGTCCGTCCGGGACTGCCTGGACGACCTCGGCGCCGGCCGGATCGGCCACGGCGTGCGGGCCGCCGAGGACGAGCGGCTGATGCAGCGGCTGGCCGACCGTCAGATCACCTGCGAGGTCTGCCCCTCCTCCAACGTCTCGCTCGGCGTCTACGAGCACCCCGAGGAGGTCCCGCTGCGACGGCTGTTCGACGCCGGGGTGCCGCTCGCGCTCGGCGCGGACGACCCGCTGCTGTTCGGCACCCGGCTCGCCGCCCAGTACGACCTGACCCGCGACGTCCTGGGCTTCTCCGACCAGGAGCTGGCCGAGCTGGCCCGCCAGTCGGTGCGCGGCTCCTGCGCGCCCGACAGCGTGAAGAAGGAGCTGCTGGCCGACATCGACACCTGGCTGACCGCCTGAGCGGCCCCGCTCGAGAGCTAGAGGCTGACGCCCACCATCACCGGCTCGTTGACCAGCTCCACCCCGAAGGCGGCCCGCACCCCGTCGCGGATCTCGCGGGCCAGCGCCAGCAGGTCCTCGGTGGTGGCGGCGCCGCGGTTGGTGAGCGCCAGGGTGTGCTTGGTGGAGAGGGTCGCCGGACCGCTGCCGTAGCCCTTGCCGAACCCGGCCTTGTCGATCAGCCAGGCGGCCGAGGTCTTGGTGCGCCCGTCCGGCGCCGGGTAGGCGGGGGCGGTCAGCTCGCGCCCGGTGGCCACCGCCAGGAAGGCGGCGTACTGCTCGGCGCTCAGCACCGGGTTGGTGAAGAAGGAGCCCGCCGACCAGGTGTCGTGATCGGCCGCGTCCAGCACCATGCCCTTGCCGGCCCGCAGGCCGAGCACCGCGTCGTGCGCCTCGCGCAGGCCGACCCGCTCGTCCTGGGCCACCCCGAAGTGCTTGGCGACCTCGGCGTAGCGGACCGGGGTGGAGCGCCCGGCGGCATCCTCCAGCGCGAAGCGGACCCGCAGCACCACGTAGCGGTCCGGGTCCGCCTTGAAGCGGCTGTGCCGGTAGGAGAAGGCGCAGGCCTCGTTGCCGAGGGTGACGGTCTCGCCGGAGCGGCGGTCGTAGGCGACCACCTCGGTGACCGACTGGGCGACCTCCTGGCCGTAGGCGCCGACGTTCTGCACCGGGGTGGCGCCGGCCGAGCCGGGGATGCCGGCCAGGAACTCGATGCCGGCCAGGCCCGCGTCGACGGTGCGGGCCACCGCGTCGGCCCACACCTCACCGGCCGCCAGCTCCAGCGCGGTGCCGTCGAGGACGAAACCGGTGGTGGCGATCCGCAGCACGGTGCCGGGGAAGCCGGCGTCGCCGATCACCAGGTTGGAGCCGCCGCCGATCACCAGCAGCGGCTCCCCCGCCGCGTCCGCGGCGCGGACGGCGGCGATCACCTCGTCATCGGTGTGCGCGGTCACCAGGCGGCGGGCCGGACCGCCGAGCCGCAGGGTGGTCAGCGGGGCGAGGGGGGCGTCGAGTTCTTCCAGCACGCCCCCCAGCGTACGGGGGTCCCGTACGCCGCCCCGCCCCGGCCGGGGCGCGCTCAGGCCAGCCGGACGACCGCCCGGGACATGCCGAGCACCTTCTGGCCCCCGTAGGTCGCCAGCAGGTCGACCTGGACCTTGTGGTCGTCGAGCAGCTTGGCCACCTTGCCGGAGACCTCGATCACCGAGCCGACCCCGTCGTTGGGCACCGGCACCGGACGGGTGAACCGGACGCCGTACTCAAGAACCGCGGAGGGGTCGCCGACCCAGTCGGTGACCACCCGGATCGCCTCGGCCATGGTGAACATGCCGTGCGCGATGACGTCGGGCAGGCCGACCTCCAGGGCGAACTTCTCGTTCCAGTGGATCGGGTTGAAGTCGCCGGAGGCCCCCGCGTACTGCACCAGAGTGGCGCGGGTCACCGGGAAGGACTGCGCCGGCAGCTCGGTGCCGGCCTCGACCTCGTCGTAGCGGACCGTCATCGGGCTCACTCCCCCGTCGTCTCGTCGGCGGCCCGGGCCACCAGGGTCATGACGGACGTCACCACGTGCTCGCCGGACTCGTCCGCGATCTCACCACGCACGGTGAGCACGTCGTTGCCGGCCAGCGACTTGATGTTGTCCACGGTGACCGCCACGGTCAGCCGGTCACCGGCCCGCACCGGGCGGGTGTGGACGAACTTCTGGTCGCCGTGCACCACCCGGCTGTAGTCCAGACCGAGCTCCGGGTCCTGCACCACCTGGGCGGAGGCCCGCATGCTGAGCAGGATCGGGAAGGTCGGCGGGGCGATCACGTCCGGGTGACCCAGCGCCTTGGCCGCCTCCGGGTCGGTGTACGCCGGGTTGGCGTCACCCACCGCGGCGGCGAACTCACGGATCTTCTCGCGACCGACCTCGTACGGCTCGGTGGGCGGATACGTCCGCCCGATGAAGGAGGGGTCGAGTGCCATCGGCAAGCTCCTCGGAAACGCGGTGGACAAACGAAAAAACTCCGGACCGCAACCCAGTGAGGGATGCGGCCCGGAGTCAAAGACCTGATTCACACAGGCCCGATGCCCTACGACAGGGTCAGCGGGTCTCGCGGTGCGCGGTGTGCGAGTTGCAGCGGGGGCAGTGCTTCTTCATCTCAAGACGGTCCGGGTCGTTACGCCGGTTCTTCTTGGTGATGTAGTTCCGCTCCTTGCACTCCACGCAGGCCAGCGTGATCTTCGGGCGGACGTCGGTGGCAGCCACGGGAGTGCCTTCCTTGGACAATGAATAAGAACACAGACAAGAGTAGCCGACCGGGAGTGCGATCTCCCGACCGACTACGCGGGGTAGCGGTGACCGGACTTGAACCGGTGACACAGCGATTATGAGCCGCTTGCTCTACCAACTGAGCTACACCGCCACAGTGATCCGGAGCACAGCCGAAGCTGACTCCTTCTCACCAGAGCCCCCATGCGGAATCGAACCGCAGACCTTCTCCTTACCATGGAGACGCTCTACCGACTGAGCTATAGGGGCGAACGAGGAAGAGATTACACGTTCCGCGCCCAGAGGTGAAATCCGTATCCGGCGGCGAAGTCCGCAGGTCCACGGCACGCACGGCCGATCGATCGAAGGCCGGGCGTTCGACCGGCCTCCCCGGCGGCGGCCCGACCCGATACGACTATTGCCCGCCTCCCGGCACCCCGGGCCCGCCGCCCGTAGGCTCGGCGCTCATTGACGCGAGCAGGAGCCGGACGCGAGCAAGGAGCCGGGCGATGGACAGCGCAGCCGCCGACGGACCGCAGCCCGGATCCGGCCCGGCCGCCAACCCGCTCGGGCACGGACCCGTCCTGCTGCTCACCGGGGCCAGGCTGGCGGACGGCCGGGTGGTGGACGTACGGATCAGCGGCGACCGGATCCAGGCCGTCGGCACCGCCGGCGGGCTCGGGCCGCTGCCCGCGCTGCCCGGCGCCCCCACCGTCACCACCGGCGCCCGGATCGACCTGCGCGGCTACCTGCTGCTGCCGGCCCCGGCCGAGGCGCACGCCCACTACGACGTGGCCTTCTCCGCCGCCCTGTCCGCGCCGCCGCCGGAGACCTCCACCGACCTCACCCGCCGGGTCACCGAGGCCGCGCTGACCTCGCTCGGCTACGGCTCGACCGCCCAGCGCACCCACGTCCGGATCGGCGACGTGCACGGGCTGCGCCGGCTGGAGGCGGTGCTCACCGCCCAGCAGGCGCTGCGCGGCCTCGCCGAGCTGCAGGCCGTGGCGATGCCCCGGCTGCTCACCGGCCGGGCCGGGGCGGACGGCCGGGCCCAGCTGCGGGAGGCGCTCAAGCTCGGCGCCACCGCGGCCGGCGGCTGCCCCGAGCTGGACCCGGACCCGGCGGGCTACGTCGAGCTGCTGCTGGAGGCCGCCCGGGAGGCGGACTGCCCGGTGGACCTGCACACCACCGCCGCCGACCCGGGCCGGCTGGCCCGGCTGGCCGGGGCGCTCGCGCCGCTGCGGCCGCGGGTGGTGGTCGGGCCGTGCGGGTCGCTGGCACCGGGCGCCTCGACGGTGCTGGCCAGTGCCGGCATCCGGGTGGTCTGCCTGCCGCAGAGCGGCGGCTGCGCGGGGCTGGAAGGCCTGGCCGCCGGGCAGCGGCCGGCCCTGCTGCGCGAGCTGGTGAAGGCCCGGGTGCCGCTGGCGGCCGGCAGCGGATCGCTGCGGGACGGCGCCAACCCGGTCGGGCGGGCCGATCCGCTGGAGGCCGCGTACCTGCTGGTGGCGGGCGGCGTCATGGACGTGGAGGCGGCGTACGACGCGGTCTCCAACCAGGCGCGGGTGGCGCTCGGGCTGCCGCCGGTCCGGGTGGACGCCGGTTTCCCGGCCGAACTGCTGGCGGTGCGCGGGGACAGCCTGGCCGGGGCGCTGGCGGGCGGACACAGCCGGCTGGTGGTGCACAGCGGACGGGTGGTCAGCCGGACCAGCGCGGTGCGCGAGTTCGCCGACACGGTGGTCCTGGCGCTGCCCCGGCAGTCGGACGGCACGGACGGGCGCGGGCCGAACGAGTGATCGGGGCGCGCGGCCCTGTGCCGCGCGCCCCTCCCCCACTGCTGGCCGCCTGAGCGGCGAAGCGGCCCCGGACATCCCCCACGTGGAGCGGGGCCGCTTCCTCACCGCTGACGCTACGCCCGCGAACGGGTGGTTCCGGCGCCTCTTGACGGCCTGTTGGCGGCGGGGCCGCCGTCCTTGACGGCTTGTTGACGCCCGAGCGGGCCTCAGGGCTCGTAGCGGTAACCGATCCCCGGCTCGGTGATCAGATGGCGCGGCCGGGCCGGGTCGCGCTCCAGCTTCCGCCGCAGCCCGGCCAGGTAGACCCGCAGGTAGTTGCCGCGCTGCTCCTGGGCCGGTCCCCAGACCTCGCGCAGGATCTGCCGCCCCGGCACCAGCCGGCCCGGGTTGGCCAGCAGCAGGGCGAGGATCCGCCACTCGGTCGGGGTGAGCCGCACCGGGCCGTCCGGGCCGGTCACGGTGGTCGCGGCGAGGTCCACGGTGTGGTCGCCGATCACCGGTGCGGGCGCGGCCGGACCGTCGGCGGCCGGCGGACGGCGCAGCACCGCGCGCAGCCGGGCCAGCAGTTCCTCCATCAGGAAGGGCTTGGTGAGGTAGTCGTCGGCGCCCGCGTCCAGTGCGCCGATCCGGTCGGCGGCGCCGGAGCGGCCGGACAGCACGATGATCGGCACCGCGCTGCGGCGCCGCAGGCCGCGCAGCACGTCCATGCCGTCCAGGTCGGGCAGGCCGAGGTCGAGCAGGACGGCGTCGGGGGCGCGGTGCGCGGCGCGGTCCAGGGCCTCGCCGCCGGTGGTGGCGGTGCGGACGGCGTACTGCCGGGCGCCGAGGTTGATCCGCAGGGTGCGCAGCAGCGCGGGCTCGTCGTCGACGACGAGGATCTCGCTCATACGGGGACCTCCCCCTCGGAGGGCAGCTTCGCGGTGGGCAGCTTCGCGGTGGGCGGCTTCACGGCGGGCAGGGTGAGCAGCATGGTGGTGCCGCCACCCGGGGTGTCCTCGACCTCCAGGCTGCCGCCCATGGCCTCGGCCAGACCGCGGGAGAGGGCGAGGCCGAGGCCGACACCCTGGGTGTTGTCGGTGTCGCCGAGGCGCTGGAAGGGCAGGAAGACCCGGTCGCGGTCCTCGGGGGCGATGCCGGGGCCGCGGTCGATCACCCGCAGTTCGACCTGACCGGCGTGGTGGCTGGCGGCGACCAGGACGGGCGCGCCGGGGGCGTTGTACCGCAGGGCGTTGGTGATCACGTTGGCGAGCACGCGTTCCAGCAGCGGCGGGTCGGCGAGCACGGGCGGCACGGTCTCCAGGTCGAGCGGCTGGACGGGCGCGTAGGGGTCGGCGAGCGAGTCCAGGGCGCGCGGCAGGATCTCGTCGAGGTGGGTCTCGGCGAGGTGGAGGGTGAGCGCGCCGGCCTGGAGGCGGCTCATGTCGAGCAGGTTGTCCACCAGACGGGTGAGTTTGACCAGCGACTCGTCGGCGGTGGCGAGGAGTTCGGCCTGGTCCTCCGGGGAGAACTCGACGTCGGGGCTGCGCAGCGAGCCGACCGAGGCGAGGGCTGCGGCGAGCGGGGTGCGCAGGTCGTGGCTGACGGCGGCGAGCAGGGCGGTGCGCATCCGGTCGGCGGCCCTGATCGGTTCGACCTCGGCGGCGACCACGGCGAGCCGGTCGCGTTCCAGGGCGGCGGCGACGTGCGCGGCGAAGGCGGTGAGCACCCGCTGGTCGGCGGCGGGCAGCCGACGGCCGGTGAGGACGAGGACGGCGTCGGCGCCGACCGGGACCTCGGTGGTCCCGTCGGCCTGCCCGGGGTCGGGTTCGCCGCCACCACCGCCGCTGCCGCCGTCGCCGTCGCAGGAGGCCAGCACCTCGCCGCCGGTGCGCTCCAGCAGGGCGACGGTGCGCATCCCGAAGGCGGTGCGGGACTTCTCCAGCAGGGCCGGCAGCGCGTCGGCCCCGCGCAGCACGCTGCCGGCCAGGGTGGAGAGGGTCTCGGCCTCGGCGGTGGCCCGGGCGGCCCGGGCGGTGAGCCGGGTGGCGTGGTCGACCACGGTGGAGACGGTCAGCGCGACGGCGGCGAAGACCACCAGGGCGATGATGTTGTTGGTCTCGCCGATGGTGAAGTTGTGGACCGGCGGGATGAAGAAGTAGTTGAGCAGCACCGAGGCGACCAGCGAGGCCACCAGGGCCGAGGTCGCGCCGCCGAGCAGGGCCACCGCCACCACGCCGAGCTGGAAGATCAGCGCGTCGGTGGTGAGGTTGACCGTCTCGTGGAACTGCGAGAGCAGCGCGGTCAGCAGCCAGGGCACCACCAGGCCGGAGAGGAAGCCGGCGACGGTGCGCCGCCGGGAGTGGCGGCGGCCGAGCGCGGGCAGCCGGCCGCGGCCGGTGAACGCGTGGGTGACCATGTGGACGTCGATGTCCTCGGAGGCGTCCACGGTGGTCTCGCCGATGCCGGGACCGGTGAGGAAGCGGGCGATCCGGCCGCGCCGGCTGGTGCCGAGCACGAGCTGGGTGGCGTCGTGGGCGCGGGCGAAGGCGAGCAGCGCGGTGGGGATGTCGTCGCCGACGACCACGTGGTAGCTGCCGCCGAGGCTCTCCGCCAGCTGCCGTTGCTGGGCGAGGGCGCCGGAGGAGGCGCCGGCCAGGCCGTCGCTGCGGGTGACGTGGACGGCGAGCAGGTCGCCGCCGGCGGTGCGGTCCGAGATCCGGGCGGCGCGGCGGATCAGGGTCTCGCCCTCGGGACCGCCGGTGAGGGCGACCACGACGCGTTCGCGGGTCTCCCAGACGCGGTCGATGTTGTGGCTGGCCCGGTAGTCGCGCAGGCCCTCGTCCACCCGCCCGGCCACCCAGAGCAGGGCGAGTTCGCGCAGGGCGGTGAGGTTGCCGACCCGGAAGTAGTGGGAGAGCGCGGCGTCCACCTTCTCCGCCCGGTAGACGTTGCCGTGGGCCATCCGGCGGCGCAGCGCCTGGGGGGCCATGTCGACGAGTTCGATCTGGTCGGCCCGGCGGACCACCTCGTCCGGGACGGTCTCGCGCTGCGGGATGCCGGTGATCTTGCGGACGACGTCGTTGAGCGACTCCAGGTGCTGGACGTTGACGGTGGTGATGACGTCGATCCCGGCGTCGAGCAGGTCCTCGACGTCCTGCCAGCGCTTGGCGTTGCGCCCGCCGGGGACGTTGGTGTGGGCGAGCTCGTCGACCAGGGCGACGGCCGGCCGGCGGGCCAGCACGGCGTCGAGGTCCATCTCCTCGAAGTCGGCGTCCCGGTAGGAGCGGTGGGCCCTCGGCAGGACCTCCAGGCCGTCGAGCATCGCCTCGGTGTGGCGGCGGCCGTGGCACTCGATCCAGCCGACGACGACGTCCGCGCCGCGGTCGTGTCTGCGCCGTGCCTCGTCCAGCATCCGGTAGGTCTTGCCGACACCGGGGGCGGAGCCGAGGTACACCCTCAGCCGGCCGCGTCGGTGACCGGTGCCGGGGGTGAGGTCGCGGGCCATGGGCGCTGCTCTTTCCTTGCGTGGCTGGCAGGTCGGTGGTGCGCGGACACGGGCGGCCGGCCCGGGCGGCGGGTGTTCCGCTCGCCCGGGCCGGCCCGGTCATTCGACTTCTCGGTGAATGGTCGTCACTTCTGTTCCGCCAGCGCCTTGTTCAGCAGCACGACGTTGACGCCCGGCTGTCCGAGGAAGCCGAGTGGGCGTCCGTCGGTGTACCGGTCGACCAGCTCGCGGACGGTGTCCACCGGCAGGTCGCGGGCCTTGGCGACCCGGTCGACCTGTTCCCGGGCGTAGGCGGTGGAGATGTGCGGGTCGAGGCCGGAGCCGGAGGCGGTGACCGCGTCCGCGGGGACGCTCGCCGGGTCGACGCCGTCGAACGCGGCGACGGCGTGGCGGCGCTCCTCGACGGTCTTGGTGAGGTCCTCGCTGTTGGGGCCCAGGTTGGAGGCGCCGGAGGCCTTGGGGTCGTAGGCGCCGGGCCGCGGCTGGAACCACCGCGGGTCCGGCCGGGGGGCCTCGTCCGGGTCGTCCGGGTTCTGCTTGGGCAGGTTGAAGTTCTGGCCCAGCAGGCTGGAGCCGGCCTCCTTGCCGTCGACCTTCACGATCGAGCCGTTCGCCTTGTCGGCGAAGGCCAGTTGGGAGATGCCGGCGACCAGCAGCGGGTAGGCGATGCCGAGGAGCACCGTCAGGACCAGCAGGGCGCGCAGCGCGGTGAGGTGGGTGCGCACGGCGGTGGGCAGGGGCTTGGACATGAAACGCTCTCCTCTCTTGTTAGTTGAGGCCGGGGATGAACTGGACGACGAGGTCGATCAGTTTGATGCCGACGAAGGGGACGACGAGGCCGCCGAAGCCGTAGAGGCCGATGTTGCGGCGCAGCAGCGAACCGGCGTCGGAGGGGCGGTACTTCACACCGCGCAGGGCCAGCGGGATGAGGCCGATGATGACCAGGGCGTTGAAGACGATGGCCGAGGTGATCGCCGACTGCGGGCTGTGCAGGTGCATGATGTTCAGCTTCTCCAGGCCCGGGTAGACCGCCGCGAACATCGCCGGGATGATCGCGAAGTACTTCGCGACGTCGTTGGCGATGGAGAAGGTGGTCAGGGCGCCGCGGGTGATCAGGAGCTGCTTGCCGATCTCGACGATCTCGATCAGCTTGGTGGGGTTGGAGTCCAGGTCGACCATGTTGCCGGCCTCCTTGGCCGCCATGGTGCCGGTGTTCATCGCGACCCCGACGTCGGCCTGGGCGAGGGCGGGGGCGTCGTTGGTGCCGTCGCCCGTCATCGCGACCAGCTTGCCGCCGGCCTGCTCCTTCTTGATCAGGGCCATCTTGTCCTCGGGGGTGGCCTCGGCGAGGAAGTCGTCCACGCCCGCCTCCTCCGCGATGGCCCGGGCGGTCAGCGGGTTGTCGCCGGTGATCATGACGGTCTTGATGCCCATCCGGCGCAGCTCGTCGAACCGCTCCCGCATGCCCTCCTTCACCACGTCCTTGAGGTGGATGACACCCAGGACCCGGGCGGGCGCCCCACCGACCCGGGTGGCGACGACCAACGGGGTGCCGCCGGCCGCGGAGATGCCGTCGACCAGGGCGGACACCTCGTCGGTGACGGTGCCGCCGTTGGCGCCGACCCAGTTGGACACGGCCGCGGCCGCGCCCTTGCGGACCTGCTGGAGCCCTTCCGGTTCGTCGAGGTCGACGCCGGACATCCGGGTCTGCGCGGTGAACGGCACCCAGGTGGCGTGGTCCAGCTCGCCCTGGGCGCGGGCCCGCAGGCCGTAGCCGGTCTTCGCCAGGACGACGATCGAGCGACCCTCCGGCGTCTCGTCCGCGAGGGAGGAGAGCTGGGCGGCGTCGGCCAGTTCGTCGGTGGCCACGCCGGTCACCGCGAGGAACTCGGCGGCCTGGCGGTTGCCGAGGGTGATGGTGCCGGTCTTGTCGAGCAGCAGGGTGTTGACGTCGCCGGCGGCCTCGACGGCGCGCCCGGACATCGCCAGCACGTTGCGCTGGACCAGCCGGTCCATGCCGGCGATGCCGATCGCCGAGAGCAGCGCGCCGATGGTGGTCGGGATCAGCGCCACGATCAGCGCGACCAGCACGATCATCGACTGCGGGGCGCCCGCGTAGGTGGCCATCGGCTGCAGGGTGACGACCGCGACCAGGAAGACGACGGTCAGCGAGGCCAGCAGGATGTTGAGCGCGATCTCGTTGGGCGTCTTCTGCCGGGCGGCGCCCTCGACCAGGGCGATCATCCGGTCGATGAAGGTCTTGCCGGGCTCGGAGGAGATCCTCACCACGATCCGGTCGGACAGCACCTTGGTGCCGCCGGTCACCGCCGAGCGGTCGCCGCCCGACTCCCGGATCACCGGCGCGGACTCGCCGGTGATCGCCGACTCGTCGACCGAGGCGACGCCCTCGACGACGTCACCGTCACCGGGGATGACCTGGCCGGCCTCGACCACCACGTGGTCGCCGAGCCGCAGCGCGGTGCCGGCCACCTCCTCCTCGGCCCGCGTCGCCGGCCAGTCGGTGAGGCGGCGGGCCAGGGTGTCGGTCTTGGTGCGGCGCAGGGTGTCCGCCTGCGCCTTGCCGCGGCCCTCGGCGACGGCCTCGGCCAGGTTGGCGAACACGGTGGTCAGCCAGAGCCAGACGGTGATCGACCAGGCGAACACCGACGGGTCGGCTATCGCGGAGACGGTGGTGACGACCGAGCCGACCTCGACCACGAACATCACCGGGTTCTTGACCATCACCCGGGGGTCGAGCTTCTTCACCGCGTCCGGGAGGGACGCCAGGATCAGCCTGGGGTCCAGCAGCCCGCTCGCCACGCGGTGCGGCGCCCCGGCGGACGCCGTCGGCGGCTGCGCGGCCGGCTTCCCGGCCTGCTCGGATTCTTCGGTCAGGGTGGAGGACATCAGGAGAGACCTTCCGCGATCGGCCCGAGAGCCAGGGCCGGGAAGTAGGTGAGGCCGACGACGATCAGGACGACGCCCGACAGCAGGCCCACGAACAGCGGCTTGTGGGTGGGCAGGGTGCCCGGGGTGGCGGGGACCGGCTGCTGCTGCGCGAGCGCGCCGGCCAGGGCGAGGACGAAGACCATCGGCAGGAACCGGCCGAACACCATGGCCAGACCGATCGCGGTGTCGTACCAGTCGGTGTTCACGGTGATGCCGCCGAACGCCGAACCGTTGTTGTTCGCGCCCGAGGTGAACGCGTACAGCACCTCGGAGAAGCCGTGGGCGCCGGAGTTCAGCATCCCGGCCCGCTCACCCGGCAGCGACATCGCCACACCCGTGCCGACCAGCACGAGCGTCGGCGTGGTCAGGATGTACAGCGAGGCGAACTTCATCTCCCGCCCGCCGAGCTTCTTGCCCAGGTACTCCGGGGTGCGCCCGACCATCAGGCCGGCCACGAAGACCGCCACGACCGCCAGCACCAGCATCCCGTACAGGCCCGAGCCCACCCCGCCGGGCGCGATCTCGCCCAGCATCATGTTGAACATCGTCAGCCCGCCGCCGAACGGCGTGTACGAGTCGTGGAAGGAGTTCACCGCGCCGGTCGAGGTGAGCGTCGTCGACGCCGCGAACAGGCTGGACGCCGCGATGCCGAAGCGCTGCTCCTTGCCCTCCATCGCCCCGCCGGCCGCCTGCAGGGCGCTGCCCGCGTGCTGCGACTCGGAGAGGGTGATCAGCGCCGTCGAGGCGATCCAGAACAGCGCCATCACCGAGACGATCGCGTAGCCCTGGCGGTGGTCGCCGACCATCCGGCCGAAGGCGCGGGGCAGCGCGAACGGGATCAGCAGGATGAGGAAGACCTCGACCAGGTTGGAGAAGCCGCTCGGGTTCTCGAACGGGTGCGCCGAGTTGGCGTTGTAGAAGCCGCCGCCGTTGGTGCCCAGCAGCTTGATGACCTCCTGGGAGGCCACCGGGCCGCCCGGGACCGCCTGCGGGTCGCCCGCCAGGCCGGCCACCTCGTGGAAGCCGTGGAAGTTCTGCACCACGCCGCTCGCCACCAGGACCAGGGCGAAGACGATCGCGACCGGCAGCAGCAGCCGCACGCTGATCCGGGTCAGGTCGACCCAGAAGTTGCCGACCCGGTCGGTGCGGTTGCGCGTGAAGCCGCGGATCAGGGTCGCGACCACGGCGATGCCGACGGCCGCGGAGACGAAGTTCTGCACCGCCAGGCCGGCCATCTGGGCCAGGTGCCCCATCGCGGCCTCGCCGCTGTAGGACTGCCAGTTGGTGTTCGCCACGAAGGAGATCGCGGTGTTCCAGGCCTGGTGGCCCGGCATCTGCTCGACGCCCAGGCCCAGCGGCAGCCACTGCTGGAGGCGGATCAGACCGTAGAGGAAGAGCACGGAGACGGCCGAGAAGGCCAGCACCGAGCGCAGGTAGACCGGCCAGCGCTGGTCGGCGTCGGCGTCCACGCCGATCACCCGGTAGAGCGCCTTCTCGGCTCTCAGGTGCTTGGAGGTGGTGAGGATGCGGGCGATGTAGTCGCCCAGCGGCCGGTAGCACAGGGCCAGCGCGCCCACCAGGGCGAGGACCTGCAGCCAGCCCGCGAGAGTCGAGCCCATGTCAGAACTTCTCCGGGTAGATCAGCGCCAGGACGAGGTAGCCGACGAGCGCGACGGCCACGATGAGACCCACGATGTTCTCGGCGCTCACAGCTTCTCCACCCCCCGCGCGATCAGGGCGATGACGCCGAACACGGCAAGCGTGACGGCGACGTAGATGAGATCGGACATGGCTCCACCACGGTGGCTCGGAGGTGGCCGCTGCCCGCGTCCGGGGCGAACCACGGACCTGCGGGGCACGGCGCCGGCGGCGGGCCGGCCATGCCAGCCAACCGCGCTCACGGAGCGTCAACGGATCTCTTGACGCCCTCCATACGGCGCCCGTTCGATTGTTGACGGGCTCCATACGGCGGCTTGTCCCGACCGTGACCGGGTACGCGAAGGCCCCGGACGGCGGGTGCCGTCCGGGGCCCTGCTCCTCCCCCGCGCGGTGGCTACGCGCGCTCGGGCGACCTCTCGCGCTCCGGCTCCCCGTGCTCCGGGCGGGACGCCGGCTCGCCGCGCCGGACCGCGCCGGGGGCGCGCCGCGAGGGCCGGTTCGCCCGGCTGGAGGAGGTCAGCTGCCACGGCACGCTGATCACCATCACCCCCGGTGTGAACAGCAGCCGGCTCTTCAGCCAGAGCGCCGACTGGTTGTGCAGCAGGTGCTCCCACCAGCGGCCGACCACGTACTCGGGGATGAACACCGCCACCGCGTCCCGCGGGCTGCTGCGCCGCCGGTCCCGCACGTACTGCACCACCGGCTTGGTGATCTCCCGGTACGGCGAGTCCAGCACCTTCAGCGGCACCTGGACGTCCAGCTCCCGCCACCGGCGCTCCAGTTCCCCGGTGGCGTCCTGCTCCACCGCGACGGTGAGCGCCTCCAGCGAGTCCGGCGCGAACGCCTGCGCGTAACCGAGCGCCCGCAGGGTCGGCTTGTGCACCTGGGAGACCAGCACGATGCCGTGCACCTTGGACGGCCGCACCGACGCGGCCCGCACGTCGTCCACCGCCAGCTCCTCGGCGACGCCGTCGTAGTGCCGGCGGATGCCGCGCATCATCAGCCACAGCACCACCGCCGCGACCACCGCCAGCCAGGCGCCCTGGGTGAACTTGGTCAGCAGCACGATGACCAGCACCAGCGCCGTGGTGACCGCGCCGAAGAAGTTGATCGCCCGGGAGCGCTGGGCGGAGCCGCGCACCGACGGGTCGGTCTCGCCGGCCAGGGCCCGATTCCAGTGCCGCACCATGCCGATCTGCGACAGCGTGAACGAGGTGAAGACGCCCAGGATGTAGAGGTGGATGAGGCTGGTGACGTCCGCGTCGTACAGCCAGAGCAGCCCGCCGGCCACCACCGCGAGCGCGATGATGCCGTTGGAGAAGGCCAGCCGGTCGCCGCGGGTGTGCATCTGGCGGGGCAGGTAGCGGTGCTCGGCCAGGATCGAGGCGAGCAGCGGGAAGCCGTTGAACGCCGTGTTGGCCGCCAGGATCAGCACCAGCGCGGTGACCGCCTGCACGGCGTAGAACAGGACGCTGTGGTCGCCGCCGAAGATCGCCGCCGCCAGCTGGGCGATCACGGTCTGCTGCGGCGCGCTCGCGCAGTCCCCGGGGAAGCCGGTGAGGTGGCAGGTGTCGTCGGTGATGTGGACCTTGGAGATCAGCGCCAGGGAGGTGATGCCGACGAACATGACCACGGCCGTGGTGCCCATCACGGCCATCGTGGCGGCGGCGTTGCGCGACTTCGGTGCCCGGAACGCCGGCACGCCGTTGGAGATCGCCTCCACCCCGGTCAGCGCCGTGCAGCCGGAGGCGAAGGCCCGCAGGCCCAGCATCAGCAGCCCCAGCCCCGCCAGGCTGTCCTTGCCGTCCTCCGGAACGATCCCGTACCCGGCGCTGGACGCCACCGGCGCGTGGCCGAACGCCACCCGGATCAGACCGGTGACCACCATCAGCAGGATCGCGCCGATGAAGAGGTAGGTCGGCGCGGCGAAGGCCTTGCCGGACTCGCGCACGCCGCGCAGGTTCATCGCCATCAGCAGCAGGACGAAGCCGAGCGCCAGCTCCACCCGGTGGTCCGCCAGCGAGGGCAGCGCCGAGATGATGTTGTCCACGCCGGAGGCCACCGAGACGGCGACCGTCATCACGTAGTCGACCAGCAGCGAGGCGGCCACCACCAGGCCCGAGTTGGCGCCCAGGTTGCGGGAGACCACCTCGTAGGAGCCGCCGCCGCTCGGGTAGGCGTGCACGACCTGGCGGTAGGACATCACCACGACCGCCATCAGCGCGACCACGCCGGCCGCGACCCACGGGGTCAGGTAGAGGAAGGCGGTGCCGCCGACGGTGAGCACCAGCAGGATCTCCTGGGTCGCGTAGGCGACCGAGGAGAGCGGGTCGGAGGCGAAGATCGGCAGGGCCAGGCGCTTGGGGAGCAGCGTCTCGCCGAGCTCCTCGCTGCGCATGGCCTTGCCGATCACGAGGCGCTTGAGCGCCTGGGGCACGTTGAACACATCGGCGAGCGTAAGCGCGTGCGACAGGCGCGCAATGGGCCGTTCCGGCGTGCCGACGGCGTCCGGCGGGACGGACGGGCGGGATGTTTCCGCTGGTCGAAGCCGCTATGGACGGGCTTTCCGGGCGGGTCGGGGGCGTTTCGAGGGCGCCGAGGAGGGCCGTTAAGACATCGTCAAGATATGACGATCGCTCCATTTACATGGGGCATATCGGCGCAATTCCATCAGGGGGGGCTGTTCGCATTCGTGCGCCGTTCACCTCCGCGCACCGCCCGCCTCCCCGGGCCGTTCACCTCCCGGCGCCGTTCACATCCGCAGCCGGAGCCGGCAGACCACCGCGTCGGTGTGCCGGCGCAGCGCCCGGTCGATCACCGCGCCGCGGCGGTTCTGCAGCGCCCGCTGCCAGGGGCGGACCGGCTCGACCTCGGGGATGAGGACGGTGAGGCGGTCGTAGACGTGTTCGGCGGCGAGGTCGTTGACGAAGGCGGCGATCGGCTGCCCCAGGCGGCGGTGGCCGTCGGCGATCTCGACCAGCGGAACGCCGGGCCGCCACAGCTCCCAGTCCCGGCGCAGCGCCTCGGCCTCGGCGGGCTCGTGGACGACCGTGACGGCGACGACCTCGTCGCCGAGCGAGAGCGCGGCGGACAGGCCGTCGCGGGTGAGCCGGGTGATCGCGGTGACCGGGACCACGACCAGGCTGCGCTGCGGGGTGAGCGGTCCGGGGACGCGCCCGAGCTCCAGCCGCTCGCCGATCCGGGCGTAGCCGCGGTGCACCGCCTCGAACAGCAGCACCAGCAGCGGCAGGGCCAGGCAGATGCCCCAGGCGCCCTCGGTGAACCTGGTGCCGGTGACGACGAGGGCGGCGGTGCCGGTGAGCAGCGCGCCGAACCCGTTCAGCGCCGCCTTCCACCGCCAGCCGGCCGGCTTCAGCAGGCACCAGTGGCGGACCATGCCGACCTGGCAGACGGTGAAGCCGACGAACACGCCGATCGCGAAGAGCGGGACCAGGCTGTTGACGTCACCGCCCGAGCCGACCAGCAGCAGCGCGGAGACGGCGGCCAGGAAGAGCACGCCGTGCCGGTGCACCTGGCGGTCGGCGCGCAGCGCGAAGACGTGCGGCAGGTGGTTGTCGCGGGCCAGCAGGTGGAGCAGGACCGGCAGGCCGCCGAAGGAGGTGTTGGCGGCCAGCCCGAGCAGGACCACGGTGGCGAACTGCACCAGGTAGAAGGCGGCCCCGTGCCCGAGCGAGGCGTCGGCCAGCTGGGCGAGCACGGTGACGCCCTCGACCGGCTGGAGGTGGAAGCGGCCGATCAGCAGGGCCAGTCCGATCAGCATCACGCCGAGCAGCGCGCCGAGCGCGACCTCGGTGCGCTGCGCGCGCTTCACGCCCGGCACGCGGAAGGACGGGACGGCGTTCGCCACCGCTTCCACGCCGGTCAGCGCCGAGCACCCGGCCGCGAAGGCCTTGAGCAGCAGCAACGCGCCCACCGCCGTCGCGTTGTCGGCCAGCACGGAGGCGTGGCCGTCGGCCGCCGCGGTGCTCACCGGCGCGTCCCGGAACAGGCCGACCACCACGATCGTCAGGATCGACAGCACGAAGACGGCCGTCGGCGCCATGAACCAGCGGGCCGACTCGGCGATCCCGCGCAGGTTCACCGCCGTCACCAGCGCCAGCACGCCCAGGCAGAGCCAGACCCGGTGGCCGTACAGGCCCGGCACCGCGGAGGTGAGCGCCGCCACGCCGGCCGTCACCGAGACCGCCACGTTCAGGATGTAGTCGATCACCAGCGAGGCCGCGGCGGTCAGCGCCGTCCGCCGGCCCAGGTGCGCCTTGGCCACCGCGTACGAGCCGCCGCCGTCCGGGAAGGCCGCGATCACCTGCCGGTAGGAGGCCACCAGCACCACCAGCAGCACCGCGATCGCCGCCGTGACGGGCAGCGTGAACCCCAGGCCGTACGCCCCCGCCGCGGCGAGCACCAGCACCACGGACTCCGGCCCGTACGCCACCGAGGCCATCGCGTCCAGGGAGAGCGCCGCCAGACCGCCGAGCGCGGTCAGCCGGTGCCGGTCCGCCGCGCTCGCGCCGGTATCCGGCGGCTCGGGCTCGGCCGCGGGGGTCGCGGCGGCGGCCGGGGCGAGGGGGCTGGACATCGGACGGAACCTCCGCAGTCGATCGGTTGCTCCGATCCTGCGGGCGGCGGCCGGTCCCGCCCCACGGCCCCTACGCGTTCCTGACGCGCCGTCGCCCACCCTTGACGGGCCCCTGACGGCGGCTGGGCAGGATGGGCGGACCGCTTGTCCCGGCGGGCGCCGGTTGGGAAGACGATCGGCTCCTGGGAAGGACTCCCGGCGGCCGAGCTGAACGGTCCGACCCCACCCTGCCCCACCACTGTGCTGCCTCATCCATGTAATTGCAAGCCATTCGCAATAACCCCCACCCCCCTTCATCCGCTACCCTCCGCACATGCCACCTCACCCTCAGCTCTTTCCTTCCGTCCTGTCCTCCTCACCCCTCCTCCTGATCGACCTGGACCACACCCTGGTCGAACGCGACGGCGGCCCCGAGGCCTGGACCCCCGCCTTCTGCGCCGCCCACGACCTGCCCCCCGAGGCCGCCCCCGTCGTCTACGCCCTCTTCCGCGCCGACCGCTCCCCGTCCGGCTTCGGCCGCATCGGCGCCCGCTACCGCCTCCCCTACTCGGGAGCCACCCTCTGGAAGCAGCACGTCACCCACGAGGCCGCCCGCACCCGCCTGATCCCCGGCGTCCCCGAAGCCCTCGCCGCACTCCGCGCGGCCGGCTGGACCATCGCCGTCGTCACCAACGGCTCCACCGACATCCAGCGCGCCAAACTCGCCCGCACCGGCCTGCTCCCCGCCGTCGACGTCGTCTGCGTCTCCGAGGAGGCCGGCGCCCGCAAACCCGACCCCGGGATCTTCCACCTCGCCGCCGCCCGCCTCGGCCGCACCCTCACCTCCGCCGACTGGATGGTCGGCAACAACCCCGACACCGACCTCGCCGGCGCCCACGCCGCCGGCCTCCGCTCCATCTGGATCACCCCCACCCCGCCCCCGTCCCTCCCCCCGTCCCACCCCACCCCCACCCACACCGCCCCCGACACCCCCACCGCCGCCGCCCTCCTCCTCACCCTCCCCCGATGAGCCCCGAAAACGACGAAAGGCCCCCGACTCACGTCTCCGTGAATCGGGGGCCGTCCATCCATCCTGTGGCTGGTGCAGGGTTCGAACCTGCGTAGCTTGCGCGACAGATTTACAGACCGCTGACCAGGGGCGCTCTGACCTGTGAGATCTTGCGCACAGACTGGATCTGGTCCGCCACTGGTCCGGATCATGGTCCGGGCGGCGCCTGCCAACGGATGCGTGTCGGCAGGCTCGGAGCGGGCTGTTACGACTTTCGCCACTTCATCAAGGCACCTCGCTCTGCTCGGCAGGCAGCCGAAGACTGGAAGTCGCGCCAACGGTGGACCAGAGACACCGGCGGTGGTCCCCAGCCTCAGGAGCTACTAAAAGCAACCTCACGCAAGGTCCAAGGGTCGCGCCTGTGACGCGACGGCGCGCCTTCCACCGACGCACGCCGCTTCCTGTCTACGCCCCGGCCTGCCTCGCCGTCGTCGGCCGCGCCCGCAAGGGGCGGGAGCCAAGGCCGAGGCGTAGACAGGCATGCTCCAGACTTCACACCCGCGGCGGGAGTAAGCACGGACGACAAATGCCGCGACCAACCCTGGCATAGCCAGGGGTGGGCGGTCCTGTCGCACGAGCATGCCCGTCACGCGGGAGCACCATTCGGTTCGCCACTTGCCTGTGCCGGGATCAAGGAAGGTTGAGACAGGCCTGTATTGAAAAACTTTTCAAAGATCAGATCAAACTCGCATGCCCCACCACCGAAGGCGGGGAGCCCACGGATATCATCCGCCGTTACATACCTCTCACAGAAATCCTGAGCCCGGACGTTCTTGTTGCTCGACTGATTCTCTTCAAGGGGCGGATAGTAGTCTTCAATCGCACCCCGCTCCCACACAAAGATATTCTCTTCCCGCAGAGCCAAGATCAGCTTCACCTTCACCTCCCTGATGCTCTCATCCGCCGGTGACCTAAGAATATCGCGTTGCGCCTGAGATGCCGAGCGATTGAAGAATTCGCCAATTGCAAGGTTCAAGTCATGCCACTCACACTCTCCTCTCTCAAACTCTTCACGCTTCTTCTGAGCCTCCCGCCAGAGGCCTTGAAGTGCACCACTCTTGCGCATTTTTCTCAGAGTTTCACCGGTGGGTTCCGTGGAGTCGACCGCAGTCTGTGCAGCAGCCGCCTCGGTGACCTTCCCGATCAGTAGATCCCTGAGCGATTTACATTTTTCGCTCGCGCCAAGCTTGTCAAAATCCCCCTGTAGGGCATCAAGGTCGGCGAGCACAGAAACCTTCATCTCGAACTTCTCAAAGAATGATCGATATCGGGAGATGCTCCCCTTCCCCTCCACTTTTGCGATAGTGGCAGAGTGCTTACTGAAGTCCCATCCTGGATTCAGCGTTCGGGAAATATGCGGAATAAGAATGTGGTCACTTGGGCCTTCTACCAGCAGAACCGAGTCGGAAAAGAATGCCGCCTCATTGTTTTCGTGCTTGATAATTTCGAACTGGTCTCGCGATTCCATGTCGTGCACATCCACCACGCACGCCCGACTCGCTGGGGGACTACTTTCGTGATCTTTAATAATCTTAACGAAGGTGCCGGTGGCGCGCGGGGCAAAGAAGGAGGGAGAATGTGTGGTGACGAGCACGTCGTTGAAGTCAGAGAAAAACTTCAACGCGTCGAACAGTTGCTTCTGTGCGCGCGGATGCAGGAAGACCTCCGGCTCCTCGAATAGGAGGAGGTACGGCTGCTGCGCGCTAGGCGCTCCGTCCGGCTGGGCCGTCTTCAAATCAACATACGTGCGAAGCATTGCAAACGTGACGGACCTGCGCAGACCGTCACCCTTAGTACGAAAATGCCCGCTTACCCCATCATTGATAGAGATCTCGGCCTGAGCCAGCAGGCTTCGCAGCTCTGGCGGCGGAATTTCCAGGCGCACGTTCGCGCGAGGAAAGGAGTCCTGAAGGTTTCTTTGGATGAGCCCTTCAATTTCCCGGACCTCATCCAGGCGATTATCCTCAACTCCACCGTCCTCTAGCGTCACGACGTTAAGCTGCTTGCGCAGACTGCCGAAAGATGCCGCCAAACTTGGCAACTGATGCTCAATCTGTCCGAATAGAAGGGTGAGCAGCCTGCCGAATGTCGAAGAGTCTGTCGTCTTAACGTCGTCATTGAGCTCCTTTACGGCCGGAATATAGATTGGCTCAGGAAGGAGTGGGGAGATGGATTTATCCATCCCGGTTGGCAGCTTCTCTTCCCCCATTACGAGTTCATCTGATGCCAAGTTGGAGATAGTCTCTTTGAGCTCTCTCCTCACGGCCGCCCGATTGACCTTTCCATCAAGCTTGTCGTAAATCTCGGGATAGGTGGCCTTAACATTCGCCGCTATCACGTCGGCCGAAAGCCCAGTTTTGAGGGTCTCGTCAATTGCTACTTTTCCGTATCGTGCTTCGGCTGGGACCATCGAAACGATTCGGAGCTCACCCTTCCCTGGCCCGTCGTATACTTTGACCAAGGTAAGCGAGCCATCAACGATGTCGGGTGAGATGCGAGTCCTATGCTTTTCTTCAAGTCGCAGGAGGTCGGAATCGGTAATCCCAGCGAACGCCACCTGGATGCGAATCCTTTTGGATGCGTGGAGGAAGTCAGAAGAGAGTGCGCTTGCGCCTCGGAAGAAAAAGTTGAGCGCCTGAAAAACCGAGGATTTTCCAGCGTTATTCTCACCAATGAGGCAGCCGAATCGAGAAAGCGGGATATCGACGCTCGCAAGCCCGCGAAAGTTCTCGATCTTGATCCTTGAAATGCGCATGGCGCTCCACTTCCATCGCCCCTGTGGTCACACGGGTCGCAGGCGTCCTAGCCTATGAGCGCAGCCCGCGCCTGTCAGGACTTTGCGCCCGGAACCGGCTAACGCGGGCAGATCGACTGATGGCTGGTCAAAGGGGGCTTGTTCCGGCTCGCTGCTCTTGGATGGGTACGAGCGGGTGCGGGGGCTGTGGTTGGGGTCACGCGCAAGGGAGCGGATCGGCCGAACGATCCGTTGGAGGCCCTCCCTGCCCCGGAGTTCTTCACGGGCTGGTGGCCATGCCAGGTTGGCCAAGGGTCGCGGGCGGAAACGGAGAAGAAGCCAGCCACCAGGCAGCACAACAAGCGTGCAGGTCAGCCAGATAGCGCAACGCTCGTTCTCCAGCCATGCTCTCCTGCGGCCCCGTCGGTGAGTCCCCGAGCCACCTCTGGGCTGTATGACGTCAACCGGAGCCAACCAACGTTGACAACCACCGACAGCAAACGGGCTGGTCCG
Source organism: Kitasatospora sp. NPDC057965 (assembly GCF_042887135.1). Lineage (NCBI taxonomy): Bacteria > Bacillati > Actinomycetota > Actinomycetes > Kitasatosporales > Streptomycetaceae > Kitasatospora > Kitasatospora sp. NPDC057965. The sequence continues at coordinate 107,897 of NZ_JBHVPZ010000016.1, forward strand.
AACTTGGACATTAGGTCAGGGCATCCGCGATGACCTGCATCGAGTACGCAACCACCACGGCGCCGGCGGCGGCCAACTTGACGTCCTTCCCTGGCTTGTTGGCGTAGCCGATCGTCGGAACGCCGGCGGCCTCCCCAGCCTCGACGTCACGGGCCGCATCACCAATGAAGATGCAGTACTCCAGCCCGGTGCCCGCGGCTTCCATGGCTTCGAGCAGGAGGCGCGGGTTCGGCTTCATGGAGGAGGGGTCGCCCGGGGCGCGTCCGAAGACACCGGCCACGTATTCGCTTAGGCCGTGCTCGGTGAGGTAGGCCCCGATGGCCGCGCCCGCGTTGTTGCTGACCACAGAGACCAGCCGACCGGAGCGGATGGCAGCCCGAAGAACCGACTCTCCGCCCGGGGTCGGGCGGGCGGCCCGGACGGCTTCGGTCTCCAGCGCGGCCAGTGCGGCGTCCGTGCTCTCCACGAGATCGGGCCGGGCGTCCGAGACTAGGCGAAGCAGCGCGAGCGGGTCCCTCTCGTCCTCCGCCCCAGCCGGGGCCTGCTCGCCGGCGGCGAGCAGGCCCTCGCGGAGTCGGCGCGCGACCTCCGGAGCGGGAAGGCCGGCGAAGACTGAGCACACCGGGCCATCGAAGTCGAGCAGCACGTGCTTCACCGGCCGCAGCACCTCCGCGAGTTGCTGAGGGGTGGTGTTCATGGCTGCCGCTCGTACGCGATCGTGCTCCACACGCTGTCGAACCACATCTGGGCCTGTTGGACGTACTGCGAGCCGAGCGAGGCGTCATCCGGGCCGGCGGCGTGGTGGAACAGAGTGGTGTCCTTGCCGGTCACGTCGTAGAAGGTGTGGGCGGTGTCGTCGATCGCCACGGTGCGTTCGCGGAGCGGGTAGAAGCCGAAGAACGCCTCCGACCGGTTCAGGATGTACAGCTTGAACAGGCTGGACGCCCGGTGGACCTTGACCTGGACGTTCGCCTTCTGGACCAGGCCCAGCTCGGCGAGCATCTCCACTGAGTGCGCGATCCCGCCGGCGTTCGTCAGGGCGATGTTGCGGGCGCGCTGCCGGAGGGCGGCCTCGTCCTGGAGGCCGTCGACGAGCACCGGCACGGCCATGGGTGCCGTGGTGTCCGGCAGCAGGAGCCGAATGGTGATGGACTCCGGCGCCAGCCGGCCGGAGCGGACCTTGTCCAGCGGCTCCTGGAGCGCGTTGTGCAGCGTCTCGCTGGAGAAGCCGGCGAAGTCGAGGGTCACCTGCTGCTGCTCGAAGGCCGCCTCAAGGTGAGGCCGCAGCCCGACCGGCCGGGACGTCCGCTCCCTGACGAAGGACCCGCTCCCCTGCCGCGTCACGATCAGCCCCTCGGTGCGGAGCAGGTCGAGCGCCTTGTCCACCGTGCCGCGCGCCACGCCGAAGTGCTTAGCCAGCTCGGGGCCTGAGGGGAGCTTGTCGCCGGTCTCGAAGCCCGGCTTCTTGGTGAGGATCGAGGCCCGCAGAGAGCTGCCGACCTGCTGATACGGGGGGCGCGAGTCGTCCGGGTCCAAGGCCATGGGCCAATGCTAGGGCAGGTGCCCAACAGGCGCGAGAAACCCAACTCTCTTGACCTGCCTAGGCAGGTTCTCTATGTTGTGAGTGTCGCACCGAGTGAGACAGGGGTGACACAGAGGGGCCTTCTTTGGGCTGCTCTGACCTGCACGAATGCGCCCGTAGATGGCCGGCCTTCCGCCGCGCCCAGGGCGAAGGGGCCCGGGACAGATCGGGCCGAGGCATCCCGGCGCCTTGTCAGATCGGAGACCTAGATCAAAAGGCCGCGCCCGCCTGCAAGGGCGCAGGACCTGCTGGCCGCCCTGGGCAACCGGGGCGGCCAGTGCTGTTGATCAACGTTGGTCGGGCCTGTGAGAACGGGGCCGCCGCGCCTTCCTTGGCCGGAGCGCGGCGGCCCCTCACGGGCCCACACCCCAGAGAAGAGGTAGGCCCATGAGGCTGATTATCGCGGGCCAGACAGCCGCGGACGGCGACGAGTTCGCCGAGTTGGCGCTCGGCGTGGACGAGCAGTTGTTCGCCGGGGTCGCCGGCGAGGGCGAGATCGAGCGCGCGGCCCGGCTGGACGCGGCGCACGCGATGCTGGCGGACCTGCGCCGGGAGGACCCGGAGCTGGCCGCCTTCGCCGAGCGCCTGCTGCGGTGGGCGCCGGTGCCGTTGCGGCGCCCGGCAGTCATCCGGCGCACGGCGAGCACCCTCCGGGTGGCGGCGTGAACGCCAACGAGTTCACCGCGCTCACGTCCGCCGTGAGCGCGCTCACGAGCCGCTCACGGTGCCCGGTTCGGGGGTCGCGATGAAGGCGGCGATGAGTCCCGCTCAGATCCGCTCCGCCGAGCGTGCGCTGTCCGTCGGGACGTGGGCGATCACGTTCGGTGCGGTGCTGTACAGCGTGCTCACGGTGACCCCGCTCATGGCCGGCCACACCCCGCCGGGCTGGGAGTGGACGGCGCCGATCCTGCCGCTCGTGGTCGACGCGGCGGTGGTGATCGTCGTGCGTATGGACGCCACGCTCGCCCGCCTGAACGGCGACGGCGGGCGGTGGCCGGTGGTCCTGCGCTGGATGACCGGTCTCATGACGGTGCTGCTCAACGTGGGTCTGTCCGCCCTGGACCGGGACCCGGTCGGGGTGGCGGTGCACTCGGTGGCGCCGCTGATGCTGATCGTCACGGCCGAGACGTCGCTCGCCTACCGTCGGGCGATCGGCGCCGCACTGGCCGCCCGAGAGGCTTCTGAGCGGGCCGAGCGCGAGCAGAGCGAACAGCGGGCCGAAGCCCGGCGCCAGGAGGAGCGGGCGGAGCGGATCGCCCGGTTCGAGGCCGCCGAACGGGCCGAGCGTGAGCGCCGTGAGCACGACGCGCTCATGGTCCGCGAGCAGCGTGAGCACGAGGAGCGCATCGCCCGCGAACAGCGCGAGGAGACCGCGCACCGCGAGGCGGCGGAGCGCGAGGAGAAGGCCCGGCGGGAGGCTGCCGAGCGGGCCGACCGCGAGCGCCGTGAGCACGAACGGCGTGAGCGTGAGCGCCGTGAGCGCGAGGCAAGCGAGCGTGAGCGCGACGCCCGGGCCGAGGCCGAACGACGCGAGCGGGAGGCCGCCGAGCGCGCCCGCGCCGAGCTGCTGGCCGCCGGTCCCGCCGAGGAGCGCCTACCGGAGGAGCGTGCCCGCGAGGTGGTCAAGGCCGCCATCGAGGCCGGGCTGCCGCAGCGCCAGGCGGTGGAACTGACCGGCTGGTCCGCCGGCTGGATCGCCGCCCGCTACAAGGAACACCCCGCCGCCCGGCCCGCCTTGCACGCCGTCCCCACCACGACCGCTGAGGAGCAGGCATCGTGACCGTCGAGCCCACGGCCGACCCGCAGTTCATCACCTACATGGCCGCCTTCCAGGCCGCCACGGAGCACACCGCCACCTGCGAGCTGTGCCAGGACGGACGGCCCTGCCCGATCGGCGACCCGATCCACCACGCCTTCCTCACCGAGAAGACCGCCTGGGAGGACGAGCAGCGCCACCGCTTCCGCAGCCTGCAGGTCGACTCCGGCGTGCCGGGCGGCAAGGACGGCGGTGCGAAGTGAAGGCGATCACCTCCCTGCCGCTGGTCGGCACCGTCCGCCGTGACGGCGTGGCCTACCGGGTCGCCGACCCCGTGCCGCTGGACGTGGTCAGCGGCCTGATCCGCGAGCCGTGGTGCTCGCGCCTGGTGGTCTCCGACGCCCGCAACGGCGGCGCCGGCCCCGCCGAGTTCACCGCGATGTGCGTGGTCGACGGCGAGCCGTTCGTCCTGGTCGGCCGGATCGGGGGCCGCTGAGATGGCCCTCCTCTCCCGCCGCTCCGAGTCCCGGCCCAGCACGCGCACCGACACCCCGGACCACGTCGACGCCGACGGCCGGACCTGGACCGGCGCCGACTACGACGAGGCCCGCGCCAACGGCCGCCCGCTGAACGCCCCGCGCACCAGCCACAGCAACAACCAGCTCAGCCGCCGCTGACCGCCCGAGGCGCGCACCCCGCACACCCTCCCGTGTGCGGGGTGCGCGCCTCTCCTGACCTGGAGAAACGCACGTGATCGGCAACCTGATCTGCCTGCTCCTGCTCAGCGGGGACGCGGCGCTCACCTACTACTGCATCCGCCTGCTGGCCCGCTGCGGGGGGTGGAACCGGTGACCACCACCCCGCCGCCCGGTGACTGGGACGACGACCTCGCGGACCTGCTGCAGAGGCTCGCCGCCTACACCACCCCCACCACTCCCGGGCCCGCCCCCACGCCGCCGGCCCCGCCGCGGCCCACCGTGCCGCCGATGCCCTCGGCGCCGCCGACCGTCCCGCCCCCGGGCCCGGCCGGCCCGGCCGCCGCCGAGCCGGTCAACGCCCCGGAGTGGTGGCGCAAGGACGGCCCCACCCCCGTACACACCCCCGTCCCGCTCGGCGCCGCCCAGGGCGACCAGGGCGCCGCCCGGCCGTCCATGGAGGCCGCCGCGGCCGCGTTCTGGGCCCCCGTCGGGCGGATCCTCACCGAGCAGGTCCCGCACATCGCCTCGCAGGTCGGCCTGCAGGTCGGCCAGCTCCTCACCGAGACCGAGGCCCAGCGCCACGCCCGCGAGCAGGTCCAGTACGAGGCCCTGATCAACTCCCAGCGCGCCCTGCGCGACGCCCAGTTCGCCGCCGCCGGCGAAACTCCCGAGCAGCGCGCCGAGCGCCACCGCGTCGAGCAGATCCTCACCCCCGACCACCGTCGGGACGACCTGGTCGGCCTGGTCGACCTGCTCGCCGACCGGATCAGCGAGACCCCGGAGGAGCGCGCCGCCCGCCGCCAGGCCGAACAGGAGCTGGACCGGCAGCGGGCCCGCGCCAGGGAGGACGCCGTCCTGGCCGCCCGGGGGGAGACCCCCGAGCAGCGCACCCGCCGCCACCGCCGCCAGCAGCTCGCCGACCGCCGCGAAGCCGCCACCCGGGCCCGCCGCCGGCGCCGCCGCGCCGCCCGCGCCAAGGCCCCGTCCGACCGCACCCGGCGCTTCCGCCGCTGGTGCACCCTCACCGCGATCAGCGCGACCGGCGGCTACGTCACCGGCCTGGTGCCGCTGATCAGCCCCGGCGGGCCGCTCGTCGGCCTGCTGCTGGCCGCCTTCGGCTGGGGCCTGGACCTGCTCGCCCGCGACGGGGGCCGCCTGCGGGTCTCCGAGGTCCGCGGCCCCGGACCCCTCGCGCTCCTGGTCGTCCTGCGCGTCCCGGTCGCCTCCGGCATCGCCGTCGCCCTCGGCCTGGGCCCCGCCATCGCCGCCCTCCCTCTCTACCGCTGAAGGAGCACACCCACCATGAGCAGCCTCATCGCCCTGGGCAGCGGCGGCGCCGCCACCGTCGCAACCTTCTACCTCTACGTCGGCATCCGCGGGAAGAACAAGATCGACGTCAAGCCGGACAACGTCCCCTACTGGTCCTACGGCATCGGGCTGCTCGCGGCCAACGCCGGCGCCGCGTTCCAGCAACTGCCCACCATCGGCCAGCAGTTGAACGACGCCTTCCAGGGCAACCCCGCCATCGGGGAGTGGAAGCCCGGCGCCACCGCCGCCATCGCCACGATCGCGGTGTTCGGGCTCGCGCCCCGCGCGTGGAAGGACGCCCTCCTCGGCGCCATCAGCCCCTCCCTGTTCGTCTACGCCGGGGGACTGTGGGCCATCCCCGGCTCGTTCCTCAGCAGCCTCCTCACCTCGGTCGTGGCCTGAGCCATGGAGAAGCTGATTCCGGAGAAGCTGTTCCCGACCGAGCGCGCGACCGCCGGCCACCGCCTGCGGATCGTCGCCACCCTGGCCTGGCCCGTCACCGGCCTCATGACCGGCACCCCGGTCCTGATCCGCCGGCTCACGGCCCCGCAGCGCGAGCGTCGCGCCGAGGCCGCCGCGCTCCAGGCCAAGCAGGACCAGATCGCCGCCCTGGCCGCCGAGGCCTCCGAGGCCGCGTTCGCCAAGAAGCTCGCGGGCGAGCCCGACGCGGCCAAGCGCGCCGCGATGATCCAGGCCCAGGAAGCGGCGGAGGTCACGGCCCGCCAGGTCGCGCTGGAGCGCGCCAAGGCCGACCGCAAGGCCAAGCGCGGCAAGTTCGGGGACACCGCCGGCGCGGCCGCCCTGCTGCTGATCGTCGGCGGTCCCCTCGTCTGGTCCCTCGCCCGCCCCCTGATCGAGCCCGGCATAGGCCTGCTACTCGGCGGCTGGTGGATCGCCGCCCTCCTCCACGCCCCCTCCCCCGTGAAGACCCGCACCGCCAGCACCGGGGAGGACGTCGGCGACCCGGCCGCCGACAACGCCGACGACGACCAGGAGCAGGCCGAGCCGGGGGTCTCCCCGACCCTCGGCCCGGCCGAACTGGCGGCCACCGTCGAGCACATGGTCGCCCTGCGCGCGCAGGGCGACGGTGGGGCCGGGAAGGTGCTCCTCTCCGAGGTGCTCGCCAGCCTCCAGCGGCACGGCCGCTACCCCGGCGCCAGCACCCGCGATTTCGGGGCCGCCGTGAGGGCCGCCGGTCTCCCCGTCGAGAAGCGCGTGCGGGTCGGCGAAGCGATCTCCCCGGGCCTCACCGCGGCGGGCCTGACGGCCCACCTCGGACACCCCCCGCGCCTGCCCGCCCACGCGGTCCCCGACCACACCCCCGCCGAGGCCGCCTGAAGCACCGCCCCACAGCCCCCGTCCGGCTCTCCGGACAGGGGGCTGCCGGCGGCCTCCTCGGCCCCTTCCGCGGCCCCGCTCCCCCGCCCCGCCCAAGCCCCCTCCGGCTCGACCACACTCGTGCTCTGACCTGCGAAAACCACACGACCACATCCCCGACCACAGCTCGACTACACCCCCGACCACACCGCCCCGGGAAGGGGCCGACGGAGCGCGCCGCGAGCACCTTCCGCGCCGCCCCGCCGTCTGAAAGGAAGGCCGCATGGCCGCCGAGCACGACGACCCGTACGACGCCTACGCCAACGAGGGAGACGTCGACAGGCCGACCCGCGCCGAGGACAAGGCGTTCGAGATCGCCCTCGACGTCGCCGACGACCAGCGGCGCGCCGAGGAGGAGCGGGCCGCCGGCCCGCAGCCCGGTCACACCGAGATCTGCGAGGGCTGCCACGGATCCGGCGGCGGCTACGAGAACGAGGCCTGGGACGACGACGCGTGCGACGTCCTCACCGTCGCGTACGACGACTGCCCCGAGTGCGGTGGCTGCGGCTACTACGACTGCGACGGCACCTGCGAGACGGACCAGGGCTGAGCCAGCCCCGTGCAACACCAACCCCGCACCAGCCGCCGACCTTGGCAGAGAGACGGCTGGTGCGGGGCGTTCCGATCCCTTCGTAGAGACCAGAGGACCAGCATGCCCGGAAACACCCCCGCCCCGCAGCCCGTCTGCGAGGCCACCCTGCTCGGCGACGCCGGCCCCTGCGAGGGCCCGCGCGACGCCGTGACCGTCCTCGACCGCCACGGCACCTCCACCAAGGCCTGCGTGCCCCACGGCATCCGCCTGCACGCCAGCCTCACCGACGCGCACGTGCTGCCCGGCAGCGTCCCCTGCGCGGACACCGAGGTCCGCGAACGCTCCCGCACCACCTCGGCGTTCGCCTGGCTCGACCACCACCAGCTGCCCGACTGGGACAAGCGGTGAACGAGCGGACCCCGCCGCTCGGCGACACCGGCGGCCTGTGGCAGGCCGTCCTCGCCGCCCGGCAGGCCGCCGGGCCGAACTCCCTCTTCTGACCTCCCTTCCTTTCACAGCCCGCGCCCGGCACCGCCCGGGTGCGGGCCGCCCTGCTCCGTACGAAAGGAGCCCATCTTGAGCGCTGAGTCCGCGCACCCGAACGTGATCCCGTTCCGGCCCGAACCCTCCGAGGTCAAGGCCGCCGAACAGGCCGTCATCGGCGCAGCCCTGCTCGACCCTGTCCAGATCCCCGCGCTGGCCGCCCAGCTCGGCGACCCGGGCGCGTTCTACCACCCCGCGCACGAGACGATCTGGCGTGCCATCACCCGCATGGCGGGCGGTGAGCGGCCGGTGGATCCGCTGCTGCTGACCGGTGTCCTGCGCGCGCAGGGCGACCTCGGCCGCATCGGTGGGCCCGGCTACCTGCACACGTGTATCGAGGCCACCCCCACCGCGGCGAACGGCGACTACTACGCCGAGATCGTGCGCGCGGCCGCCGAGCGGCGCCGGATCAACACCGCCACCAGCCGCCTGGCCCACATGGCCGGCGACGGCCAGGCCGACCTGGACGACGTGCGCGCCGCCGCCCTGGCAGCGCTCGCCGACCTCGCCACCGGGGAGAGCTGGCTCGCCCCCGTCCCGCTCGGCTCCCACGGCACCCTGCCCACCTTCCCCGTCCACGCCCTCCCGGCGTGGGTCGGTGCCTACGTGGAGGCGGTGGCTGAGTTCACGCAGACGCCGCCCGACATGGCCGCCACCATGTCCCTCGCCGCGCTCTCGACGGCCGCCGGCGGGCGGGTGGGGGTGGAGATCCGGCCCGGTTGGCGCGAGCAGTCGAACCTCTACCTGGTCTGCGCCATGCCCCCGGCCAGCCGCAAGTCCGACGTCTTCGCGTTCATGACCGCACCGATCTACCGCGTCGAGGACGAACTGCGCGCCTCCGCCCGGGCCCGGATCATCGAGGCCGAGACCGCGAAGGAGACCGCGCTCGCCGAGGTCGACGCGCTCATGGCCAAGGCCCGCAAGAACCCCGACCTCGACCGCGCCCACCTGGTCGCCGAGATCGCCGGCGCCCGCATGCTCGCTGACGAGATCGTCGTGCCGCCCAGCCCGCGCCTCACCCTGTCCGGGGACATCACCCCCGAGACCGTCACCCACCAGCTCGGCGTGCACCGCTGCCTGGCCGCGCTCTCCCCCGAGGGCGACCTGTTCGACAGCATCGTCGGCCGCTACAGCAGCAAGCCCAACCTCGGCGTCTTCCTCCAGGCCCACAAGGGCGAACGCCTGCAGGCCGACCGGATCACCCGCGAGCAGCCCACCGTCGACAAGCCCGCGCTGACGATCGGCGTCACCCCGCAGCCCGCCGTCCTCCAGGAGCTCGGCGCCGCCCCCGGCGCCCGCGACCGGGGCCTGCTCGCCCGCTTCCTGTACTCCCTGCCGCCCTCCAACCTCGGCTACCGCAAGATCCGCACCACCCCCGTCCCGGAGCAGGTCGCCTCCGCCTACGACCTGCGCCTCACCGCGCTCCTGCACACCCTCACGGCCCTCGACGAGCCGGTCACCGTCACGATGACCGAGGCCGCCGACCTCGCCGTGGAGAAGCTGCAGGAGAGGTTCGAGGTCCAGCTCCGTCCGGACGAGCCGCTCGCCCACATCAAGGACTGGGCCGGCAAGCTGGTCGGCCACATCGCCCGCCTCGCCGTCCTGCTCCACCTCGCCGACCACACGGCCGGCGACTGGCGCGCCCCCGTCGAGGCCGCCACCGTCGAGCGGGCCGCCGAGATCGCCGAGTACTACACCGCGCACACCCTCGCCGTGTTCGACCTGATCGCCGCCGACCCCGCCACCGAGGACGCCCACGCCCTCCTCCAGTGGCTCCAGCGGCCGAAGCGGGATGGCACCCACCGCACCCACATCAAGGCCCACGACGCCGTCGCCAGCAGCCGTCGGTACAAGAAGGTCGCGGACGTCGAGCCCGCCCTGCAGCTGCTCGAACAGCATGGCTGGCTCCGCGCCGACCAGCCCCCGGCCGGCGGTCAGCGCGGCCGCCCGCAGGCCGTCACCTACCGCGTCCACCCGGCCGTGAGCACCCCCACGGACACGGAAACGATCACGTGACCGTCAGGAGTGTCAGGACAAAGCCCTGACCAGCAGAAACACTTCTGGACGGCCCGTCAGGGAACGTCAGGGCTGTCAGGGATAACCGAGATCCCCTGACAGCCCTGACAACCCCTGACGCCCTGCCCGGATCCAAAGTCGCAGGCCAGCGGTTTGTCCTGACATCCCTGACGATTTCCGCCCTCCGCGCCCGTCCGCGAGAGGGCCCGCAACACTCCGCAACCACCATTCGCACTCGCCGATGGAGTCGCCGCCATGGCCACGCAGGACCCGAAGCTCAAGCTCGCCGAGGTGCTCGAAGAGCTGGAGATGTCCCGCTCCGCCTTCTACCGCATGGTCGCCCGGGGGAAGGGCCCGAAGCTCATGAAGCTCCCCAACAACCAGATCCGCGTCCGCCGCAGCGCCCTCGACGCGTGGTGGGCCGAGCAGGAGGTCGCCGCCTGATGCCCACCTCGTACAGGGTGAAGTTCTGGGAGCACCGCCACCGGCCGGACCGGCGGACGCCGTGGATGGTGCGGTGGACCGTGGCCGGCCGGGAGTTCTCCGAGTCGTACCTGACGAAGACCCAGGCGGACGGCAGGAAGGCCGAGCTGCTGGTCGCCGTCGCCTCCCACCAGCCGTTCGACGTCGAGACGGGCCTGCCCCTGGCCGAGCTGCGGAAGCGCCAGCAGGAGGAGAACGCCGTCACTTGGTACCAGCACGGCCGGAACTACGTGGAGTCCCGGTGGGACGGGGCTCCGGCGAAGACGCGGACGACGTGGGCCGACGCGTTGGCCAGCGTGACGTTCGAGTTGGTCAGCAGCAAGGTCGGGATGCCGGACAAGCGGGTCGTCCGGCGGGCGCTGTACGGCTGGGCGTTCAACGTGAACCGGTGGACCGAGGAGCCGCCGGCCGAGGTCGCCAAGGCGCTCGCGTGGGTCGCGCGGCACTCGGTGGACGTCTCGGCGTTGGAGGACCCGAAGGTGGTCCGCAAGTTGCTGGCTGCGCTGTCGGTGAAGCTGGACGGCACGAAGGCCGCCGCGTCGACCATCCTCCGCAAGCGCCGGATCCTTCACCACGTCATCGGCCGAGCCGTCGAGGACGGGCTGCTGACCGCCAATCCGCTGCCGCTGGTCCAGTGGCAGCCGCCGCAGGTCGAGGAGGAGGTCGACCCCGAGTACGTGATGAGCCCGGAGCAGGCCGCCGCGATGCTGGAGGCGGTCCGGCGCCAGGGTCGGCGCGGACCGCGGCTGGTGGCGTTCTTCGGGTGCATCTACTACGCCGGGATGCGCCCCGGAGAGGTCGTCCACCTCCGCAAGGACCGGTGCGTGCTGCCCGCGGAGGGCTGGGGGAAGCTCAACCTCAACGGCAACAGCCCCCGGGTGGGGTCGGCCTGGACCGACACCGGCGCCTCGCACGACCCCCGCGGCCTGAAGCACCGCGCGGAGAAGGCCACCAGGCCCGTCCCGATCCCGCCGGAGCTGGTGCAGCTGCTGCGGGAGCACATCGAGGAGTACGGCACGGCGCCGGACGGCCGGCTGTTCCGGACCTTCCGCGACGGCATGGTGCAGGAGAGCGGCTACGGAGTGGTCTGGGCCGCCGCCCGGGCCGAGGTGCTGAGCCCGGACGAGCAGGCCACCCCGCTCGCGAAGCGTCCCTACGACGGTCGCCACGCCGGGATCTCCCTGTGGCTGGCTTCCGGGGTGGCGCCCGCCGAGTGCGCGCGGCGCGCCGGGCACAGCATCGCCGTCCTTCTCCGCGTCTACGCGAAGTGCATCCACGGTGACGAAGACCACGCCAACCGGCTGATCGCCGAACGCCTCCAGCGCCGGCCCGGCTGACCCTGGTCCGAGCCTGGTCCGGAACCGCTGGTCAGCGTCGGGATCCGGGCGGGAACAGGTGGGACAAACCTCGCGAAACGGCCACAGGGGCGCCGCGAGTGTTCGAATAGACGAAAGCAGCCCCTGACGTGCGTTTCCGCATGTCAGGGGCTGTTTCTCTATCCTGTGGCTGGTGCAGGGTTCGAACCTGCGTAGCTTGCGCGACAGATTTACAGTCTGCTCCCTTTGGCCGCTCGGGCAACCAGCCAGGATTTTTGCCTCCCGGGGGCTTGCCCCGTTCGACTGGGTAAACCTTACCCGATGCCGGGGGGTGGTTCGCCACCCGGTTCCGTGGGGCGGGATCGACGGGTGTGGCGTGGCTGTCCCGGGCGGGGGCGGGGGTGGGCTGGATAGGCTTGGGGCGGCGGGCGCCCGGTGGGGCGGGCCGCCTCAGTGCAGCCAGAACATCAAGGAGACCAACACCCATGGCCGACTCCAGTTTCGACATCGTCTCGAAGGTCGAGTGGCAGGAGGTCGACAACGCGATCAACCAGACCTCCCGCGAGATCTCCACGCGCTTCGACTTCAAGAACGTCGGCGCCGACATCAAGCGCTCCGGCGAGACGATCGAGATGAAGGCCAACGGCGAGGAGCGCGTCAAGGCCATCCTGGACGTGCTGCAGAGCAAGTTCATCAAGCGCGGTCTGTCGCTGAAGGCGCTGGACGCCAAGGACCCGCAGCTGTCCGGCAAGGAGTACAAGATCTTCGCGGACGTGAAGGAGGGCATCTCCCAGGACGATGCCAAGAAGATCGCGAAGATCATCCGTGACGAGGGCCCCAAGGGCGTGAAGGCCCAGGTCCAGGGCGACGAGCTCCGGGTGAGCTCGAAGAGCCGTGACGACCTGCAGGCCGTCCAGGCACTGCTCAAGGGCAAGGACCTGGACTTCGCGATCCAGTACGTGAACTACCGCTGAGCCGAGCGGCGGCCCCGGCCGGGAGCTCTGGAAAGGGCTTCCGACCGGGGCCGCCGTCGTTCGCGGGGGGGGGCGTTCGCCGGGGGTCAGTCAGGGGTGGCCCAGGCGGCGGTGGTGCGGTGGGCGGCGAGGCCGACGGCGTCGAACTCGTCGCGGTCGGCGGTGCCGGCCGGGAGGTGGACGCCGAGGTGGCGCAGGACGCGGGAGATCGGGCTGCCCTCGGGCGGGAAGGGGCCGGGCTCGCCGCTGGTGAACGGGCCCAGCGCGAGGCGGCCGTCGGCCCAGAGGGCGGCGCGCTGGGTGCCGGTGCCGCCGAAGAAGTCGGCCTCCACGCAGGCGATCGGGCCGGCCTTGGACCAGGCGGCGAGCCGGCGTTCGAGGCCGACGGAGAACCAGTGGAAGCCGGCGGCGCCCGGGTGAGCGGGCTCCTCGTCGCCGAACCGGAGGGCCGCCAGGAACTCGGGGGTGGCCGGGATCAGCGCCAGGCCCTGGGCGAGCGGTCGCGAGCGGGCCGCCGAAACCTCGGCGGCCGCCACCGCGACCAGCTCCGCCGGGCCGATCAGCGCCTGAAGTTCGTATGACATTAAGTCATCGTGAACCATGGCACCGACAGTCCGCCCGACGTTTACGATTCCGTGCCCGGTCGGGTATCAGTCCGAGAGTCGGTCCCCTGCTCGGGGCGGACGCCGTAGAGCAGGGTGAACAGGGTCGCCTCCACCGCGTCCTCGGCGTCGCTCTCCCCCTCGGCGCCCAACTCGTCGAAGATCGCGTCGAGCTGACGGCGCAACCGGCGCATCCGCTCGGGGGTGAGCCGGTAGGTGAAGTGCGAGAACATGCCCGGCAGGCCGGTCGCACCGGCCTCCCGCGAGGTGCCGAAGTCGATGCGGTCGGCCACCGCGTGGGCGCGGAAGTCGATGCGGACGCGGTCCATCGCGGCGAGCAGGGCGTCGTAGGCGTCGACCCGGGTCGGCGAGCCGGGCGCGAAGATCTCCGGGGCGACCCGCAGTGACGCCTGCGCCGGGGCGTAGCGGCTCTCCACGATGCCGGAGACCAGCCGGGTGCCGGCGACGCCGATCAGGCCGACCTTCTCCAGCTGCTTGATGTGCCGGTAGAGCTTGGTCTGCGGCTCGTCGAGCGCGGCGGCGATCTCCTTGGCGGTGAGCGGGCCGGAGTCGCCCGCCGCCATCAGGACGTCGAGGATCGCCAGGCGGAGCGGGTCGGCCAGGGCCTTGAGGGTGGCGGCGTCCTCCACCCGGCGCTCCTTCAGGACCGCGGGGGCGGCGACCATCGCTCCGTCGGTGCTCACAGCGCTCACAGCACTTTCGGCGTTCTCGGGGTTCTCGACGTTCTCGACCACGGGCCCACCCTCGCAGATGGCCGTGGACCCGGGCAATCGCGCGTTCACCCTTGCGCAAGCGGTCACATTCCCGTCATCATTCACGCATTCGTGAATGATGACGCCATGGTGAGTGAGTGGCGACGAGGGGGAGGCCACCGATGAAGACCGACACCGCGACCCCGCACGCGGCCCCGGACGCGGCGCCGCCCGTCCCGCTGCGGCGCAACTGGCGCTTCCAGGCACTCTGGGCCGGCCAGGCCGGCGCCACCCTCGGCCTGCAGATCGCCGACACCGCGTACCCGCTGCTGCTGCTCGCGCTCACCGGCTCCTCCACACTCGCCGGAGCGTTCGGGGCCGTGCAGATCGGCGCCGCCGTCCTCTTCGGCATCCACGGCGGCGCGGCGGCCGACCGCTACAACCGGCGCCGGCTGCTGATCGTCGGCGACTCCGTCCGACTGGCCGCCTGCGCCAGCGTCCCGCTCGCCATGGCGCTGGACCGGCTGACCGTCGCGCACACCCTGCTGGTGGCCGTGGTGATCGGCGCGACCATCGCGTACACCGGCCCGGTCCGGCTGATCGCGGTGCGCTCGGTGGTGCCGCCCGAGCAGCTGCGGCAGGCACTCGCACAGGACGAGGCGCGGATGAGCGGGGCGGGCCTGGTCGGGCCGCCGCTGGCGGGCGCGCTGTTCGGCCTCGGCCGGAGCGCGCCGTTCATCGGCACGGCGGTCGCCTCGCTGCTCGCGCTCACCGCCGCGCTGGTGGTCAAGTTCCCGGGCGGGCCGGAGTCCGGGACGAAGGGGATGAAGGGGACCACGGGGACCGACGGGGCCACCGGGACGGACGGGACCACCGGCAGCGCCCTGGCCGGCTACCGCTACCTGGCCGGCAACGCCCTGCTGCGCCCGATCCTCGCCGTCGTCCTGCTGATCAACGTCGCGGGCGCCGCGATGCTGCTGCCGGTGATGGTGATCCTGCGCGGCCAGGGCACCTCCAGCGCCGGCATCGGCCTGGCGCTGGCCGGCGAAGCCGTCGGGGCGCTGGCCGGCGCGCTGCTGGTGAGCCGGCTGCACCGGCTGGCCGGCCCCGGGGTGCTGCTGCTCGCGGTGTCCTGGCTGACCGTCCCGACGATGCTCGCGCCGCTGCTGCCCGGCGGGCCGGTCACCGTCTTCACGGCGCTGTTCGTGGTGGGCCTGGGGATCCCGACGCTGCGGGTGATGATCGACCTGCTGGTGTTCAGCCGGGTCCCGGACGCGCTGCGCGGCCGGGTGATCTCCGCGACGCTGACGCTGTTCACGGTCGGCATGCCGGCCGGGATGGTCGGCAGCGGACTGCTGCTCGACCACTTCTCCCCCGCGACGGCGCTCGGCGCGGTGGCCGCGCTGCTCACGGCGGGCCTGGCCGCGGCGACGGCCGGGCGGTCGCTGCGCCGCTCCGCCTGGCCCGAGCAGACGGCGGCGCCCGTGGGAACACCCACCCCCTGAGCCGACCCGCGGCCGACCCGCCCTCCTGACGCCCGCTCACCCGTGCGGGTGCACGCCGCATGCGGCTCCCGCGCCAACCGGGTGAACTGGCCGGGTACGGCCCAGCGCCGACGGGCCACCCCAGGAGGACGCATGAGTTCCATGGACATACCGTCGTCCGGCCAGGGCAGTCCTGGCGGCTCAGGCCCAGGCACGGGCCCAGGCACGGGCCCAGGCGCAGGCCCAGGCCCGGACGGCGGAGGCGGAGGCGGAGGGCCGGAGGCGGCCACCCGGGAACACGCCGGCGCGGCGGCCACCCGGCTGGCGAACGCCCCCCGGATGTCCTGGCTGACGCTCGCCTTCATGACCACCGCCTCGGTGGCCAGCCTCCGCTCCGCCCCGACCATGGCGGTCTACGGCCTCGCCTGCGTCTTCCTCTACCTGCTCCCGGCCGTCGTCTTCCTGCTGCCGACCGCGCTGGTCTCCGCGGAGCTGGCGTCCGGCTGGGAGGGCGGCGTCTACCGCTGGGTGTCCGAGGGCCTGTCGAAGCCGCTGGGCTTCCTGGCCGTCTGGTGCCAGTTCGCGATGACGATCTTCTACTACCCGTCCCTGCTCGCCTACGTGGCCTCCACCATCGCCTACGTGGTCAACCCCTCCTTGGCGAACAACGGCCCGTACACCGCGCTGGTGATCATGGTGCTGTACTGGACCGGCGTCTGGGTCTCCTCCCGGGGCACCAAGGCGGTGGCCGGCCTCTCCTCGGCGGGCCTGGTCATCGGCACGCTGATCCCCGGCACGCTGCTGGTCGTGCTCGGCTTCGTCTTCCTCGGCCAGGGCAACGGCTCCGCCGCCCCGATGAACGCCGCGCACCTGTTCCCGGAGTGGGCCGGCCTGGCCAGCCTGGTGCTGATCGTCAACAACTTCCTCAGCTACTCCGGCATGGAGATGAACGCGGTGCACGTCTCCTCGCTGCGCGCCCCGGCCCGGGAGTTCCCGCGCTCGATGTTCACCGCCTCCGGGATGGTGCTCGCGATCTTCATCCTGCCCGCGCTGGCGATCAGCTGGGTGGTGCCGTCCAGCGAGCTGAGCCTGACGGCCGGCGTGATGCAGGCCTTCGACGCCTTCTTCCAGTACTTCCACATCGGCTGGCTCACCCCGGTGATCGCGGTGGCCCTGGTCTCCGCCTCGCTCGGCGGCATGCTCACCTGGCTCGCCGGGCCGTCCAAGGGCCTGCTGATGATCTCCCGCCAGGAGGGCTACCTCCCGCCGTTCCTGCAGCACCTCAACAAGGAGGGCGTCCAGCAGAACCTGCTGGTCACCCAGGGCGTGATCACCACGGTCATCGCCCTCGCCTACGCCCTGATCCCCAACGTCTCCAGCGCCTACTGGATCTTCTCGGTGATCACCACGCAGGTGTACCTGATCGTCTACCTGCTGATGTTCGCCGCCGCGATCCGCTTGCGCCGCACCCGGCCCGACCACCCGCGCGGCTACCGGGCACCCGCGCTGGTGCCGATCTCGGTGACCGGTCTGGTGGCCTCGGCGGCGGCGATGGCGATCGGGTTCGTGCCCTCCTCGCAGTTCGGCAGCGGCTCGGCCTGGTCGTACGTGGCGATCGTCGGCGGCGGCCTGGTGATCCTGGGGCTGCTGATCCCGTACCTGTTCCTGCGGCTGCGCAAGCCGGAGTGGCGCTCACCCGACGCACGGGCCGAGCTCGCCGCGCAGGAGGCCGCCGAGCTGCACCGCGCCGAGGGCCCGGCCGAGGGCGGTGCGTCATGACCCGCAGCCTGATGGCCTCCCGGCACCGCTGGATCTACCTCGGCGCGATCGTCCTGCTGGTCGGCATGCTGATCACCGGTCTGCTCACCTACACCCAGCTGCACGACACCAACGAGGCCAACCGCAAGGCCAAGCAGCTCTCCGAGGCGCTGACCGCCGCCGGCTACCCGGTGCCCTCGCAGAACCAGATCGTGCACACCCTGGGCGAGGACGGCGGCGCGGTCTGCGCCGATCCGGCCGGCGCGCTGCAGCAGGCGCAGTGGAAGTACGGCATGTCCACCGGGGCGGACGGACCCGGCCAGCGCCCGGTGCTCTCCGACCGCGAGGTGATCCTCGCGGAGACGATCGTGCTCTCGGTGTACTGCCCGGAGAAACTCGCCGCCGTCAAGGACAAGATCGACCAGCTCAAGCTCGAGGACACCGTCCGCAACTGACGCCGACCCGGGAAGGGAGCCCCACCCCATGACCGACGAACTCGCCCGCCGGATCGCCGCCCTGATGCCGCGCGCCAGGGCCGACCTGGCCGAGCTGGTCGCCATCCCCTCCGTCGCCGACCCGCGCCAGTACCCGCCGGAGGAGTGCCGCCGGGCCGCCGAGTGGGTCGCCGCCGCCTTCGCCGACACCGGACTGCGCGACGTCCACCTGGAGGAGACCCCGGACGGCAGCCACGCCGTGGTCGGCCACCGCCCGCCCCCGCCCGGCGCGCCGACCGTCCTGCTCTACGCCCACTACGACGTCCAGCCCCCGCTCGACGACAACGCCTGGACCTCTCCGCCGTTCGAGCTCACCGAGCGCGGCGGCCGCTGGTACGGGCGCGGCGCCGCCGACTGCAAGGGCAACATCGTCATGCACCTCACCGCGCTGCGGGCGCTCGGCGAGGACCTGCCGGTCGGCCTCAAGCTGGTCGTCGAGGGCTCGGAGGAACAGGGCACCGGCGGCCTGGAGGCCTATGTGCCGCCGCACGCCGGCGAGCTGCACGCGGACGCGCTGCTGGTCTGCGACACCGGCAACGCGGCGGTCGGCGTCCCCACCGCCACCACCTCGCTGCGCGGCGTCACCAACGTCGTGGTCACCGTCTCCGCGCTCAAGGGCGACATGCACTCCGGCATGTTCGGCGGCCCCGCCCCGGACGCGCTGGCCGCGCTGATCCGGGCCCTCGACGCGCTGCGCGACGCCGACGGCGGCACCCGGATCGACGGCCTGGACAACGACGGCACCTGGAGCGGCGTCGGCTACGACGAGCAGCAGTTCCGCGCCGACGCGGGCGTCCTGGACGGCGTCCGGCTGACCGGCTCCGGCACCGTCGCCGACCGGCTCTGGGCCCGGCCCGCCGTCACCGTCCTCGGCATCGACTGCCCGCCGGTGATCGGCTCCGCCGCCGCCGTCCCGGCCACCGCCCGGGCCCGGGTCTCGCTGCGCGTCCCGCCCGGCACCGACGCGCGCACCGCCCAGGCCGCGCTCACCGCCCACCTGAAGGCCGCCGCGCCGTGGGGCGTGCGCGTCGAGGTGACGCCGGAGAGCGTCGGCTCGCCGTTCCGCGCGGCCACCGGCGGGCCGGCCTACGCGGCGCTCGACAAGGCCGCACAGGAGGTCTACGGCCGGCCGCTGTCCTTCCTCGGCCAGGGCGGATCGATCCCGCTCTGCAACGTGTTCGCCGCGACCTTCCCCGAGTCCGAGATCATCCTGATGGGCGTCGAGGAGCCGCGCTGCCTCATCCACGCGCCCAACGAGAGCGTGGACCCCGGCGAGATCGAGCAGATGGCCCACGTCGAGGCGCTGTTCCTCCGGCACTACGCCAACTCGCGTCATCCGTGATGCAGTTGACGCGTACCCGGCCAACGCCTCCGCCACCGCCGCCGCCATTGCCTCCGCCACCGCCTTTGCCTCCGCCGAGCTCCCGCGCACCAGGAGACCCCGACATGCCCCGACCGTTCACCACCGAGGACTACCGCGCCCGCCTGGAGCGGGCCACCGCCGCCGCCACGGACGCCGGACTGTCCGGCCTGGTCGTCGCCCCCGGCCCCGACCTCGTCCACCTGACCGGCTACCAGCCCACCGCGATCACCGAACGGCTCACCGCCCTCGTCCTCACCGCCGGACGCGAGCCCGCGCTGATCGTCCCCGTCCTGGAACGCCCCGACGCCGAGAAGGCCGTCGGCGCCCCCGCCGTCCGGCTGGTCGACTGGACCGACGGCCAGGACCCGTACGCCGCGGCCGTCCCGCTGATCGACGGCTCCGGCCGCTACGGCATCTCCGACAGCGCCTGGGCGATGCACCTGCTCGGCCTCCAGTCCGCCCTGCCGGGCATCGGCTGGACCTCGCTCACCGCGACCCTGCCGATGCTGCGCGCGGTCAAGGGACCGGACGAGCTGGAGCGCCTCGCCGCGGCCGGTGGCGCCGCCGACGCCGCCTACCGGGGCATCCTGGAGGTCTCCTTCGCCGGACGCCGGGAGACCGACGTCGCCGCCGACCTCGCCGCCCTGCTCATCCAGTACGGCCACAGCCAGGTCGACTTCACCGTGGTCGGCTCCGGTCCCAACGGCGCCAACCCGCACCACGAGGCCGGCGACCGGGTCATCGAGCCCGGCGACACCGTCGTGCTCGACTTCGGCGGCCTCAAGGACGGCTACGGCTCGGACACCACCCGCACCGTCCACGTCGGCACCGACGTCCCGGCCGAGGTGCAGAAGGTCCACGACATCGTCCGGCAGGCCCAGCAGACCGCGTTCGAGGCCGTCCGGCCCGGGGTGAGCTGCCAGGAGATCGACCGGATCGCCCGACGGGTCATCACCGAGGCCGGGTACGGCGAGTACTTCATCCACCGCACCGGCCACGGCATCGGCATCACCACGCACGAGCCGCCCTACCTGGTCGAGGGCGAGGAGCGGCCGCTGGTGCCGGGCATGTGCTTCTCGATCGAGCCGGGCATCTACCTGCCGGGCCGCTTCGGGGTGCGGATCGAGGACATCGTGACCGTCACCGAACAGGGCGGACGGCGGTTCAACAACACCCCGCACGAGCTGGGCATCGTGTCCTGAGTCACCCTCCGCACCGCCCCGGCCCGTGTTCGCTGCGCCGGCCGGGGCAATTCTGAGCCCTTCCTGAACGGACCGCCGTCCACACCGAGAGTTCTCCAAGAATGCCTTGCTAGCTTCGACCGGCATGACCAGAATGCTCCGCCCGGCGCCGCCCACCCCGCCCGCGAGCGCCGGGCGGCTGCGTCCGGCGACCGGCTCCCGGACCGGCGCGCGCACCGGCGCCCTGGCCCGGCTCCGGCTGCTGGCGTGGCCGCTCTACCTCGCCGCCCTGCTGTGGTACCTGCGCACCTACGGTCTGCCGTACACCAATGACCTGGTCTTCCTGTGGCTGATGGGCGCCCTGGTGGCCGCCGGTGTGCACAGCGGGCACGGCCTGCGCGGCTTCCTGCTGGTGCTGCGCGACTGGGTGCCGGTGATGGCCGTCGTCTGGACGTACTCGCTGCTGCGCGGCTACGGCGCGCACACCCCCTGGGGCCCGTACCTGTGGCCGCAGCAGCGCGCCGACGAGATCATCGGCTTCGGCGAGACGCTGACCGTCCGGCTCCAGCACGGGCTCTACACGCCCAGCTCGCCGCAGTGGTGGGACTACGCGGCGGTCACCGTCTACATGTCGCACTTCTTCGCGGTCTTCATGATCCTCGCGGTGCTGTGGCGCCGCCGGCACGACCGGTTCCGGCACCTGCTCACCTGCTACCTGGTGCTGACCTTCGCCGGCTTCGCGACGTACATCCTCTACCCGGCGGTGCCGCCGTGGCTGTCCTCCCAGGAGGGCCACCTGCCGGAACTGACCCGGGTCGTCTCGGACGTGCTCACCGAGAGCGGGCTGCCGCGGGCCGCTTCGGTGTTCGAGAACGGCAGCCAGTTCGCCAACGACGTCGCCGCGATGCCCTCGCTGCACTCGGCGTACCCGGCGATGCTGCTGTTCTTCTTCTGGCCGACGGCCTCGCGGTGGGTGCGGGTGCTGCTGGTCGCGTACCCGCTGGCGATGACCTTCGCGCTGGTGTACGGCGCGGAGCACTTCCTGGTGGACGTCTTCGTCGGCTGGGCGTACGCGGCGGCGGCGGTGTACGGCGTGCGGTGGCTGCGGGAGCGGCGGCGGACCAGGTCGCTGGCGGCGAGCCCGGCGGCGGTGGCCGTGCCGACGGCCGCCCCGGTGGTCGCCGGGGCCCCGGCGACCACGGCCCCGGAGGCGGGGGTGACCGCGGGGGCGACGGCGTCCGGCGGCACACTGGACCGGTGACCGAGAAGCCGACCACGGCACCCAGGCCGACCGCCGAGCAGCTGCTCGCCGCCCGCGACACCACGATCGAGGACGTCACCGCCCCCGGTCTGCGCGTCCTGTTCTGCGGCATCAACCCCGGGCTCTGGTCCGGGGCCACCGGCCATCACTTCGCGCGCCCGGGCAACCGGTTCTGGCCCGCCCTGCACCGCTCCGGCTTCACGCCCCGCCAGTTCCGCCCGGACGAGCAGCGGCAACTGCTGGACCTCGGCCTCGGCATCACCAACGTCGCCCCGCGCGCCACGGCCAAGGCCGACGAGCTGACCGCCGACGAGCTGCGCGCGGGCGGCGCCGCCCTCACCGAACGGGTGCTGCGGCTGCGCCCCCGGGTGCTGGCGGTGCTCGGCATCGGCGCCTACCGCACGGCCTTCGGCCGGCGCACGGCGTCGACCGGGCGCCAGGAGCAGACCGTCGGGGACACCGAGGTCTGGGTGCTGCCCAACCCCAGCGGCCTCAACGCCCACTACACCCTTGACGCGCTGGCGGCGGAGTTCGCCGGGCTCCGCGCGGCGGTCGGCGACTAAGCACGGAGGAACTCCAGCACCGCCAGCACCCGGCGGTGCGTCTGCTCGGCCGGGGGCAGGTCCAGCTTCATCAGGATGTTGCCGATGTGCTTGCCCACCGCCGCCTCCGACACCACCAGCTCCCGGCAGATCGCCGCGTTCGACCGGCCCTCGGCCATCAGCGCCAGCACCTCGCGCTCGCGCGGGGTCAGCCGCTCCAGCGGGTCCCGGCGGCGGCGCAGCAACTGGCGGACCACCTCCGGGTCGACCACCGTCCCGCCGGCCGCCACCTCGGCGACCGCCGCCGTGAACTCCTCGATCTGGCCGATCCGGTCCTTCAGCAGGTAGCCGACGCCGGAGCCGTCCCCGGAGTCCAGCAGCTCCGCCGCGTACGAGCGCTGCACGTACTGGCTGAGCACGAGGACCGGCAGGCCCGGGCGCCGCTCGCGCAGGGCGACGGCCGTGCGCAGCCCCTCGTCGGTCTGGCCCGGCGGCATCCGGACGTCGGTGACGACGAGGTCCGGCTCGTGCTCCTCGGCCGCCGCCCGCAGTGCCCCGGCGTCGCCGACGGCGGCCACCACCCGGTGCCCGAACCGGGCCAGCAGGCCGACCAGCCCCTCGCGGAGCAGCACGCCGTCCTCGGCGAGCACGATCCTCAGGTTCGCCGGGGCGGTCCGCGGGTCCGTCGGGGCGGCCTGCTGGTCCGCCGGGGCGGTCCACGGGTTCATCGGGGGGCTCCTCCGTCGGCCGGGGCGCAGGGGATCTCCACCCGCACCAGGGTCGGTCCGCCGGGCGGACTGCTGACCGTCAGTTTGCCGTCCACGACCGCGACCCGGTCGGCCAGCCCGGTCAGCCCGGTGCCGCGCCCCGGGTCGGCGCCGCCGCGGCCGTCGTCGGTCACCTCGATCGTCAACCGCCCGTCCGCGTACCGGCCTTCGACGCTCGCCGCGCTCGCGCCGCTGTGCTTGGCGACATTCGCGAGGGCCTCGGTGACGGCGAAGTAGCCGGCCGACTCGACCGGTGCCGGGAGCCGGGCGGGCAGCGCGAAGCGGGTGGTGACCGGGACCGGCGAGTGGTCGGCGGCGTCCGCGCAGGCCTCCGGCAGACCGCGGTCGGTGAGCACCTGGGGGTGGATGCCGTTGATCAACTCCCGCAGCCCGGCCAGCACGTCGCCCGCCTCGCGGTGCGCTTCGGCGAGCCGGGCGGCCAGCGGCCCGTCCGGCGGCACGTCCAGCCGGGCCAGACCGAGCGTCATCCGCAGGGCCACCAGGCGCTGTTGGGCGCCGTCGTGCAGATCGCGCTCGATCCGGCGCCGCTCCGCCTCGAAGGCGTCCACCAACCGGGCCCGGGAGCGCACGAGTTCACCGATCCGCCGCTCCTGCCGGTCCGGCCCGAGCAGCAGCCGGACCAGTCCCGCCCGGGCGGCCGCCACCAGCGCCGGCGGGTAGCCGGCCAGCGGCAGCAGGACGAGGCCGGCCAGCCCGCACAGGGCCGCCGTCCACGGCGAGTGGACCTCCCAGAGCTTGAGGACGTTGACCTGCTCGCCGTCCAGCAGGAGCAGCGGGAGGGCGGCCAGCAGGTAACCGGGGACGGCCAGCGCGCAGCCGGCCACGGCCAGGTCGACCGGCCAGAGCACGAACGCGGCGAGCGCGGTGAAGCCCAGCTCCCGCCAGGTCACCCGCTCGCGGTAGCGCAGCCGCAGCCAGGCGGCGAGGCCGGGGCGGTCGGGGACGCGGTGCGGGTCCGGCACCCGTCCGCCGTCCAGGAACCGGGCCAGCCGCCGCTCCCAGGCCGCGACCGGCAGTCCGACCAGGGCGAGCGCGGCCAGCAGCGGCAGCCCGACCAGCAGCATCGCGAGCGCCCCGCCGGCCGCCACCGACAGCAGCAGCCCCGCACAGAGCACCAGCCCGGTCAGCCCGGTCACCAGCAGGTACCCGGCCGCCCGCCACGGGGCCGCCGAGCGCAGGAACCCCGGCCGCAGCACCGGACCCCACCAGCCGCCGTCGTCCATCGCGCCCCTCCCCCGTCCCGGCCAGCCTAGGGTCGCGGCGGCGGCCCGGCGGTAGGGCCTGCCCTACCTTCCGGAGTGGCCCCCGGCCTGCTGCGCCGACCCTCGCCCCGGCGGTTCGCTGGTGGCCATGGGAATGCTGCGGATCGCGCTCACATCACTGAAGGCCCGCCAGGTCTCGCTGCTCGGCGCCTTCGTCGCGCTCGCGCTCGGCGTCGCGATGACCGCCGTCATGCTGCTCGGTCTCGCCTCCGCCGCGGGTGCCCCCGGCGGGGAGGAGCTGGTCTCGCTGGTCGCCGCGCTCGGCACGGCGGGCGGGGTGAGCGCGTTCGTCTCGGCGTTCGTCGTCGCCTCCACCTACTCCTACGCCGTCGCCCGGCGCCGCCACGAACTCGGCCTGCTCCGCCTCGCCGGCGCCACCCGCGCGCAGGTCCGCCGTTCCGTGCTCGCCGAGGCGCTGCTGCTCGGCGCGGCCGCCTCCGCCGCGGGCTGTCTGCTCGGCCGGCTCGGTGCGCCCGCGTTCGTCCGGTGGCTGTCCGACGTCGGGATGGCCCCGCCCGGCTTCACCCTCGCCCCCGCCGGCTGGCCGCTGCCCGCCGCGTTCGGCACCGGTCTGCTGGTCGCCCTCGCCGGTGTCGCCGTCGCCGCCCGCCGGGCCGGGCGGGTCGGACCGCTGGACGCCCTGCGCACGGCCGACCTCGACACCGGCGTGCTGACCGCGGGCCGCCTGCTCACCGGGCTCGGGCTGCTGCTCACCGCCGCCGTCCTGGCCGGCACCGCGCTCGCCACCGACCCGGTCGACCTGCTGCACCGCAAGACGTACACCACCCAGCCGATGTGGCTGATCTCGGCGGTCGGCCTGCTCTCACCGCTGCTCGCCCCGCCGCTGGTCCGCCTCCTGGGCCGCGTCGTGCCCCTGCGGCTCACCGGCTTCGCGGGCCGTCTGGTGCCCGCCGGCGCCGCCGCGGCGGTCCGCCGGACGGGCGCGGTCGCCGCACCGGTGCTGGTCTCGGTCGCGCTGACCGGTTCGCTGGCGGGCGCGCTGGACACGGTGGCCGCCGCCCGCGCCGCCGAGACGCGGGCCCGCACCGCCGCCGACCTGGTCGTCGTACCGGCGCCCGGGTCCGGGGACGCGCTGCTCGGCGCGCTGCGCGCCGTCCGGGGCGTGGCCGCGCTCTCCGCCACCGCGCCGACCGCGCTCGGCCTGGTCGAGCCGGACGGGGTGACCGTCCGCGCCGAGGCCCGGATGACCGCCGACCCGGCGGGTCTGGCCGCCCTCGCCCGACTGCCGCTGCTGGCCGGCTCGACGGCCGCGCTCGACGACGGCTCGCTGGTGCTGCCCGCCGAGTGGGGGCGCACGCGTGTCGGCGAGCGCGTCCCGGTGGTGCGCACCGACGGCAGCCGGACGACCCTGCGGGTGGCCGCCGTGCTGCGCGACGGGCTCGGCGACAACGGCCTGTACGTGACCGCCGCCAACGCCCCGGGCGCCCGCGTCGACCGCATCGAGGTCCGGTTCTCCTCCTTCGCCACCGGCGGCGCCGACGGCGGCCGGGTGACCGCCCGGGTCGCCGATGTGCGCGCCGCCGCCCGGCCGTACGGCGCCACCGTGCTGACCCGGGAGGAGTGGCTCACCGCCGGGGCACCCACCGGGACGGCCTGGCTGCGGATCGCCCTGGTGCTCGGACTGGCCCTCGTCTACACCGGCATCGCGCTCGCCGGCACCCTGCTCATGGCCACCGCCGACCGCCGCCGCGAACTCGCCCTGCTCCGCCTGGCCGGAGCGACCCGCGCCCAGGTGGTGCGCCTGGTGACGGCCGAATCGGTGCTGGTGACGGCGGTCGGCGCGGTGCTCGGCTGCGCGGTCACGGCCGTCCAGCTCGGCTCGATGTACGCCGCGCTGGCGGTGCTCCGGGTGCCCGCGCCGCTCGTTCTCCCCTGGTGTCCGGTCGCCGTGGTGGCCGGCGGCGCGCTGCTGCTCGCCGCCGGGTGCGCCGCCCCGGCCGCCGCCTGGGCGCTGCGCTCCCGGCCGGTCACCGCCGCCGCGCGCTGAGGCCGCCGCCGCTTCCCGCGTCAGACCGCCGCCAGGCCCTCCGGCAGCACCTGTGCGCGCAGCTCCCGCAGCTCCCGGATCAGCGCCCGGACGGCGGCCGTCCCCGCCAGCTCCGGCGTGGTCACGTACCCGACGTACCGGCTCGGCGGCCGCGGCCCGAGGTCGGTGACCGCCAGCCCGGCGGGCGCGCCGAGCAGCGCCGTCCGGGGCATGATCGCCATCCCCAGGCCCTGGGACACCAGGGAGACGGCCACCGTGTCGTCCTCGACGTCGATGGTCGACGGCGGGATCCAGTCCTGCCGGTCCCACCAGTCCCGGGTGTACGAGCCGCAGTTCTCGTCCCAGTCGACCAGCGGCAGCCCGCGCGGCGCCGGGTGGCCGGCCGGGTGCGCGAGCGCGTACGTCTCCTCGAACAGGCGGGCCGCGACCAGACCGGGGACGGGCGGCGGCGCGTCCGGGTCGAGGGTGGCGAGGCCCAGGTCGGCCCGGCCGTCGGCGACCTCACCGGCGGTGCCCCGGCCGAGCTCGCGGACGATCCGCACCTGTGGGGTGAGCCCCGGGTGACGGGCGGTCAGCCGGGCCAGGACGGGCGGCAGCAGGTGGGCGGCGACGCTGCGGAACGCGGCGATCCGCAGCACGCCGGTCACCTCCCCGGCCGCGTCCCCCGCCCCGGCCGCCCGGACCTCCGGGCCCATCGCCGCCAACAGCCGCAGGACCCGCCGGGCGTACGCGACGGCCCGCTCGCCCGCCTCGGTGGGGCGCGCGCCGTGGCGCCCGCGCTCGAACAGCACCGCGCCGAGCTTCCGTTCGCAGGCGCGCACGGCGTGCGAGACGGCGGACTGACTGCTGTCCAGGCGCGCGGCGGCCGCCGTGAACCCCCGCTCCTCCGCCACCGCGACCAGAACCCGCAGCTCGTGCGGGGCGAGATCGGTCATGCGGGTGACGCTACCGGATCCATCGATCCCCTTCATGGAACGTCCCCACCCATCGAC
Source organism: Kitasatospora sp. NPDC057965 (assembly GCF_042887135.1). Classification (NCBI taxonomy): domain Bacteria; kingdom Bacillati; phylum Actinomycetota; class Actinomycetes; order Kitasatosporales; family Streptomycetaceae; genus Kitasatospora; species Kitasatospora sp. NPDC057965. The sequence goes on from NZ_JBHVPZ010000016.1 coordinate 134,930, forward strand.
GCCGCCCCCTGCCCGGGCCGGGCCCCGCTCCCTACGGTGATCATCACCGTCCGCCGACACCCGACACCGTCTGGAGCCCCCGTGTCCCGCCCCACCGCCCGCGTCGTCCACCTGGTCTCCCGCCCCACCGGCGAGCCCACGCCCGACAACTTCGCCTTCCTCGACGAGACCGTCCCGCCGCCGGCCGCCGGTGAGGCACTGGTCGAGAACATCCACCAGTCCGTCGACCCGTACATGCGCGAGGAGATGGACGAGTCCGGCGGCTGGCAGCTGCACGCCCCGCTGGAGGGCCGCACCCTGGGCCGGATCGTGGAGTCCCGGACGCCCGCCCTGCCCGTCGGCACCCTGGTCCACCACCGCCGGGCCTGGCGCACCCTGTCCGTGGTCACCCCGGACGAGGCCACCGTCCTGCCGGACTTCGCGGGCGTGCCGCTCAGCGCCCACCTCGGCATCCTCGGCGGCACCGGGCTCTCCGCCTGGGTCGGCCTGACCCGGATCGCCCGGCTGCGGGCCGACGAGACGATCTTCATCTCGGCGGCCGCGGGCGGCGTCGGCACCGCGGCCGGCCGGATCGCCCGCCTGCTCGGAGCCGGCCGGATCGTCGGCAGCGCCGGATCCGCCGCCAAGGTCGCCCACCTCACCGAGCGCCTCGGCTTCGACGCCGCCTTCGACCACCACGACGCCCCGCTCGCCGACCGCCTGCGCGAGGCCGCCCCGGACGGCCTGCACGTCTACCTCGACAACGTCGGCGGCGACCACCTGGAGGCCGCCATCGGCGCGCTGCGCGACCACGGCCGGATCGCCTGGTGCGGCGCAGTCGCCCAGTACAACCACCTGCAGTCGCCGCCGCCCGCGCCGCGCAACCTGTTCGACGTGGTCGGCAAGAGCCTGCGGCTGGAGGGCTTCCTGGTCCGCAACCACCTCGACGCCCGCCCCGAGCTGTACGACTTCCTCGTCCCGCACCTGCGGTCCGGCGCCGTCACCTCGGACGAGACGGTCGTCCGGGGCTTCGAGAACGTCGTGGACGCCTTCCTCGGCATGCTCCGCGGCTCCAACACCGGCAAGATGATCGTCCAGGTCGCCGACGAGCCGCGCTAGCGGGCCTCGTCCGCGAGCGTGACGTCCGCCGCGGCCAGCCGGGCCGGGTCCGCGACCACCTCGAAGGCGGCCACCCGGCCGTCCGCGACGGTGAACCGCAGCAGCAGCCGCAGCCGCCCGTCCGGGGCGATCGCCGCCCCGACCGCGCCGTCCACCAGCACCGGCACCCCGAACCGCGCCCGCCGCCCGATCACCCGGGTCTCCCGGGCCACCGCCCCGGCGCCGCGCAGCACGGCGGTGCCACCGGCGGGCAGCGCGGCCGGGTCGGCCCGGCGCACCACGTCCGGCGCGAGCACGGCGAGCAGGGCGTCCAGGTCACCCCCGCGCGCGGCGGCCAGGAACGCCTCCACCACCACCCGGTCCCCCGTCCCCCGCTCCTCCCCGGCGCCCCTGACCCGCTGCCTGGCCCGGCTCGCCAGCTTCTTGGCGGCCACCGTGTTCCGCCCGACGATCGGTCCGATCTCCTCGAACGGCACCGCGAACCCGTCGTGCAGCACAAACGCGACCCGCTCGGCCGGGCCCAGCCGGTCCAGTACGACCAGCATCGCCCGGCCCACCTCGTCGACCAGCTCGGCCTCCGCCTCGGGCCCGTCCACCACCCGCTCGACCAGCACCGGCTCGGTCCGCCGCGCCCGCAGCACGTCCAGGCAGATCCGCGACACGACGGTGGTCAGCCACCCCGGCAGGTTCTCGACCTCCGCCGCGTCCACCCGCTCCAGCCGCAACCAGGCCTCCTGCACGGCGTCCTCCGCCTCCGCCGTCGACCCCAGCATCCGCCGCGCCACCGCCCCCAGCCGCGCCCGCTCGGCCTCGAACCGCACCGCCAGTTCCTCGCGCCCGTCCATCGGTCACCTTTCCGTCCGCACCCGCGTCACGGGATTGACGATGCCCACCCCTCGAAGGTGACCGGGAGACCCCTCATGCCCACCCTGCTCCACCTGGACTCCAGCGCGAGTCCGACCGACCACTCCGTCAGCCGCCGCCTGACCGCCCGCTTCGCCCACGCCTGGCGGGCCCGCCACCCCGACGCCCACTACCGCTACCACGACCTCGCCGCCGACCCGGTGCCCCTCATCGGCGCCGGCTACGCCTCCCTCGGCGTGCGCGTCGAGCGCCAGGGCGCCCCGGTCCCCCTCACCGACGTCGCTTCCTTCGCCACGACCCCTTCCGAGCACCAGGAGTGGTCCCTCACCCACCCCCTGATCACCGAGCTCCACTCGGCCGACACGCTCCTCCTCGGCGTCCCGATGTACAACTTCACGGTCCCCGCCGCCCTCAAGGCCTGGATCGACCGCATCACCTTCCCCGGCGCCCACACCGGCCGCCTCACCGCCACCCGCGTCATCGTCGTCACCGCCCGCGGCGGCGGCTACGGCCCCGGCACCCCGCGCGAGCCCTTCGACTTCCAGACCCCGTACCTGCGCGCCTGGTTCACCGAACACCTCGGCATCCCGGACGCCAACCTCCGCTTCATCCACGCCGAACTCACCCGCGCCGCCGACATCCCCGCCCTCACCCCCTACCGCGACCTCGCCACCACCTCCCTCACCACCGCCCGCACCACCCTGACCGACCTCGCCACCGCCTGAGCACGCCGAAGGGCCGACGGGAACACCCGTCGGCCCTTCTCCACTTCCCCCTACCGGCCGCCCCACGGCTCGTCCGTCGGCACGATCTCCCGCCCCAGCGGCGTCAGCGACACCGGGATGAGCTTGAGGTTCGCCCACCCGAACGGGATCCCGATGATCGACAGGAACAGCGGAATGCTGGTGATCAGGTGCATCAGCGCCAGCCACCACCCCGCGAAGATCAGCCAGATCACATTCCCGACGCACGACGGCGCCCCGGCATCCGGCCGCTCGACGGCCGTCCGCCCGAACGGCCAGATCACGAACCCCGCCAGCCGGAAGGACGCGATACCGAAGGGGATGGTGATGATCAGAACGCAGCAGATGATGCCGGCGACCACATAACCGATCGCCATCCAGAACCCGCAGAAGACCAGCCAGAGCACATTCAGTACGAACCCGATCACCTTCATGCCTGGCACCTTCTCACGTACGACGGTTCACCCCTACGACCAGCCGATTCCCGCCGGTCCACGTTTCCACTCCCCTGGGCGACCGGGTTCAGGGACCGCTCCGGGTCCCTCCCATCCTTACGGAGGAGGGCCTTCCGCTGAACGGAGGAAGCAGCGGGAGTCAGAGCGGCGTGACGGCCTTGAGGACGAGGAGGAGGGCCACGGCGGCGTTGAGGGCGGAGAGGGCGGAGGCGGCGGTGCCGAGGGCGGCGACGAGGGCGGCGAGGCCGGCGGGGGTGTGGGCGGGGGGCCAGTTGCGGGTGGTGGGGACGGGGCCGAGGAGGGCGGCGACGCGGCGGGGGACGGGGCCCGGGGCGGCGAAGGCGGGGAAGGCCGCGTAGGCGGCGGGCGGGCGGTGGGAGGCGAGCGCGGCGCGGGCGACCGCGCGGGCGGTGACCCGCCGGTCGCCGACGGCCTGCGCGGACTCCTCGTCCGCCCAGCGCTCCGCGCTGTAGGCGACGGCGCGCTCCAGCGGGCGCAGGAACGGGTTGACGCAGCCCGCGAGCTGGGTGGCCAGCAGGTGGCGGTGGTGCCGGTGGGTGAGGTGGGCGCGTTCGTGGGCGAGCAGAGCGGCGCGCTCGTCCTCGGCGAGGCCGGCCAGCATGCCGGTGGAGACGACGACCCGGCCGGGCGAGCGCAACGAGCCGGGGAGCGCGTAGGCGTACGGGGCCGGGTCGGGCAGCAGGACGACGTCGGACGAGCCGGGCAGCGCGCGGCCGAGGGCGCGCCGGGCGCGGGCACGGATCCGCAGGTGGCGGACGAGGGTGCGGCCGACCGCGAACAGGACGGCGCCGAGGGCGAGCAGCGCCGCCGTGCCGACGGTCTCGTGGTACGGCAGAGCGGCCCGGACCTCGGGGTCGGACCAGCTGTCGGGCAGCGGGTTGCCGGGGATCTGCGCGGTGCCGACGACGCCGATCAGCGCCAGGCAGACCGCGCTGCACAGGGCCATCACGATGCTGATCGCGGTGAGCAGCCGGGCGGCGCCGCGCGGGTGGAGGTGCTGCTCGGTGAGGCGGGCGATGGGCAGCGCCGTCAGCGGCAGGAAGAGGGGAAGGAAGACGAAGACGCCCACGGTGAGGGGGTCAGCCTTCGCGGTCGGCGGCCGGGGCGCAGGCGCCGTCGAGCAGGGTGCGCAGCAGCTCCTCGTCGTGCGGGAGGAGCGCGGTCACGAAGCTGGCGAGCACGGCGTCCCGGTCGGGTTCGCCGTCGAGGACGCGGCGCATCCGCAGGGCGGCGAGGCCGGCCGCGTCCGAGGAGGCCTGCCAGAGGTAGGAGCGGCCGGAGCGAGTGCGGGTGACGGCGTCCTTGGCGTGCAGCCGGGAGAGGATGGTCATCACGGTGGTGTAGGCGAGGTCGCCGTCGAGGCGTTCCTGGACCCAGCCCGCGGTGACGGGGACGGGCGCCCGCTGGAGCACGGCCAGCACCTGCGCCTCCAGTTCGCCCTGGCCGCGCCGCCGGGCCCGCGGGTCGCCGGCCAGCTGGGCGTTGGTGTCCTCTGCCATGCCGGTCATCCTAACGAGAAGGTAAAGGACCCGGAATCAGACGTGTGGTTCGCGGGCGTTCTGCCGCCGGTCGATCTCGGTGATCTCGGGGTGGTGGAGGTCGAAGGCGGGCGACTCGGACCGGACCCTGGGCAGCGTGACGAAGTTGTGCCGGGGCGGCGGGCAGGAGGTGGCCCACTCCAGGGAGCGGCCGTAGCCCCACGGGTCGTCGACGGTGACCCGCCGCCCGTACCGGGCGGTGTGCCAGACGTTGTAGAGGAACGGCAGGGTGGAGATCCCGAGCAGGAACGAGCCGATGCTGGAGACGGTGTTGAGCGTGGTGAAGCCGTCCGAGGCGAGGTAGTCGGCGTAGCGGCGGGGCATGCCCTCGGCGCCGAGCCAGTGCTGGACGAGGAAGGTGGTGTGGAAGCCGACGAAGAGGGTCCAGAAGTGGATCCGGCCCAGCCGCTCGTCGAGCATCCGGCCGGTGAACTTGGGCCACCAGAAGTGGAAGCCGGCGAACATCGCGAAGACCACCGTCCCGAACACCACGTAGTGGAAGTGCGCGACGACGAAGTACGAGTCGGAGACGTGGAAGTCGATCGGCGGCGCGGCGAGCAGCACCCCGGTGAGGCCGCCGAACAGGAAGGTGACCAGGAAGCCGACGGCCCACAGCATCGGCGTCTCGAAGCTGAGCGAGCCCCGCCACATGGTGCCGATCCAGTTGAAGAACTTCACCCCGGTGGGCACCGCGATCATCATCGTCATGATCGAGAAGAACGGCAGCAGCACCTGCCCCGTGACGAACATGTGGTGCGCCCAGACGGTGATCGACAGGCCCGTGATGCCGATGGTCGCGCCGATCAGGCCGGTGTAACCGAAGATCGGCTTGCGGCTGAACACCGGGATGATCTCGGTGACGATGCCGAAGAACGGCAGCGCGATGATGTAGACCTCCGGGTGCCCGAAGAACCAGAACAGGTGCTGCCAGAGCAGCGCCCCGCCGTTGGCCGCGTCGAAGACGTGCGAGCCGAAGCGGCGGTCCGACTCCAGGCAGAGCAGCGCGGCCGCCAGCACCGGGAAGGCGAAGAGCACCAGGACGGCGGTCAGCAGGATGTTCCAGACGAAGATCGGCATCCGGAAGAGCGTCATCCCGGGAGCCCGGAAGCAGACGATCGTGGTGATGAAGTTGACCGAGCCCATGATGGTGCCGAAGCCGGAGAGGGCCAGGCCCATGATCCACAGGTCGGCGCCGAGGCCCGGCGAGTGGTCCGGGCCGTTCAGCGGCGCGTAGGCGAACCAGCCGAAGTCGGCCGCGCCGTCCGGGGTGAGGAAGCCGAAGACGACGATCAGCGAGCCGAACAGGTACAGCCAGTAGGCGAGCGCGTTCAGCCGGGGGAAGGCGACGTCGGGGGCGCCGAGCTGCAGCGGCATGATCCAGTTGGCGAAGCCGGCGAACAGCGGGGTCGCGAACATCAGCAGCATGATCGTGCCGTGCATGGTGAAGAGCTGGTTGAACTGCTCGCTGGAGAGCAGTTGCAGCCCGGGGCGGGCCAGCTCGATCCGCATCAGCATCGCCATCAGCCCTCCGAACAGGAAGAACACGAAGGAGGTGGTGATGTAGAGGGTGCCGATCCGCTTGTGGTCGGTGGTGGTGAGCCAGCCGACCAGGGCCCCGCCCCGCCGACGGCGGGCGGCGCGGCGGCGTTGCGACCAGGTCGGGCGTGACGGGTACGGGGGCGGCTGCTCCACGGTGTCCTGTGGCAGGAAAGTCACGCGCTGCGCCTTCCGGGTCCGGGGCAGGGGTCGGACCACCTGTACCGGCCCGACGGGCGCGGCGGACGGGGGCACGCGGGGGCGCGCGCGGCGGCTCACCCGAACAGCGGGCGGTCACCCGAACAGGCGCGGCCCGGTTGCCCGGCCCCGGCCGGGATCGGACGGTCGAAGTCCGCACGTCTCTCCGCACACCTGTCCGGGAGTGCCTGTCCGGCCCCGGCGTCCGGTCCTGGAGGAACCCATGAGCAGCACGTCGCCCCCGCCGCCCGGCCAACCGCCCCCGGAACAGCCCCGGGTGGACCAGCCCGGGGTGGACCAGCCCCGGGTGGACCAGCCCCCGCCCTGGCGCCACGGCACCGGCCAGCCGCCACCGCCTCCCTCGCACCACCGCTTCCGCGAGTGGGCGCCCGGCTTCGTGGTGTTCGCGGGTGTCCTGATGCTGATCAACGGCGTCATGGAGGTGCTGCGGGGCATCATGGCGGTCCACGAGGACGAGGTCTTCCTGACCACCAACCGCTACGTCTTCCGCTTCGACCTCACCGGCTGGGGCTGGATCCACATCGTCGTCGGCGCGCTGGTCGCGCTGGTCGGCGCCTTCCTCCTCAAGGGCGCCGCCTGGGCGCGGTACGCCGGTATCGTCCTCACCGCGGTGAGCGCCATCGACGCGTTCCTGTCGATGCCGTACTACCCGGGCTGGTCGATCGTGGCGATCGCGCTGGACGTCTTCATCATCTGGGCCCTCTGCGTCTACCGGCCCAGGGAGGCCGGCCACTGATCCCCGCCGTCGCCGTCCGGCCCCGTACCGCGTACGGGACCGGGCGGCGCCGCGTACGGAGGCGCCGCGTCAGGCCCGGTCCCGCTGGGTGAGCGCGATGCAGAGCAGCACCACCACCGCCGTCACCGGGGCGGCGGCCGGCAGCTCCTCGCCGAGCAGCAGCACCGACCAGACGAGCGTGACCAGCGGCTGGGCCAGCTGGAGCTGACTCGCCCGCGGGACCCCGATCAGCGCCATCCCCCGGTACCAGACCACGAACCCGCCGAACTGCGAGACCGCGGCCGTGTACAGCAGCCCGGCCACCGCCTTCGCCCCGGGGCCACCGGACGGCAGCGGCTCGGAAGCCAGCGCCACGGCCGCGGTCAGCGCGGTCACCGGCAGCGCGGCGACCACCGCCCAGCCGATCACCTGCCAGCCGGGCAGCTCCCGGGAGATCCGCCCGCCCTCCGCGTACCCGGCCGCGCAGACCAGCAGCGCCGCGAACAGGTAGAGCTCGGCGAGGCCGGGCCGCCCGTGGCTCCGCAGCAGCGTGAACCCGAGCACCGCGACCGCCCCGGCCAGCGCCGCGCCCCAGAACAGCCGGGACGGGCGGCGGCCGTCGCGGCGGGAGCGCAGGGCCGCGACGGCGGCGGTGGCCAACGGCAGCAGACCGATGACGACGGCCGAGTGCGCGGTCGTGGAGGTGCGCAGGGCCAGCGTGCTGAGCAGCGGGAAGCCGAGCACGCAGCCGGCCGAGACCACCAGCAGACCGGGCCAGTGGCGGCGCTCGGGCAGCGGGACGCGGGCGGCGGCGAGGCAGAGCGCGGCGAGCAGGCCGGCCAGCGCGCCGCGCAGCCCGGTGGCCGTCCAGGGGCCGAAGCCGGTCAGCGCCCAGGCGGTGGCGGGGAAGCTGAAGGAGAAGGAGAGGACGCCCAGGGCGGCCAGTGCGGCGCCCGGGCCCCCCGAGGCGGCGGGCGCCGTGGCGGGTCGTACCGCTACCGCCGGAGAGGGGGTAGCGCTATCTTGTGCTCTCATGAACGAGCGTAGCAGTGTGGCCGAACTTGCCGACAGCCTGCGTCGCGAGGTCGAGCGCTACCCTGAAGGACGGAAGCTGCCGTCGAGCCGGGCGCTGATGGAACGCCACCAGGTCAGCCCGGGAACGGTGTCGCGCGCCATCGCCGTGCTGGCCGCCGAGGGCCTGGTGGTCTCCCGCCCGGGCGCCGGCGTGTTCCGGGCGGCGGCCTTCGCGGGCGGTCCGGGCATCGGAACGCCCGCCGCCGCCCGTCCCGGCGACCTCTCCTGGCAGGAGATCGCGCTCAGCACCGACAGCGGCCCGCGCGATCTGCTGGCCGCCCCGGTGTTCGCCACCCTGCGCGTGCCGCCGCCCGACGTCGTCGACCTCAACAGCGGCTACCCGCACGCCTCGCTGCTGCCCGAGCGTCTGCTCGCCGCCGCCCTCGGCCGGGCCGGGCGGCGGCCGGGCGCCTGGGAACGCCCGCCCACCGACGGCCTCACCGAGCTGCGCGGCTGGTTCGCCCGCGACATCGGCGGCCCCGGCGGGCCGATCGCCACCGGGGACGTGCTGATCACCTCCGGCGGGCAGGGCGGCCTCACCGTGGCGATGCGCTCGCTCGCCGCGCCCGGCGCGCCGGTCCTGGTGGAGTCGCCGACGTACTCGGGGATCCTGGCGGTCGTCCGGGCGGCCGGGCTGCGGCCCGTCCCGGTGCCGGTGGACGCCGACGGGGTGCGCACCGACCTGCTGGCGGACGCCTTCGCGGCCACCCGGGCACGGGTCTTCGTCTGCCAGCCGCTGTTCCAGAACCCGACCGGCGCGGTGCTCTCCCCCGAGCGCCGGGGCGAGGTACTGCGGATCGCCCGGGCGGCGGGCGCGTTCGTGGTCGAGGACGACTTCTCCCGGCTGCTGGTCCACGCGGACGCCCCCGCGCTGCCGCGCCCGCTCGCCGCCGAGGACCGCGACGGGGTGGTGGTGCACCTGCGCTCGCTGACCAAGGCCGCCTCGCCCAACCTGCGGGTCGGCGCGCTCACCGCGCGCGGGCCGGCGCTCGCCCGGCTGCGGGCGACCCAGGTGGTGGACACCTTCTTCGTGCCCAGGCCACTGCAGGAGGCGACGCTGGAGCTGGTCGCCGACCCCGGCTGGGCCCGCCATCTGCGCACCCTCGGCAGCGAGCTGCGCAACCGCCGCACCGCCGCCGTCACCGCCCTGCACCGCGAGCTGCCGGGCCTGCTCGGCGACTACCGGCCCGGGGGCTACCACCTGTGGCTGCGGCTCCCGGACGGCGTCGACGACGGCGCCCTCACCGAGGCCGCCCTGCGGGCCGGCGTCCAGGTGACCCCGGGCCGCCCGTACCACGCCGCCGAGCCGCCGGCCCCGCACCTGCGGCTGAGCTACGCGGCCGCGGAGAGCTCCGCCCAGGTGGCGGAGGGCGTGCACCGCCTGCGACTGGCCTTCGAGGAGGTCGCGGGCTGACGACGGGCCCCGCGGTCCCAGGGGCGGGGCCTAACCCCGGTAGCCGGCCATCCGCTCCAGCCGGGCGATCCGCTCCGCCATCGGCGGATGGGTGGAGAAGAGCTTCGTACCGGCCTCGCCCGGCCGGAACGGGCTGGCGATCATCATGTGGCTGGCGGTCTGGATCTGCGGCTCCGGCGGCAGCGGCAGCTGCCGGGTGCCGGCGTCCAGCTTGCGCAGCGCGCTCGCCAGGGCGAGCGGGTCGCCGGTGATCCGGGCGCCGTCGGCGTCGGCCTGGTACTCGCGGGAGCGGCTGACGGCCAGCTGGATCAGCGAGGCGGCGACCGGGCCGAGGATCATGATCGCGAGCATCCCGAACAGGCCGGGGCCGTCGTCGTCCTCGCTGCGGCCGAACGGGATCAGCCAGGCGAAGTTGACCAGGAACATCACCACCGAGGCGAGCGCCCCCGCCACCGAGGAGATCAGGATGTCGCGGTTGTAGACGTGGCTCAGCTCGTGGCCCAGGACGCCGCGCAGCTCCCGCTCGTCGAGCAGCTGCAGGATGCCGTCGGTACAGCAGACCGCGGCGTTGCGCGGGTTGCGGCCGGTGGCGAAGGCGTTCGGGGCCGGGGTCGGCGAGATGTAGAGCCGGGGCATCGGCTGGCGGGCCGCGGTGGAGAGCTCGCGGACGATCCGGTAGAGCTGCGGTGCCTCGATCTCGCTCACCGGGCGGGCGCGCATGGCGCGCAGCGCGAGCTTGTCGCTGTTCCAGTAGGCGTAGGCGTTGGTGCCGAGGGCGACCAGCAGGGCGATCACGAAGCCCGTGCGGCCGAAGAAGCTGCCGATCACCAGGATCAGCGCCGAGAGGCCGCCGAGTAGGGCGGCGGTCCTCAGTCCGTTGTGCGGGCGGTGCACGGCCGGCCCTCCAATGGTGCGTGGGGAAGCCCTTTCTGCCTCGTCCCTCCTGCCCGCTCAACGGGCGGGGCCGGGGGCCTTGTTCCCTTGTGACCAGCGCGACACCCGACCGGGTGACGCACCCGCACCGCCCGCCACCTCGGCACACGTCCGGGGCGGGGGGCGGGAGGGGGGTCAGAACAGCGAGCCGCCCACCACCTGGAGCACCAGTTGCGGGGCCACCGAGAGCACCACGGCCGCCGAGGCGGTGAGCCCGAGGGTGGCGGTCAGCGACACCGGCAGGCGCCGCTCGGGGGCTGGGGTCCCGGCCGCGGCCCCCTCCGCCGGGGCGAACAGCCGGGCGGTCCAGAGCAGGTAGTAGTACAGGGCGACGACCACATTGACGGCCATCACCACGGCCAGCCAGCCCAGCCCGGCGTCGACGGCGGCGCGGAACACTACCACCTTGCCGAACAGGCCGATCACGCCCGGGGGCAGTCCGGCCAGGCAGAGCAGGAAGAAGGCCAGCGCCAGTGCCGTCCAGCGGTTGCGGGCGAACAGACCGCGGAAGTCGTCCACGCTGGTCCCGGCCCTGCGGCCGACCGCCGCCACCACGCCGAAGGCGCCGAGGTTGACCACGCCGTAGATCAGCGCGTACGCGGCGGTGGCGCCCAGCGGGTCGGTCACGGTGGGCGCGTAGCCGGCCGCGGCCAGCGGCACCAGCAGGTAGCCGGCCTGACCCACCGAGGACCAGGCGAGCAGCCGGACCGCGCTGTGACGGGTGTCGAAGCGCTGGCGCAGCGCGCCCACGTTGCCGACCGTCATGGTGACGGCGGCCAGCACCGCGAGCGTCAGGCCCCAGGTGTGGGCGTAGGGGCGGAAGGCGATCGTGGTGGCCAGCGCCAGACCGGCCAGACCGGCCGCCTTGCCGACCACCGAGAGGTAGCCGGCCACCGGCAGCGGGGCGCCGGTGTAGGTGTCCGGGACCCAGAAGTGGAACGGGACGGCGGCGACCTTGAAGGCGAAGCCGACCAGGGTGAGCACGGCGCCCGCCTCGGCCAGCGGCTTCAGCTGCGCGGGCGCCTGCTCCAGGCCGGTGGCGACGGCGCCCAGGTGCAGGCTGCCGCTCGCCGCGTAGACGAAGCCGACGCCGAGCAGCATCACGGCGGTCGCGGTGACGGAGGAGACGAAGAACTTCAGCGCGGCCTCGGCACCCCGGCCGTCCCGGCGCAGCGCGACCAGGGCGAAGGCGGGCAGCGAGGCGACCTCCAGGGCGATCACCAGGGTGGCGAGGTCGCGGGAGGCGGGCAGCAGGGCGGCACCGGTGGCGCTGGAGAGCAGCAGGAACCAGTACTCGCCGCCGGGCAGCTTCTCGTCCTCCACGGTGTGCGCGGACAGCAGCGCGGCGATCAGCGCGCCGCCGAGCGCAAGCAGCTGGAAGACCAGCGCGAAGTGGTCGGCGACGTAGGAGCAGCCGGCGTTGTCAGTGGCTCCTGTTACGTTCTGCGCACAGAACGTGGCCCGGGGTGATCCCCCGGTGAGCGGGAGGAGCGAGATGAGCGCGAGGGCGAGTCCGGCGGCGGTGAGCCGGCCCAGCCACTTCTTGTGCCGCGCGGGCAGGAAGAGGTCGGTGACCAGTACGGCGAGGGCGGCCGCGGCGGCGATCAGCGGGGGCGCGATCGCCACCCAGTCCACGGACTGGATCAGGCTGCCCGGGTTGGCGACGGCGAGGGAGGTCACAGTGGTCTGCCCCGTGGAGTGAGGTCCGAGTGCGGTGCCGAGCATGATCAGCCACCCCCGAGGAGGTGTTTGACGGCGGGGTCGGAGAGGCCGAGCAGCAGCGCGGGCCAGAGACCGGCGAGCAGGGTGAGGGCGGCCAGCGGAGTCCAGCTGACGGCCTCGTACGGGCGCAGATCGGCGAGCTCGGCCACCGGGGCGGGCTGCTTCGGGTCGCCCATGCAGACGCGCCTGACCACGATCAGCAGGTACGCGGCGGTGAGGAGGGTGCCGAGACCGGCCAGGACCATGTAGGTGACGAACGCGGGGCGCGAGAGGCCGTCGGCCGGGTCGAACGCGCCGAACATCGCGAGCAGCTCGCCCCAGAAGCCGGCCAGCCCGGGCAGGCCGAGGCTGGCGACGGCGGCGAAGGCGAGCAGCGCGCCCAGCCGGGGCGCCCGTCCGTAGAGGGCGGCGCCGGTGGTGCCGGAGAGGGTGTCGAGGTCCGCCGTGCCGTAGCGGTCCTTGAGCGCCCCGACGACGAAGAACAGCAGGCCGGTGATCAGACCGTGCGCGATGTTGGCGAACAGCGCGCCGTTGACGCCGACCGGGGTGAGGGAGGCGATGCCCAGCAGGACGAAGCCCATGTGACCGACGGAGGAGTAGGCGATCAGGCGCTTGAGGTCGCCCTTGGCCCCGCGCCGCGCGAGCGCGAGGCAGGCCAGCGAGCCGTAGACGATGCCGACGGCGGCGAACGCGCCCAGGTAGGGGGCGAGCGTCGTGGTGCCGTCGGGGACGACCGGGAGGAGGACGCGGACCAGGCCGTAGGTGCCCATCTTCAGCAGCACGCCGGCGAGCAGCACGGAGCCGACGGTCGGGGCCGCCGTGTGCGCGTCCGGGAGCCAGCTGTGCAGCGGCCAGGCGGGGGCCTTGACCGCGAGCCCGACCATGATCGCCAGCGCGGCGATCACCTGGGTGGAGTGGCTCAGGCCGGAGCCGTGGGCGGCGGCGAGGGCCTGCATGTCGAAGGTGCCCGCCTTGCCGCCGACCAGCAGGAAGCCGAGCAGCATCACGGCCGAGCCGAGCAGCGTGTACAGGATGAAGCGGTTGGCGGCCGGCACCTTCGCCCCGCTGCCCCAGCGGGCGATCAGGAAGTACATCGGGATCAGCACGATCTCGAAGGCCAGGAAGAAGAGCAGGAGGTCCAGCACCGCGAAGGTGGCGAGCATGCCGACTTCGAGGAGGAGGAACAGCCCGACGAAGGCCCGCGCGGACGGGACTCCCTCCCCGGAGGGCAGCCGCCGCTCCGAGTACAGCGCGCAGAGGAAGGTGAGCAGCGAGGTCAGGACGATCAGCGGCAGCGAGACGCCGTCCACGCCGAGGTGGAAGCGCACGCCGATGGCCGGGATCCAGGACACGTCGGTGGTGGCCTGCATCCGGGCGGGCTCGTCGTGGTCGAAGCCGGCCGCCAGGACGACGGTGAGCACCAGGACGGCGCCGGTCACCACGGTGCTGAAGCGCAGCGCGCGGCGGTCGGCGGCGGCCGGGTCCGCGCCGAACGCCGGGGCCAGGGTGAGCGCGGCGCCGAGCAGCGGCAGCACCAGGAGGGCGATGAGGACCGCGTTCATCGGGGGCTCCTAGCAACAACCACGACGGCGGACGGGGAAGGGAGGTACGGCATCGGCTACACCGCCACCAGGACGGCCAGCAGGACGACGCCGGCGAGCAGCGCGCTGAGGTAGGTCTGCGCGTTGCCGGTCTGGGCGAGCCGCACGGCGCGGCCGAGCAGGCCCGCCCCGGCGCCGGCGCCGCGCACGTACGTCTCCACGACCTCGCGGTCGAGGAAGCGGACGAGCCGGGCGGCGGCCTCGACCGGGCGGACGAACAGCGCGCTGTAGAGCCGGTCGACGCCGAAGCCGTGCCGGGCCGGGCCGAACAGCGGGCCGAGCAGGGCGCGCCCGGGGTCGGCGACGACCACGTCGGCGGCCGGGGCTCCGTCCTGCTCGGGCACCCGGGCGGTGGCCGAGCGCCAGGCCCCGTAGGCCAGCAGCGCGCCGACCACGGCGAGGCCGGTGCCGATCACGGCGGTGACCGCGGAGGGCCGCAGCGAGCCGCCGTCCAGCAGCGCGGGCAGCCAGTCCGAGCGCAGGCCGGCGACGCCGAAGCCCATGGTCGGCACGGCGAGCACCCAGAGCGGCCAGCGCATCGCGGGCGGCTCGGCGACGGCCGGGTCGGCCTCGTCGAGCTCGGGCGAGTACGGCGCGCCGGCCTCGTGGTCGCCGACGACCGTGCCCCGGTCGGCGGCGGGCAGCACCGCGGGCGCCGCCGCGGCCGCGCCGACCGGGCTGTGGAAGGCGACCAGGAACAGCCGGGCCGCGTAGGCCGCCGTGAGCAGCGCGGTGAGTCCGGCCGAGATCAGCACGATCCAGCCGGCCGCCTGCGGCACCGCCGAGGCGGGGCCGAGGCCGTTGGTCAGCGCCTCGCCGTTGGCGGCGTGCTCGGCGGCGGTCAGCACCGCCTCCTTGCTGAAGAAGCCGGCGAACGGCGGCAGGCCGACCAGGGCGACCAGCGCGATGCCCATCGTCCAGTAGGCGTCCGGGACGCGCTTGCGCAGCCCGGGGATCCGGGACATCGCGGAGATCGAGTTGGTGTGCGCGGCGTGGATCACCACGCCGGCCGCGAGGAACAGCAGTGCCTTGAACGCGCCGTGGCTGACCAGGTGGAACACCGAGGCCTGGCGGTCGCCGCTGGCCAGCGCGCCGGCCATGTAGCCGAGCTGGCCCACGGTCGAGTAGGCGAGCACCCGTTTGAGGTCGTCCTGGGCGAGCGCGCTGAGCGCCGAGCCGATCATCGTCACGGCGGCCATCACCGCCAGCACGACCAGCGCCGCGCCGGAGAGCAGGAAGACCGGCAGCAGCCGGGCCACCAGGTAGATGCCGGCCGCGACCATGGTGGCGGCGTGGATCAGCGCGGAGACCGGCGTCGGGCCGGCCATCGCGTCCGGGAGCCAGGTGTGCAGCGGGAACTGCGCGCTCTTGCCGGCCACCCCGGCCAGCAGCAGCAGCGCGACCAGCGTCGGGTGGCCGAGCCGCCCCTCGGTGGCGGCCCGCAGCACGTCCTCGATCCGGAAGCTCCCGGCGTCGGCGCCGAGCAGGAAGATGCCGAACAGGAACGGCACGTCGCCGAGCTTGGTGACCAGGAAGGCCTTGAGCGAGGCGGAGCGGGCGTCCTCGGTCTCCCAGTGGTGGCCGATCAGGAAGTACGAGCAGATGCCCATGACCTCCCAGCCGACCAGCAGCACGACCAGGTCGCCGGAGTAGACGACCAGGAACATCGCCGCCGTGAACAGCGAGACCAGCGCCGCGTAGGAGGGGTAGCGCGGGTCGTCCTTGAGGTACGCGGTCGAGTAGACCTGCACACAGGTGGCGACCAGGCCGACCAGCACCGAGATCAGCGAGCTGAAGCCGTCCAGGTGGATCGCGAGCGCGATGTCCGGTCCGCCGGTCGGGGTGAGCCGGGTGCCGGCGTCCAGCACCTGGCCGCTGCCGAGCTGGAGCGCGACGACCAGCGCGAGCACCGCCGAGACGGCGACCGGCACGATCGCCAGCGGCCGGGCGAGGCCGGGCGCGCGCTTGCCGACGGCCAGGGTGGCCGCCGCACCGAGCGCGGGCAGCGCGGGGACGAGGGCGGGCAGGGCGAGGTTCATGCGGCGGCCCGGCCCTTCAGCGCCTCGGCTCCGGCCGTCGCCCCGTCGACGTCGGCGGTGGACTCGGCCGGGTCGCCGAGCGCGGTGGCCCGGTCGATGTCCGCGGTGCCCCGGGCCCGGAACAGCAGCAGGACGATGGCGAGCCCGAGGCCGATCTCGGCGGCGGCGACGGTGATGGTGAACAGGGTCAGCGCCTGCCCGGCGTGCAGCGAGTCGCGCAGCCAGGCGTCGAAGGCGACGAGGTTGAGGTTGACGGCGTTGAGCATCAGCTCGACGGACATCAGCACCAGGATGACGTTGCGCCGGGCGAGCACGCCGTAGACGCCGATGCTGAACAGCAGCGCGGCGAGGACGACGGGGTAGGCGAGGTGCATCAGCCCTCCTGCTCGGTGGTGGTCGGCGCGGGCTCCGCCGAAACCTCGGACGCAGGCACGGGCTCGACCGAGGGCGCGGGCGCGGTCCTCGCGACCGGCCCGTTGGAGCCCACCGGCCGGCCGGCCCGGATCCGCCCGGCCCGGGGCGCCGGCACCCGCCGGCCGTTGCCGCGCGACAGCACGATCGCGCCGACCAGCGCGGCCAGCAGCAGCACCGAGAGCGCCTCGAAGGGCAGCACCCAGGTCCGGAACAGGCTCGCGCCGGTCACCGTCGTCGAGCCGCCACCCGCGCCGAGGTCGATCCAGGACGTCCGGAAGGCGTCCACGACCAGCGTCACCAGCGTCCCGGCCGAGGCCAGCGCGACCACCAGGGCGACCCAGCGGTTCTTGGAGTCGGCGTCCGGCGAGCGTCCGATCGGCGCCTTGGTGAGCATCAGCCCGAACAGCACCAGGACGACCACCGAGCCGAGGTAGATCAGCACCTGCACCCAGGCGATGAACTCGGCGGTGAGCAGCAGGAACTCCACGGCCAGTCCGCCGAGCGCGGCCACCAGCCAGAGCGCGGCGTGCACCAGCTGCTTGGTGGTGACGGCGACCAGGGCCGAGCCGAGCACGGCGATGCCGACCAGCAGGAAGACGATCTCCGCCCCGGTCGGGGAGAGGAACGAGCGCGCGGCCGGGTCCAGCGACCCGGTCGCGGCGAGCAGGGTGGCGGCCCCGATCACGCGTCACCACCGTCCTGCGCCGTCTCCGCTTCCTCCGCCGCCTTGGCGGCGGCCGCCGCCAGCTTGTCGGCGGCCTTGCGCGCGGTGGCGATCTCCTTGGGCTCCTCGGCCGCCGGATCCAGCGCCGGCGGCACCGGCACCGTCCACATCCACTCCCGCAGCCGGTCCCGCTCGTGGGTCAGCTCCAGGATGTCGGTCTCCGCGTACTCGAACTCGGGCGACCAGAACAGCGCGTCGAAGGGGCACACCTCGATGCAGATCCCGCAGTACATGCAGAGCGAGAAGTCGATGGCGAAGCGGTCCAGCACGTTGCGGGTGCGGGCGCGCGCGTTCGGGTCGGCGGCCGGCAGCGTCTCCTTGTGGGAGTCGATGTAGATGCACCAGTCCGGGCACTCACGGGCGCAGAGCATGCAGACCGTGCAGTTCTCCTCCAGCAGGGCGATCACGCCGCGCGAGCGCGGCGGAAGGACCGGCTGCACGTCCGGGTACTGCGCGGTGATGCTCTTCTTCGTCATCGTCCGCAGGGTGACGGCCAGGCCCTTGGCCAGGCCCGCACCGGGGAAACTCATGAGATCGCCACCTTGATGATGCCGGTGAGGGCCAGCTGGACGAGGGCGAGCGGGATCAGCACCGTCCACGCGAAGCGCATCAGCTGGTCCTCGCGCAGCCGGGGGTAGGTGACCCGGAGCCAGATCACCACGAAGGCCAGCGCGAAGGTCTTCAGCAGGGTCCACAGCCAGCCGAGCTGGTCCGGCAGCGGGCCGTGCCAGCCGCCCAGGAAGAGCACCGCGGTCAGCGCGGAGACCACCAGGATGCCCGCGTACTCGGAGAGCAGGAACAGCGCGAAGCGCAGACCGGTGTACTCGGTGTACGCGCCGAAGATGATCTCGGAGTCGGCGACCGGCATGTCGAAGGGCGGACGCTGCAGCTCGGCCAGACCGGCCGTGAAGAACACGAAGCCGCCGATCAGCTGCCACGGGATCCAGTACCACTCCCAGGCGTCCATGATCCCGGGCAGCGAGAGCGTCCCGGCGGCCATCGCCACGGAGGCGGCGGCGAGCACCATCGGCAGCTCGTAGGACATCAGCTGCGCGGCCGTCCGCAGACCGCCGAGCAGCGAGAACTTGTTGGCCGAGGCCCAGCCGGCCATCAGCTTGCCGATCACGCCGACGCCCATGACGGCGAGCACGAAGAACAGACCGGCGTCCACCGCCTGCCCGACGAAGCCGCCGGGTCCGACCGGGATCACCAGCAGCACCAGCAGGTACGGCAGCAGCGAGACGGCGGGCGCCAGCTGGAAGATCCGCCGGTCGGCGCCGGAGGGGACGATGTCCTCCTTCTGGGCGAACTTCACACCGTCCGCGATCAGCTGCGCCCAGCCGTGGAAACCGCCGGCGTACATCGGGCCGAGCCGGCCCTGCATGTGCGCCATCACCTTGTGCTCGGTCTGGCCGATGACCAGGGGCAGGACGAGGAAGACGACCAGCGTGGCGACGCAGCGCAGCACCGTGTCGAACAGGTTCACGCGCCGTCTCCGTCCTGGCCGGCCGAC
Organism: Kitasatospora sp. NPDC057965; assembly: GCF_042887135.1. Taxonomy (NCBI): domain Bacteria; kingdom Bacillati; phylum Actinomycetota; class Actinomycetes; order Kitasatosporales; family Streptomycetaceae; genus Kitasatospora; species Kitasatospora sp. NPDC057965. The sequence goes on from NZ_JBHVPZ010000016.1 coordinate 153,553, forward strand.
TCGACCGGCGGCTTCTTCGTCTTCTCCGCGCTCTCGACGTTCTCGGCGTCCGCACCGTTCCCGGCGTCCGCACCGTTCCCGGCGTCCGCCGCCTTCGCCTCGCCGGCGGGTTCCCCGGCGGCCGGCTTCCCGGGCTCGTCGTGCGCTGGCACCGGGTTGTGCCACGGCGCGTCGGAGGACTGCGTCCGGGCGGGCGGCGGCGCGGCGGCCTCGGCCGGGCCGGCGGGCGCCTGGCTCACCGATCCGTCGGAGACCGAACGCGTGCGCCGCGGCCGGTCCGCCCGCACCGGGGGCGGGGGTGCCTCCTGCGTGGCAGGGGCCTCGCCGGCCGTCTGGCTCGCCGACCCCTCGGAGACCGAACGCGTGCGACGTGGCCGGTCGGCCCGCACCGCGGCGGCGCCCTCGGCACCCGTGGCACCCGCGGCACCCGCCGCCGCACGCGGCGTCCGGGCCGCACCGGCCGCCCGGGCACCGCGCGCCGGCCGCTCGGCGACCGGCGGCAGGGTGCCCTTGAGCGGGCCCCACTCGTTCGGGTCCGGCACACCGGCCGGCTGCATCTTGCGCCGCGCCGGCCCGTCGCCGTGGTCGGACTCGCCCGGCTCCTTGGCGCCCGGCCAGGCCTTGGCGACCCGGGCCGCGAGCACGAACTCCTTGCGCAGCGGGTGCCCCTCGAAGCCGTCCGGCAGCAGCAGGGTGATCAGATGGGGGTGCCCGGGGAAGTCGATGCCGAACATCTCGTGCGTCTCGCGCTCGTGCCAGGCGGCCCCGGCGTACACCGGGACGGCGGTCGGCAGCGCGGCCGCGTCGCGCGGCACCCGGGTGCGCAGCGCCAGGTGGCGCACGCCCGGGGCGTCGACGGCGGCGAGGTGGGCGACCACCGAGAAGCCCTCGGCGAGCTCGTCGACGGCGCTGAGCCAGTCGAAGAAGCCGAGGCCCAGGGTGTCCCGGGCGGCGGTGAGCGCCTCGATCCAGTGCTCGGCCGGCACGTCGACGGTGATCAGCCCGTACGCCTCGGCGCCGGTCGCCCACTCCCCGACCGACGCCGCGTACTGCTCGGCCGTGGTCACGAGACCCCTCCCTCAGCGGAACCCGAACCGGCCGCACCGGCACCGGCCGCACCGGCACCGGCGGCACCGGGCCCGGCCACCGGCGGACGCCGCAGCGCCGCCGCGGGCGCGGTGTAGCGGCCGGGCAGCGACTCGGCGGCGATCTTCTCCTGGAGCTTGAGAATGCCCTGGAGCAGCGCCTCCGGCCGGGGCGGGCACCCGGGCACGTAGACGTCGACCGGGATGATCTGGTCGACGCCCTTGGTCACCGAGTAGGAGTCCCAGTAGGGCCCGCCGGAGTTGGAGCAGGCGCCGAAGGAGATGACGTACTTCGGCTCGGGCATCTGCTCGTAGAGCCGCTTGACGGCGGGCGCCATCTTGTCGGTCACCGTCCCCGAGACGATCATCAGATCGGCCTGCCGGGGGCCCGGCGCGAACGGGATGACGCCCATCCGGATGAAGTCGTGTTTGGCCATCGAGGCCGCGATGAACTCGATCGCGCAGCAGGCCAGACCGAAGTTGAAGCACCAGAGGCTGTAGCGCCGTCCCCAGTTGAGGACGACCTTCACCGGGTCCGGAGCCAGCCGGGCCAGCGGGCCGATGGACCGCCGCTCGACGGTGCCACCGGGGCGCGACGGGTCCGGCACGCCCAGCGGAACCGGGCCGCCGGAGGCGTCGTGCCCGTGCGAGTGGGTGTGCGTCACGTCCATTCCAGAACGCCCTTCTTCCAGGCGTAGAGCAGTCCGACCGCGAGGAAGCCGATGAAGACGAACATCTCGACCAGCGTCCCGGCGCCGTATCCGGCGGAGGCGAAGACGGTCGCCCACGGGAACAGGTAGATCGCGTCGACCGCGAAGATCACGTACAGGAAGGCGTAGACGTAGTAGCGGATCTGGGTGTGCGCCCAGTCCTCCCCCACCGGGTCCACACCGCACTCGTAGGCGAGCAGCTTCTCCGGCGAGTACACCACCGGCCGCAGCAGGCGGTTGGCGGTGAACGCCACCGCCACGAAGACCACGCCGACGACGGCGAGCAGGCCGATCGCGGCGTACGCGTCGAAGTAGCCGCCGCCGGCCGCCGGGTCGGCCGCGACCGAAGCCGCCCGCTGCCCCACCATGCCTCGCCTCCACATCGGCCGCGGAACCCGCCCTCGGGGCGGTTCTACGACGTTCCTTTACACGCTCATAACCATCGCCAGTGCGTGAGTCTAAGTGCACGGCACGGGTACCCCGCACCCTGCCCGATCCGCAAGACACCCGATGGACAACCGGTGGACACCCCGTGCGCCCACCGCCGGGGTGGGGATAACCCCCGTCCCGGGAGACGTATCACCCCCATGGCACCACCTACCCCCGACCGGCCAAGCTAGGGGCACAGCTCGACCGGAAAAGGACGGTAGACCGAGATGAAGCGAATGGACGGCACGGCCGAGGTCTTCGGCCACGAGCCGCCGGCCGGCACCGAGCGCACCCCGCTGTACGGCGCGCGGATGTGGCGGCAGGTCGGGCGGCTGCTGCTGAACCTGCCGCTGGGGATCGGCGGCTTCGTCTTCACGATCGTGACGCTGTCGGTCGGCCTGGCCCTGTCGGTCACCGTGATCGGCCTGCCGCTGCTCGCCGCCGGACTGGCCGGCTGCCGCTCGATGAGCGGCTTCGCCCGCCGCCGGGCCCGGGCGCTGTACGGCTCCGAGGTGCACGAACCGGAGCCGGTGCCGCGCCGCCGGCCGGGCATCACCGGCTACGCCATCGCCCACCTCACCGACGGCCTCTCCTGGCGCTCGGCCCTCTACAACGTGCTGATGCTGCCCTGGGGCGTGCTGAGCTTCGCGCTGACCCTGGTCTTCGTCCTGGTCGGCTGGCCGGCCCTGCCGTGGGCGATCCGCGCCCAGTCGGCGGTGGACCGGATGCTGGTGGAGACCCTGCTCTACCCCGGCGCCCTCTCCGAGCGGGTCCGCGAGCTGGAGGACGACCGCGGCACCGTGGTCGACACCGCCGCCGCCGACCTGCGCCGGATCGAGCGCGACCTGCACGACGGCGCCCAGGCCCGCCTGGTGGCGCTGGCGATGGACCTCGGCATGGCCAAGGAGCGGCTGCGGGAGACCGAGACGCCGGACGACGTGGCGGCCGCCGCGAAGATGGTGGACAACGCCCACGGCGAGGTGAAGCTGGCCCTGCAAGAGCTGCGCGACCTGGCCCGGGGCATCCACCCGGCGGTGCTCACCGACCGCGGTCTGGACGCGGCGCTCTCCTCGGTGGCGGCGCGCTGCACGGTGCCGGGGGGCGTCCGGGTGAACGTCGACCTGAAGGCCCGGGACGGCGGCACCGAGCGGCCGGACTCGGCGGTGGAGGGCATCGCCTACTTCACGGTCAGCGAGCTGCTGACCAACATCTCCAAGCACTCCGGCGCCCGCTCCGCCACGGTGGACGTCTGGCGGGCCGACGACCAGCTGATGGTGCTGGTCCAGGACGACGGCAAGGGCGGCGCGGCCCCCTACCCCGGCAGCGGCCTGGCCGGACTGGCCGAGCGGATCCGCGCGGTGGACGGCGTGTTCCTGGTGGAGAGCCCGGACGGCGGACCGACCACGGTGACCGTCGAACTCCCCTGGCGGACCCGCACCGTCCGCCGCTGACCGGAGCGACAGCCCTCGGCCCGGACGGCGGACGGCCGCGCGGAACCCTTGCGCGGTCGTGCGGGCCGCCGCCGTCCGGGGGCTGTCGGGACGCCCTAGGGCGTCGGCAGGGTGCCGAGGGTGACCTCGGCGGTCTTGCTCTGGCCGTCCCGGGTGTAGGTGACGGTCACCTTGGTGTCCGGCGCCAGCGAGGCCAGTGCGGTGGTGAGCGAGGTCAGCGAGTCCACCGCGGTGTCGCCGATCCTGGTGATCACGTCGCCGACCTGGAGGCCCGCGGAGTCGGCCGGGCCGTTCGGCGCGACGGCGACCACCACGGCGCCGGCCGGGCGGAAGTTCTGGTCGAAGAAGGTCCGGGCGGTGATGCCGAGGGCGGCCCGCCCGGAGTTGGTGACCTTGCCCTCCTTGATCAGCTGGTCGGCGATGCTGGTCACGGTGGACGCCGGGATGGCGAAGCCGATGCCCGGGGCGGCGGCCCCGTTGGACTCCGGCTCGGTGGCGGCGAGCGTGTTGATGCCGATCACCTGGCTGTCCAGGTTGACCAGCGCGCCGCCGCTGTTGCCGGGGTTGATCGCGGCCGAGGTCTGCACCATGTTGCCGATGACGGCGCCCGGAGAGCCCGCGCTGGACGGCTCGGAGACGGTGCGGCCGGTGGCCGAGACGATGCCCTGGGTGACGCTGCTGGAGAGTCCGAGCGGGCTGCCCATGGCGAGGGTGATCTGGCCCAGCTCGACCTTGGTGGAGTCCCCGAAGGAGGCCGGCTTGAGACCGCCCGGCGGGCTGCTCAGCTTGATCACCGCGAGGTCGGAGTCCGGGTAGCTGGCGACCAGCGTGGCGTCCAGCGGCTTGGTGCTGCCGGCCAGGGTGACGGCGAAGGTGGTGGCGGTGCCGACCACGTGGGCGTTGGTGACGATGTCGCCCTTGTCGTCGTAGACGATCCCGGAGCCGAGGCCGCTCCCGGTGGTGATCTGCACCACCGAGGGCAGCACGTCCTTGATCACCCGCTGGTAGTCGGTCTGGAGCTGGTTGGCGCCGCCCGGCTGGGCGCTGCCGGTGGCCCCGGCGGTGACACTCGGGGAGCCGCTCTCCGGCGGGGAGGAGGCGTCCGAGGACGTGCCGCTGCTGCACCCCGCCAGCGCCAGCGCGAGCGCGGTCAGCGCCGCGAAGGCCCCGGGCCCGGCCGGACGGGGTCCGGCGGGAATCGGACGGGTGGGCTCCTTCTTGCGGTTCACCGTGACGGCCTCCGGACTCCTCGGCGCGACAGAGATCTTTGTCAGCATTTCAGCGAAATGTCCGAATCTCCGGCTCCGACGCGCCCACAGCACCGTCGCGAAATCCTCACGCCCTAGGATTCGGCCATGACTTGGTTGATCACCGGCGGCGCCGGATACATCGGCGGGCACGTCGTGCAGCAGCTCCTCGACGCGGGCGAGCGTGTGGCCGTCCTGGACGACCTCAGCACCGGCGACCGGACCCGGCTGCCCGAGGGGGTCGCCCTGGTCGAGGGGTCGACCCTGGACCGGACCGCCCTGGACGCGGCCATCCGCGAGCACCAGGTGGAGGGCATCCTCCACTTCGCCGCCAAAAAGCAGGTCGGCGAGTCGGTCGAGCAGCCCTTCCTGTACTACCGCGAGAACATGATCGGCCTGCAGACCGTCCTGGAGGCCGCGGCCGAGGGCGGCGTCAAGCGCTTCCTGTTCTCCTCCTCCGCCGCCGTCTACGGCATGCCGGACGTCGACCTGGTGACCGAGTCGACCCCCTGCGCGCCGATGAGCCCGTACGGCGAGACCAAGCTCGCCGGCGAGTGGCTGGTGGCCGCGGCCGGCAAGGCGTACGGGATGTCCACCGTCGCGCTGCGCTACTTCAACGTGGCCGGCGCCGCCTCGCCGGAGCTCTCCGACGCCGGTGTGTTCAACCTGATCCCGATGGTCTTCGAGCGCCTCACCGCCGGTCAGGCCCCCCGGGTCTTCGGCGCCGACTACCCCACCCCGGACGGCACCTGCGTCCGTGACTTCATCCACGTCTCCGACATCGCCTCGGCCCACGTGGCGGCGGCGAAGCGGCTGGCGGCCGACCCGGCCGGGGAGACCGCGCTGGTCCTCAACATCGGACGCGGCGAGGGCGTCAGCGTCCGCGAGATGCTGGACGTGATCGGCAAGGTCACCGGGTACGACACCACCCCCGAGATCACCCCGCGTCGCGCCGGCGACCCGGCCCGGGTGGTCGCCTCGGCCGAGCTGATCCGGCGCGAGCTGGGCTGGACCGCCGGGCACGGGGTCGAGTCCATGGTCGCCTCGGCCTGGGAAGGCTGGTGCAGCCGCCACCCGGAGGCCCGGAAGTAGCGCAGCCACGGCGGGGGCCCGAGGGCTCCCGCCGTCCCGCGCCCCGGGACCGTACGCCCCGGGCAGCGCGCCCCCGCGTCAGTGCGAGGGCACCGCCGTGCCGTAGAAGGCGTCCAGCGCGTAGACGCAGCGGTCCTTGCTGCCGACGAAGACCCTGCCCCCGATCGCCACCGGCGAGCCGGTCAGCTCCCCCTTGGTGCCCAGCTCCCAGCGCAGCTGGCCGCTGGCCAGGTCCACGGTGTGCAGCGAGTGGTCCCGGCTGCCGAGGTGGACCAGCCCGTCCGCGACCGCCGGCGAGCCGACGATCTCGCCGCGCGCGGTGTACCGCCAGCGCTCCCGGCCGCTGCCCGCCTCGAAGGCGTAGAGCACCTCGCCGCTGCCGACCAGCACCATGCCCTCCCCGACCACCACCGGCTCGGCGCCCTGCCGGGTGCCGGTGACCGCGCGCCAGCGGTCCCGGCCGGTGACCGCGTCCAGCGCGTACACGGTGCCCAGGTAGTCGGCGACGTAGACCGCGTCGGCGTCCAGCGCCGGCGGGGTGAACAGCACCACCGGGGCCTCGAACCGCCAGCGCTCGGCGCCGCTCGCCGCGTCCAGCGCGTACACCCTGGTGCCGGCCGTCACGTACAGCACGCCGGAGCGCTCGACCGGGCGGGAAGGCACGTCCTCGCCGACCGGGACCGACCAGCGCAGGCCCGAACCGCGCGGATCCACGCAGCGCAGCCGCCCGCCCCCGTAGTAGTACGCCGAGCCGCCCACCAGGGCCGGGCCGGACTGCGGGTTCTCGAAGTCCTGCTGGGCGTCGTCGGCGCGCCACAGCTCGGCGCCGGTGGCCGCCGAGCGCAGCTGGACGCCCCCGCCCCGTACGCCGCAGCAGAGCACGCCCTCGGCCGCGTCCAGCGAGTACACCCAGCCGTCCAGCGAGTGCCGCCAGCGCTCGGTGCCGTCCGTGACGTCGACCGTGTACAGGTGCGGGCCGTCGGCCGCGTGCACCCGCCCGGCGTCCACGGCGAGCGCCCAGGCGACGTCCCGGGTCTTGTAGCGGCGCTGGCCGGACGCGATGTCCAGGGCGTGCACCTCGAAGCTGGAGACGAACAGGGTGCCGTCGGCCACCACGGGGGTGCCCCAGACCTCGTTGGACATCCGGAACCGCCAGGGGCGCCAGCGGGCGGCGCGGGCCGGGGGCGGGGTGATCCGGCGGACCCAGTCGGTCTCGGCGGGCGGCGCGCCGGGGCCGGCCTGCTCGGCGCGCGGCCCCGGCCCTATCCGGACCGAGGCGCCGGGCAGCCGCACCTCGTCGCCCTCCGCGGCGGCCGGCCGGCGGTGCCGGCTGGGGGCGGCCAGCTTCTCGGTGGCGGCCTCGGTGTCCGGCCCGGGCGGCCCGCTGCGCACCGGCCCGGCGGGCGGCCCCGCGTGCGGCCCGGCGTGCCCGGCGACCGCCCGGGTGCGGGGGTCCTCCTGGCCCGGGTGCGACGCCGGGGGCTGCGCCGGCAGCGACGGCGGCGCGGCCGGGTGCGGCGGCTGGTGCGGGGCCTGCTGCGGCGCGACGGCCGGCGGCGGTGTGCGGCGGCCCCGCTTGTGCTCGATCAGGGCGAGCGCGTCGGGCGGCAGCCAGTCCCCGGCCTCGCCGGAGGCGTCGTCCCGGGAGAACAGGTGCGGGGCCAGCTCGGCCTGGATCTGCTCCGGGGTCGGCCGGTGCTCGGGGGCCGGGCGCATGCAGGCGCGCACCAGGTCCACCAGCTCCACCGGCAGGCCGGAGAGGTCGGGCTGGTCGCGCAGCAGCTGGAAGACCGTCTCCACCGGGTTGGCGCCCCGGTACGGCGGGTGGCCGGTGGCACAGAAGACCAGCAGCGAGCCGAGCGAGAAGACATCGCTGGCGCCGGTGACGCCCCGGCTGTCCCGGGCCTGCTCCGGCGACATGTACGCCGGGGTGCCGACCGCGACGTTGGTCATGGTGAGCCGGGTGCTGGAGACCCCGGCGGCGATGCCGAAGTCGATCACCCGGGGACCGTCCTCGACGACCAGCACGTTGGACGGCTTGAGGTCGCGGTGGACCAGCCCGGCGGCGTGGATGGACTGCAGGGCCTCGGCGATGCCGGCCACCAGCCAGCGCACCGCCCCGACCGGCAGCGGCCCGCAGTCGGTGACCAGGTCCTCCAGGGACGGCGCCGGGACGTACGCGGTGGCCAGCCAGGGCACCCGGGCGTCCGCGTCGGCGTCGACCACGGCCGCCGTGTAGAAGCCGCCCACCGTCTTGGCGGCCGCGATCTCCCGGGCGAAGCGGACCCGGAACAGCTCGTCCTCGGCCAGCTCCCCCCGGACGGTCTTGATCGCCACCCGCCGGCCGGACGCCGACCGCGCCAGGTAGACCAGGCCCATGCCGCCCGCCCCGAGCCGCCCCAGCACCTCGAAGGGCCCGATCCGCCTCGGATCGTGCGCCGTCAGCTGGTCCACCCGCTGCCACCTCCCCGTCTTGTAGCACCGCCCGCGTGGTGCCGAGCACCCGCCGCGTGGTGCCGGTCCCGATTCTCCAATGCCGCCCGGCCCATCTCCAACCTCCCCCGCCCAGAGCGCCGTCCGGCCACCGGGAGGCCCCACCGCCCGGTCAGCGACTTCGAAACGGCCGGATCCTGACGTCCGCTCCGGCATCGGCTTGCACCCGACACGCCCGGGAGTGTGGCGAGGGGCAGGTCACATCGCCGATCTGATCGTCACTCTGCGTTACTCGATAACCCCTCAGCGAAGGGTTCGTCACCCTGTGGCGTCGCCGGTGCACGGGGGGGCGTCAAGGAGGGCCACGGAGGGCGATGAATATCCGTCCGAAGGGCTCCGAGCGGCTATACCAACCCCCGTGCGGAGTAATTGTCACATCACCGAATCGCGCCAAGATCGGGCCACGGTAAGCTGACGGCATGACAGGACAAGTTCGCACCGTCGACGGTCGCGTCGCCGGGCGACGCGGACAGGAGACGCGGCAGAAGCTGCTCGACTGCCTCCGCGAGATGCTCAGCACGTCGCCCTATCGGGACGTCAAGGTCATCGACGTCGCCCGTATGGCGGGTACCTCCCCCGCGACCTTCTACCAGTACTTCCCGGATGTCGAGGGCGCCGTCCTCGAAATCGCCGAGGAAATGGCCAAGGACGCCGACACGCTCAAAGAGCTGGTGGCCGGAAAGTCCTGGGCAGGGAAGTCCGGCACGGCCACTTCGGAAGAACTGGTCGACGGATTCCTCGCCTTCTGGCGCAAGAACGACGCCATTCTCCGAGTGGTCACGCTCGGTGCCGCCGAAGGGGACAAGCGGTTCTTCAAGATCCGCATGACCGTCCTCAACGCGGTCGCCAAGCCGCTCACGGAGGCCGTCAAGGAACTCCAGGCGAAGGGGCAGTCCGACAAGTCGTTGGACCCGGCCGCCGTCGCCGGATCGCTGGTCTCGCTGCTCGCCTCGGCGGCCGAGCACCAGAAGGCCTTCACCTCGTGGGGCGTCAAGGTCAAGGACCTCAAGCCCAACCTCGCTCCCCTGGTGTACCTGGGCGTCACCGGCAAGAAGGCGCCCAAGTAGACCGATCCGTCTCGACCCCACCTTCCGCTTCGCGCGCGCCCCGGCCTCCTGTCCGGGGTACGACGGACGGCGGCCGTGTCCTCGGGGGAGGTCCGCCGGCGGTCCGCAGCGCGCCACGACACGCCTGTGGGCGGTCACCCGTCCAGGGTGACCGCCCACAGGCGTGTCAGCGGCTGCCGGAGCGGCCTCAGGGGCAGCGGACGACCTGCCCCGCGTAGGCGAGGCCGCCGCCGAAGCCGAACAGCAGCACCGGGTCGCCGGGCGACAGCTCGCCGCGCTCGACCAGCTTGGAGAAGGCCAGCGGGACGGAGGCCGCCGAGGTGTTGCCGGACTCCACCACGTCCCGGGCCACCACGGCGTCGGTGACCCCGAGCCGGTTGGCGATGGCGTCGATGATCCGCAGGTTGGCCTGGTGCGGCACGAAGCCCTTCAGCTCGGAGGGGTCGATCCCGGCCCGCTCGCAGGCCTGCCGGGCCAGCGGGGCGATCTGGGTGGTCGCCCAGCGGAACACCGACTGGCCCTGCTGGCTGATCACCGGGTCCCAGCCGGTGATCACCACGGCGTCGCCCTTCTCCGGCTCCGAGCCCCAGACCACCGGGCCGATCCCCGGCTCGGCGCCCTCCTCCTGGGCCTCGACCAGCGCCGCGCCGGCGCCGTCGCCGAAGATCACGCAGGTGGAGCGGTCGGTCCAGTCGAGGGTGTCCGACATCCGCTCCGCGCCGATCACCAGGGCCGTCCGGGCCGCCCCGGCGCGGATCGCGTGGTCGGCGGTGGCCAGCGCGTAGGAGAAGCCCGAGCAGACCGTGTTGATGTCGTAGGCGGCCGGCGCGCGCACCCCCAGCCGGGCGGCGACGGCGGCGGCCGTGTTGGGGCTGCGCTCCACCGCGGTGCAGGTGGCGACCACGACCAGGTCGACCTCGGACGCCGACCGGCCGCTGTTGGCCAGCGCCTTCTGCGCCGCCTCGGTGGCGAGGTCGACGACGGTCTCGCCCTCCGCGATGTGCCGCGTCCGGATGCCCACCCGGCTGCGGATCCACTCGTCGTCGGTGTCGACCAGCTTGGCCAGGTCGTCGTTGGTGAGGACCTTGGGGGGCTGGTAGTGGCCGAGTGCCACGATGCGCGAACCGCTCATACTGCCCACTCAACCCGGTTACCCACTGGTCAGCGGGGCGCGACCGGCTACAGGATCCGCGCCGGGAAAGTGTAGGAGGCCGACAAGGACCGTTGCGGCAGACGGGCGGCGGGCCCCGCGCACGCGCGGCGCGGGGCGGCGGATTCGGCCGGGAACCGCCGGGAACGGCCGGAAACCGCCGCTCAGACCGCCAGCGCGGCGGCGTCGCCCATCACGATCACCGGCCGGGCGGCCGGGTCGAGGGTGCGGATCAGCTGCGTCATCTTCTCCTCCGGTATGGAGACGCAGCCGTGCGTCGGACCGCCGTGGTCGACGTGGATCCAGATCCCGCCGCCCTTGGTCGAGCCGCTCGGGCGGCGCGGGTCGAGCGGGGAGTTGCCGGGCACCCGGTTGTAGTTGATCGCGACGACGTAGTCGAAGGAGCCGGCCAGCTGCTCGCCGGCGAAGCCCGTGCCGGAGACCACGAAGTTCGGGTCCTTGTCGTAGGGCAGCCTGCTGCCCGGGTCGGCCTTGCGGCCGCCGGCGTCGGTGAGCGAGAAGACGCCGATCGGGCTGCGCAGGTCGCCCTCGTTGTGGTCGGTGGTCCAGCCCTTGAAGGCGTTGTGGCCCTGCCAGTTCTCGCCGCCCAGCCAGCGGCCCTCGGCGGTGCGGCTCCACAGCGTCACGGAGGTCCGGTTGGTGTCCACGCCCTCGCCGGTGGCCACCACCACCTGGTTGGTCTCGGCGGGTATCCGGGCGACGAAGGAGGCGCCGAGGCCTGGGATCACCTCGACCGAACCGTCGTCGCGGGCCTCGCTGCGGCCCGCGGCGGGCGTCTCGGCCTGCCGGGCGTCGGCGGCCGCGGCGGCCGGGGCGGCCGGCGAGGCCTGGTCGGCCGGGCGGTCCGGGGTGCCGACGCCCTCGGGGCCGGAGCCGTCGGCGGCGGTGACACCGGGCCGGTCGGTGTCCTGGCCGACGGTGTACCAGCCGGCGGCGGCCGCCAGCAGCAGGGCGGTACCGGCGACGGCGGCGCGGCCGGTGCGCTTCTTCCTGGCCTTGCGCCGGTGGTTGCGGGCGGCCGCGCGGCCACCGGCCGGAGCGGCGGCCCGCTGCCGCGGCGGGGCGGGCGGCGCCGGCGGCTCGGCGGGCTGGGCCTGGAACGGCCGGTCGTACACGTCGTGCTCGGCCAGGCTCCGGTAGCCGTCCCCGGCCTCCGGGTCCTCGTACAGCGGGCCGTCGTAGTCCTGCCCGCCGTCGTGCTCCTGCCGGCCGCCGTACGGCTGCTGCGGCGCCCCGTAGGACTGCGGCGGCACCCCGTACGGCTGCTGCGGCGCCTCGTACACCGGCTCGTACGACGGGTACGGAGAGGTGCGATGGGAACCGGACATGTGGCCGATCCTGCCAAACGGAGGCCGGGTTGCGAAAGCCGGGGGCCCGTGCGGGCCGCGTGAAGAAGCCGTCGCCCGGGCCGCGGGGGCCCGGGCGACGGCCCGTCGTCGGCGGCCGCGCGTCGGCCGCCGCAGGTCAGAGGCGCATCGCCTGCGGGGTCTCGCGGCGCGTCAGGTCGGGGCCGTCGTACTCGCGGATGATCTCGTAGCGGGTGTTGCGCTCCACCGGGCGGAAGCCGGCGTCCCGGATCAGGCCGAGCAGGTCCTCGCGGTTCAGCTTGTTCGGGGTGCCGAAGTTGTCCGCGTCATGGGTGATCTTGTACTCGACCACCGAGCCGTCCATGTCGTCCGCGCCGTGGCTGAGCGCCAGCTGGGCGGTGGTGACGCCGTGCATCACCCAGAAGACCTTGACGTGCGGCACGTTGTCGAACAGCAGCCGGGAGACCGCGAAGGTCTTCAGCGCCTCGGCGCCGGTGGCCATCTCGGTGCGCGCCATCAGCTTGTTGCGCACCACGCCGTCCTTGGAGTCGTGGAAGTCGTGCTGGTAGCGCAGCGGGATGAAGACCTGGAAGCCGCCGGTCTCGTCCTGCAGCTCACGCAGCCGCAGCACGTGGTCCACCCGGTGCCGGGGCTCCTCGATGTGGCCGTACAGCATGGTGGCCGGCGTCTTGAGGCCCTTGCTGTGGGCGAGCCGGTGGATCCGCGACCAGTCCTCCCAGTGGGTGTCGTGGTCGACGATGTGCTGGCGGACCTCCCAGTCGAAGATCTCCGCGCCGCCGCCGGTCAGCGACTCCAGGCCGGCGTCGATCAGCTCGTCGAGGATCTCGTCGGCGGGCAGGCCGCTGATCCGCTCGAACCAGTGGATCTCGGTGGCGGTGAAGGCCTTGAGCGAGACGGTCGGCAGCGCGGCCTTCAGCTCCCGCAGCGAGCGCGGGTAGTAGCGCCACGGCAGGGTGGGGTGCAGACCGTTGACGATGTGCAGCTCGGTGAGGGAGTCGACCTCCATCGCCTTGGCGAGGCGCACGGCCTCCTCGATGCGCATCGTGTAGGCGTCCTTCTCGCCCGGCTTGCGCTGGAACGAGCAGTACGCGCAGGACGCGTTGCACACGTTGGTCATGTTGAGGTGGCGGTTGACGTTGAAGTGGACGACGTCGCCGTTCTTCCGCGTCCGCACGTGGTGGGCGAGACCACCCAGCCAGGCCAGGTCGTCGCTCTCGTAGAGCGCGATCCCGTCCTCCCGGGTCAGCCGCTCACCCGCGTAGACCTTCGCCTCCAGCTCGCGCTTGAGCCCTGCGTCCATGCGGTGCCCCGCCTCCTCCGACTTCGAATCGTTGCCGGAACGAGCGTACGCCCCCACTCGGTGCGGTTCGAGGGCAGCCGCCCCGCACGGGTCAGCCCGCCAGCAGCTCCGCCAGCAGCGACGGCTCGATGTTGCCCCCGCTCACCACCGCCGCCACCGCCCGCCCGCCGATCTCGGCGGCCCGGTGGAAGTAGGCCGCCGGGGCCACCGCGCCGGACGGCTCGGCGACGATCCGCCCGCGCCGGGCCAGCAGGGCCACCGTGGCGCGGATCTCGTCCTCGGTGACGGTGACGACGTCGTCCACGTAGGCGGTGAGGTGCTCGAACGGCAGCACGCCCACCGAGGGGGTGCGCAGACCGTCGGCGATCGTCCGGTAGGTGTCGGCGACCGGCCAGGTGATCCGCTCGCCCGCCCGCAGGCTCGCCTGCGCGTCGGCGGCCAGCTCGGGCTCGACGCCGACCACCCGGACGTCCGGGCGGGTCAGCTTGAGCGCCGCCGCCGTACCGCCGATCAGCCCGCCGCCGCTGACCGGGACGAGCACGGTGTCCAGCTCCGCCGGGGCGTCCTCGGAGATCTCCAGGCCCACCGTGCCCTGACCCGCGATGATGAACGGGTCGTCGTACGGCGGCACCCAGACGTAGCCGTGCCGCTCGGCCAGCTCGCCGGGCACGGTGTCCCGCTCCTGCGGCGGGACCAGCAGCACCTCGGCGCCGAACGACCGGGTGGCCTCGACCTTGACCGCCGGCGAGGTGTCCGGCATCACGATCACGGCCTTGACGCCGAGCAGCGACGCGGCGTACGCCACCGCCTGCGCGTGGTTGCCGCTGGACTGGGCGACCACGCCGCGGGCGCGCTCCTCGCCGCTCAGCGCGGCGAGCCGGTTGTACGCCCCGCGGGTCTTGAACGCGCCGGTCGGCTGGAGGTTCTCCGGCTTGAGCCAGAGCCGGCGCCCGCCGTCCGCCGCCCAGGGGGCGGGGACCAGCGGGGTGCGCACCGCGACGCCCGCGATCCGTTCCCGGGCCGCGCGCAGTTCCTCCAGACCGACCAGTGCCATGACCGTCACTTCCCCGCGTGCTACTCGGCCTCGGTGAGCGGCAGCTCGCTGACCCGGTTCTCCCACTTGGTGGAGAGCACGACGGTGGTCCGGGTGCGGGCCACGCCCTTGGTGCCCGAGATCCGCTTCACCACCGACTCCAGGCCCTCGACGTCCGGCACCCGGACCTTGAGCATGTACGAGTCGTCACCGGCGATGAACCAGCAGTCCTCGACCTCGCCGAGGTCCTTCAGCCGGAACGCGACGTCCTCGTGGTCCGCCGCGTCGGTCAGCTGGAGACCGATCAGGGCCGTGACCCCGAAACCGAGCGAGGCCGGGTTGACCGTCGCGCGGTAGCCGGTGATGACGCCGGCCTGCTCCAGGCGGTTGATGCGGTCCGTGACGCTCGGGCCGGAGAGGCCGACCAGTCGGCCCAACTCGGCGTAGGAGGCGCGGCCGTTCTCCCGGAGCGCCTGGATGAGCTGTCTGTCCACCGTGTCCATATACCGTCCGCGTCCTTCCGAACCTCGCCAGACCCACAGATCATTATCCGGATTCAAAGGCGCCGTGCTCGGACCAACCCGGATATCGCAGAGAACATACTCTCCCGTCCTGCGGTATCTCACTCCCCCTCAGGCCGACCGACCGGTTGCGCGGGCCGCCGCGCCCAGCTCTCCCTCCCAGCGTCGGTACAGCGTGTGCGGTACGCCGACGGCGTCCAGCACCCGTCCGGCGACAAAACCGACCAGCTCGCCGACGGTGGAGCCGCCGGCGTAGAACCCGGGCGAGGCGGGGAGCACGACCGCGCCCTGCGCGTCCAGCTCCACCAAGTGCTTCAACGTCACCCCGTTGAGTGGTGTCTCGCGGACGCAGACGACCAGCGGACGCCGCTCCTTGAGGGTGACGCTGGCCGTCCGCTGGAGCAGGTCCTTGCTGAGGCCGAGCGCGATCCCGGCCACCGCGCCGGTGGTCGCGGGCACCACCAGCATCCCCTTCGCGGGGTACGAGCCGCTGGACGGGCCCGCCGCGAAGTCCCCCGCCGGCCAGTACCGGACGTCCTCCAGTCCGTCCGCGGGCGCGTCCGGTCCGATCCCCAGCCAGGCGGCCAGGTCGGTGCGCCAGTGCGCGTCCCGGAACGCGATGCCGGTCTCGTCGAGGATCGTCAGCCGGGCCGCCCGGCTGACCACCAGGTCGACCGACTCCCCCGCGTCGAGGAGGGCGCGGATCACCGCGGCGGCGTACGGGGTGCCGGACGCGCCGGAGACCCCCACGACCCAGGGACGGCGGACTGGCTGCTCAGGCTTTTCCATAGTGCCTCCTTTCTATCTCCACCCGGCCCCTCACCGAGCCCCGGCCCGCCCTGGGAGGATGGGCGCCATGGCCCCGACCCTCGTCGACCTCACCCACCAGGTGACCACCGCGATGCCGGTCTACCCCGGCGATCCGGCCGTCCTCCTGGAGCCCGCCCTCACCACCGCCACGGCCGGGGTGAACGTGCTCTCCCTGCACCTCGGCTCGCAGTCCGGCACCCACGTGGACGCGCCGTACCACGTCGACGTCACCTGGCCGACGCTGGACGGGCTGCCGCTGGAGCGGTTCACCGGGCCGGCCGTCGTCGCCGACCTGCGCGGCCTGGAGCCGCGCGCCCCGATCACCGCCGAGCTGCTCGCGCCCGCGCTGGAGCGGGCCGGCGAGGGCACCGTCCTGCTGCTCGCCACCGGCTGGACGCGGCACTGGGGCACCGACGCCTACCTCGCCCACCCGAGCCTGACCGCCCGGGCCGCGGAGGCGATCGTCGCCGCCGGGGTGCGCACGGTCGGGGTGGACGCGCTCAGCGTCGACCCGACGCCCGACCCGGGCCCGGGCGACCCGGCGGTCGCCGCGCTGCTCGCCGACCTCACCGACGAGCACGACCAGCCCGCCGCCGAGGAGCCGACGCTGGCGGCGCACCGGATCCTGCTCGGGGCGCCGGGCGGCGGGGTGATCGCGGAGAACCTGACCGATCTGCGGCCGCTGCTGGCGGCGCAGGAGGCGGGGCGGCCGGTCGAGGTGTCGCTCTTCCCGCTGCGGCTGGTGGCGGCCGACGGCGCCCCGGTCCGGGCGGTGGCCAAGCTGGGCTGAGCGGCCGGACCCGGGCGCGGGGCGAACGCCGCTCCGGGTCCTGGCACTTGGTCTAGACCATCATCGGCGGGCGGCGGTACGCTGTCCGGCCATGGCAGAGATCATCGGAGTCGTCGAGCAGCTCTGGCGCTACCCCGTGAAGTCCACCGGCGGCGAGCGGCTCGACTCCGTCGAGGTGGACGACCGCGGGCTCGCGGGCGATCGTCTCTACGCCGTGCGCGACGGCAACGGCAAGCTCGGCTCCGGCAAGAACACCCGCCGGTTCCGGCGGATGGACGGCCTGCTCCGCCTCTCCGCCCGGCTCGGCCGGCTGCTCGACGGCCCCGAGCTGTTCGACCCGCTCGGCCGGCCGGTCCTCGACCCGACCGCCTTCCTCCGTGCCTACCTCCAGCGCGACGACGTCGAGCTCGCCCGCGAGGACGCCGTGTCGCACTTCGACCAGCTGCCGGTCAGCGTGCTCACCACCGCCACCCTGGACTGGGTCGCCGAGGCCGCGCCGTCCGCCGTGGTGGACGTCCGCCGGTTCCGCCCGAACATCCTGCTGCGCACCCCGCCGGGCACCCCGCCGTTCAGCGAGGACACCTGGTTCGGCCGCGAGGCGCACGGCTCCGCGCGCCTCGGCGCCCGGCTCGCCTTCGTCCGCTCCAGCGAGCGCTGCGCGATGACCACCGCCGCCCAGCCCGGCCTGCCGCACGCCCCGGAGATCCTCAAGGCCATCGCGCAGTTCCACGACTCCCGGCTGGACGCCCTCGCCGAGGTCGCCGCCCCCGGCCGGCTCGCCGTCGGGGACACCCTGACGCTGGCCTGACCAGGCACTTCCCACCACCCGTCAATTCCTCCTTCCGCGACACCACTTGACTGACGCACGACTATCCTGTCTTACTGTCGTAGGACAGGAGAACAACTGGTGATCGAGTTCGTGCTCGACGGCCGCTCACGGGTGGCCACGTACATGCAGCTGGTGCTGCAGGTGAAGCAGTCGCTGCGGGTCGGGCTCGCGCAACCGGGGGACCAGCTGCCCAAGGTGCGCGACGTGGCCCAGGCCCTGGCGATCAACCCCAACACCGTGCTCAAGGCCTACCGGGAGCTGGAGTTGGAGGGGCTCGCCGAGGGGAGGCCCGGGGTCGGGACCTTCCTGGTCCGCACCCTGGCCGGACCCTCGCTGGCCCACCAGGCCGAGCTGCGCCAGGAGTTGGTCGCCTGGCTGGCCAAGGCGCAGGCCGCCGGCCTCGCCCGCGAGGACATCGCCGCGCTCGTCGACACCACCCTGCGGGCCACGCCCGACCGGCCGCCCACCGAAGGGACCGGACCGGTCTGACAGTCATCTTGGGGGAACACACATGACGGAAGTCGCTCTGCACGCCGAGGGGCTGGGAAAGCGCTACGGGCGCTCCTGGGCCCTCCAGGACTGCTCGCTGGCCCTCCCCGCCGGGCGGATCGCCGCCCTGGTCGGGCCCAACGGCGCCGGCAAGTCCACCCTGCTCCACCTGGCCGTCGGACTGCTGGAGCCCGACGCCGGACGGGTCCGCGTCTTCGGACGGGACCCTCGCCACGACCGCGACGCCCTGGCCGACCTCGGCTTCGTCGCCCAGGACACCCCGCTCTACCCCGACTTCACCGCCGCCGAGCTGATCACCATGGGCGGACGGCTCAACCGCCGCGGCGTCTGGGACGACGCGATCGCCCGGGACCGGCTCACCCGGCTCGGCATCCCGTCCGACAAGCCGGTCGGCAAGCTCTCCGGCGGCCAGCGCGCCCAGGTCGCGCTGGCGCTGGCGCTCGCCAAGCGGCCCCGGCTGCTGCTGCTCGACGAGCCGGTCGCGGCCCTGGACCCGCTCGCCCGGCACGAGTTCATGCAGGCCCTGATGGGCGCCGTGGGCGAGTACGGGACCACCGTCCTGCTCTCCTCCCACCTGCTCGCCGACCTCGAACGGGTCTGCGACCACCTGGTGCTGCTGCACACCTCGCACGTCCAGCTCACCGGACCGGTCGAGGAACTGCTCGCCGGGCACCGCCGGCTGATCGGCCCCCGGATCGCCGACGGCGCCGCCGTTCCCGGGGTGGCCTCGGTGATCCGGGCCAGCCACACCGAACGGCAGTCCACCCTGCTCGTGCGCACCGAGGGGCCGGTGGACCAGGACCACTGGGCCGTGCACGAGGTGACCCTGGAGGACCTCGTCCTCGCCCACCTCGGCGCCCCCGGCGCCGCCGACCGCCCGGAGGTGGCCGCGTGATCTGGCTGACCTGGCGCCAGCACCGCAAGCAGGCCCTGTGGACGGCCGTGGCACTGGCGGTGCTCGCCGCCGTGCTCGTCCCCACCGGCCTGTCCATGCGCTCGTCCTTCGAGGACTCCGGCCTCGGCGCCTGCCTGCGCGCCCTGGGCCACTCCCGGTTCGTCGGCGGCGAGGGCTGCGAGGCGCTCAGCCAGCGCTTCGCCAACCAGTACGACTCGACCGCCTTCCTGGCCATCCTCTTCGTCCTGCTGCCGATCGTCCTCGGCCTCTTCCTCGGCGCCCCGCTGGTCGCCAAGGAGGTCGAGAACGGCACCCACCGGCTGGTCTGGACCCAGGGCATCAGCCGCCGGCGCTGGATCCTCACCAAGTTCGGCCTGGTCGGCGCGGTGGCACTGGTGCTTTCCGTCGGCTACGCGCTCGGCGCCGCCTGGTGGCTCGGCCCGCTCGGCGCCAACGGCCTCGGCCGCTTCCGCTACCTGATCTTCGACGTCCAGGGCGTCGCGCCGATCGGCTACACGCTGTTCGCGGTCGCGCTCGGCATCCTCGCCGGCACGCTGACCCGCCGGGTGCTGCCCGCGATGGGCCTGTCGCTCATCGCGTTCATCGCCGTCCGCGCCCTCGTCGAACTCCTCGTCCGCCCGTCCTTCCTGGCGCCCGAGACGCTCAGCTACCGGATCGACGGCCAGGGCATGGCCAACCGCTTCACCGGCGACTGGGTCTACCAGGAGGGCGTCCGCAACGGCGCCGGCGCCCTCGTCCTCCCCGACGCCCGCGTCGGCTGCGGCGGCGACACCGGCGCCGAGACCGCCCGCTGCGTGGAACGCCTCGTCCAGGACGGCTTCGGCCCGGCCCCCTTCAGCAACTGGCAGGAGTACCAGCCGGCCGACCGCTTCTGGACCTTCCAGGCCGTCGAGAGCGGCATCTTCCTCGCCCTGACCGCCCTCCTCCTCGCCCTCGCCATCCGCCGCGTCCGCCGCATCTCCTGAGGCGGGCGGTCCGCGCCGGCCGGGCCGGTCAGGGGCGGGCCGGGAGCAGGCAGACGGGGTGGCCGGCCGGGTCGGCGTAGACGCGCCGGCCGGTGGCGTCCTGGAGCAGCGTGGCACCGAGCGCGAGGAGCACGGGTTCCGCGCCGAACGCCGGCGCGCCGGGTTCGGTGATCATCACCACCGGGCAGGAAGCCCTTCATGACGATCCCTCACCGCCTGGTCGGCACCGGCGAGCACAAGGTCCTGGTGCTGCACGACTGGTTCGGCACCAGCGCCGGCTGGGGCCCGTTCCCGGACTACCTGGACGGCTCCGCCTTCTCCTACGCGTTCCTCGACTACCGGGGCTACGGCGAGCGCATGGACGTGCCCGGCGAGTACACCCTGGCCGAGATCGCGGACGACGCGCTCGCGCTGGCCGACCAGCTCGGCTGGCGGGACTTCTCGCTGGTCGGGCACTCGATGGGCGGCAAGGCCGTCCAGCAGGTGCTCGCCCGGGCCCCGCACCGGGTGCGCAAGCTGGCCGGTCTCGCGCCGGTGCCGGCCGGGCCGTACCCGATGGACGCGGCCGGCGAGGAGCTGTTCTACGGCGCGGCCGAGGACCGGGCGAAGCGGTACGAGATCCTGGACCGGGTGACCGGGCGGCGGGCCGGCCGGGTTTGGCTCGACCGGATGGTGGACCGCTCGCTGGAGCTGTCCACCCGCGAGGCCTTCGGCGGCTACGTGCGGGACTGGGCCACCGCCGACCTGGTGGACCGGATCGCCGGGAACCCGGTGCCGGTCCGGGTGTTCGTGGGCGAGCACGACCTGCTGCTGACCGCCGAGGCGATGCGCGGCACCTTCCTCGTCCACTACCCCAACGCCGACGTCGAGCAGCTGCCCGCCAGCGGCCACTACCCGATGCACGAGACGCCGGTCGCCCTGGCCGCCGCCCTGGAGTCCTTCCTGCACGACTGAGTAGGACCGAGCACGACCGAGCACACCTGACCGGACGCTTCCGGGAGCTACCCGAGCCGTCTGATCCGCTCCCGCACGGCCGGCGAGGCCTTCGCCCACGATCCGCTGTCGAACGGCGGCCGCGGATCGTACTCGGCGTGCAGCTGGATCGCCCGGGCGGTGGTCTCGTCGGTGAGCAGGGCCGCCAGCAGGAGCGCCATGTCGATGCCGGCCGAGACCCCGGCCGCGGTGACGATCCGGCCGCGGCGCACCACCCGCTCGGGGGTGTACTCGGCGCCGTGCGCGGCCAGTTCACCGGCGGCCGCCCAGTGCGTGGTGGCGGCGAGGCCGTCGAGCAGTCCGGCGGCCCCGAGCAGCAGCGCGCCGGTGCAGACGGAGGTGGTGAACCGGGTGGTCGCGTGCGTCCGGCGCAGCCAGTCGAGGAACGCCTCGTCGTCCATCAGCGGCCGGGTGCCGTGCCCGCCCGGGACGAGCAGCAGGTCGCACGCCCCGACGTCCGAGTAGCGGGTCGGCACGTCCAGCCGCAACGCCCCGATGCCGTCGGCCACCGGCCCCCGCTCCCCCGCCGCCACGAACCGCACGATGGCCCCGGGCAGATGACCGAGCACCTGGTACGGGCCGATCGCGTCGAGCGGCTCGAAGGCGTCGAAGAGCACGATGACGATGTCCATGTCCCGCAGCGTAGGCGCGAGTTGGCCACCCGTCCCGGCCCCGGTCGGCGGATTCACGAGAACGAGTGGTCTGCACCACCGCCCTTTACCGCAGCGCATCCAGCTCCGCGCCGACGGCGGCCCGGATCGGGTCGTGGGCGGGGGTGAGGGCGTGGGCCGGGTCGGTCCAGTGGGTGCGGGGGTAGAGCCAGACGGGGAGGCGGACGAGGTCGGCGGGCTCCCAGTCGTAGCGGGGCCAGACGTGGGCGTGCAGCATCGGGTCGGTGTTGCCGAGGATCTCCAGGTTGACCCGGCGGAAGGCCGGATCGGCCGCCCGGCAGGCCCGCTCGACGGCCTCGCCGAGGCGGTCGAGGTCCTCCAGGTAGGCGAGCCGGCGGGGGCGGGGCAGATCGGAGAGCCGCTGCACCCCCGGCCGGTCGGTGAGCAGGATCGCGTACCCGGGCAGGAACTGCACGTCGCCGGCCACCGCGAACCCGGCGTCCAGGCGCCGGATGACGGTGGGGTTCTCGCCGCGCAGGGCGCTGCCGACGCGGTCGGACTTCCAGTCGCTGGTATCGGTCATGCAGCGATGTTAGGGATGAACGATCACCGGATGGTCGGATCCGACCAGTTCGGCCGCCCGCACCGGGTCGCCGCCCGCCCGGCCCAGCAGCCCCGCGACGTCGTAGACCGGCTCGTCGGGGCCGCCGATGCCGAGGGTCAGCCCGGGCTCGCAGCGGGTGGACCACACCGCGGCCGCCAGGTCCGGCCGCTGCCGTTCCAGCGCCCGCACCAGCGCCCAGGCCCCTTCCTCCAACCGGGCCCGCCGGGACGGCTCGCAGGCGGCGACGGCGTCGGCCACCCCGTGGTCGTCCGGGTCGTAGTCCTCCAGCAGCGGCAGCAGTTCGGGGGCTCCCAGGATCTCCGCCGCCCGGAAGGTGAGGACGGCCGCGCCGTCCGGATCCGCCAGCAGTTCGCGCATCAGCGGCACGGCCCGCGGGTCGCGCCGCCGGGCCAGACCGCGGATGCCCTCCTCGCGGGCGTCCGGATACTCGTCACCGGTCCGCTCCCAGAGCGCCTGCCGCACGTCCGGGCCGTCGGCCGCGCACTGGAACCCGAGCGTGAACGTCGCCCAGTCGCGGGTCTCCGGGTCGGTGTCCCGGGTCAGCGCGAGGAGCGCGCGGACACCGGGGGCGTCCGGCGGACCGGTGACCACCGCGTCGAGGGACAGCCCGGAGGCCACCTGTCGGCGCACCTCCGCTTCGGGGTGACCGGCCAGGGTGACCAGCACGGGCACCGCCCGTCCGTCCTCGGTCCGCCCCAGGGCCCCTGCCAGGCAGGCCAGGACCTGGCCGTCCCGCTCCCGCTCCGCGTGCGCGAGCAGCACGGTCGCCGCCTCGGCCCGGAGGTCCTCGTCCCGGTCGGCCGCCTCGCCCACCAGGCGGCAGCCCGCCGCCCGTTCGGCCGGTTCCGCCGATCCGAGCAGTTCCGTGCCGTGGGCGAGGGCCGCCGGTGTGTTCATCACCATCGGGCCAGTCTGACGCACGGATCCCGCCCGCACACAGCGCTTTGACGCCCGGCCGGAGAGCCCGGCCGGGCGTCTGATCCGCTGCTGCGGGTCGGGTCAGAACTGGGTGGTGACCGTGACGCCGCTGAAGTCGGTGGCGGCGTACAGGCTCAGGTAGCGGTAGCCCGCCGTGGGGTTGGTGACGGTGATGGACTGGGTGGTGCCATCGGCCACCGAGGCGGCGGTGTAGGCCTTCGGCGAGGCCCAGGTGTCGGCGTTGTAGTACAGGTACGCGGTACCGGTGCCGCCGAGGGTGCTGACCTTCAGCGTGGTGGTGCCGGCCGGCAGGTAGACGTACAGGTAGTCGCTGTTGCCCGCGGTCGCGGCGCGGCCGGGCCGGGCGCAGTTGCGGGCCATCGCGTCGGTGCGCTGCTCGGTGCAGGTCGGCAGGCCGAGCGCGGTCGTGGTGACCGCGGTCGAGGCGGTGCCGGTCCGGCCGGTGTCGTCGGTGGTGGTCAGGGCGACGGTGTACAGGCCGGGCACGCCGTAGGTGTGGCTCGGGCTGCGCTCGTCCGAGAAGGTGCCGTCACCGAAGTTCCAGTGCCATCCGGTGATCCGGCCCGAACCGGTCTGCACGGAGCGCTCGTTCACGCTGACGGTCGCACCGTTCACCGTGGTGTCGAACAGCGAGGTCGGACCAGCCGCGTAGCAGCCGCCGGCGACGCAGGCGTCGAGCCAGGCGTCGAAGTCGGCGTCGTAGGAGGTGCCGAGGTTGTTGTAGACCGCGTAGCCGCCGGGGTAGTCACCGACGCGGAAGCGCTCCAGCATGGCCTGGACGTCGGCCGGGTGCTTCTCCAGCATGTACCGGACCGACAGGTAGCCCCACGGGTAGGTGCGGGTCGAGTCCGAGTTGGCGTAGGTGTTCTGGAAGAGCGTGCTGAGCTTGTAGGTGTGCTTGGCCGCCTGGTTCATCGCGTCGACGTCGGTCGCGCCGCGGTGGGTGTACGAGACGTACTCGGCGAGGCCCTCGACCCACCACTTGTTCGGGACCGACGACTGGGTGGTGTAGTTCCCCTTCAGGTTGTAGATGCTGTCGAGGTAGTGCGTGTACTCGTGGTTGAGGTTCCACACCCGGGCGGGGTCGTTGACGTTCCAGGCCTTCTGGTACATCACGGTCACGGCCCGCACGTTCGGGTCGGTCGCGTCCATGACGGTCTGGCCGCCGTTGTCGGTGTCGTTGCCGAAGATCGCCCACGAGTAGGTGGTGTAGTCGGCCTTGTTGGCGAAGATCCCGAAGGTGACGGTCTTGGCGTACTGGTTCGGGATCGGGCCGTTGTCCTTGGCCACGCGGTGGAAGAGCGCGTCCTCGCTGCGCAGGCTCTCGCAGACGGTGGCCAGCTCGGCGGCCGACAGGGACTGGGCCTGGAGGATGCGGTTGTCGCAGACCAGCTGGTTCGGCAGGATCACCGAGGTGAGCTTGGTGCGCAGGTCGCAGATGCCGTAGTACGAGCACTGGTTGTTGTTCCAGTACTCGGCCTGGCGGGCCGTGTACAGGTACAGCGTCCCGAAGGGCGAGAGCAGCGGCGCGGAGTCCAGCACCTTCTTGACCAGCGGCTTGGTCACGGCCTCGGCGGCGGGGCTGGTGCCGGCGAGCCGGGCCAGGTCGTTGCCCGCGTTGGTGTCGAGGACGGCGTGGGGCCCGCTGAGCAGGTCCCGGTGCTTGATCGCGAAGTCGGCGAGCGAGTTGACGAGGCCTGTGTCGGCCGCGAGCGCCTTGACGAAGTCCGTGTTCCGGTAGCCGAACCAGAGCGGGTAGTACAGCACCGAGTTGACCGCGTTGATCATCTGCGGGAACTGGTTGTAGGTGTTGTCGTACTCGTCCAGGATCCGCTTGTAGGCGCCGATGTAGCGGGCCTGGAGGTTGGCGCTGTCGGTGAGCCACACCACCTCCTTGAGGATGCGGCCGTTGTCCTCGGTGACGTCGCGCCAGCGGGTGCCCGCGAAGAGCGTGTCCAGGGCGGAGGTGACGGCGGTGGCGAGCTCGTCGGTGTACGGGCCGGCCTGGGTGGGGAAGTTGAACTGGATGTAGTAGCCCGCCTGCAGGTACTTCACCAGCTGCGCGATGCCGGTCGTGTTGTCGCCGGAGTAGTTCGCCGCCAGGTCCTTGAAGGCAGCCGCGACGGACAGCATCCGGGCCTGGTTGAAGATGCTCGGGTCGGCGACGGCGCTCTGGTACAGCGACTTGATGCAGTCCGGGGTCGAGCTCCGGATGAACGCGACCAGGTCGGCCCCGGTGCGGGCCGCGAAGTCGGCCGGGGTGCAGCTCTGTACGGCGAGGGACTTGAACTGGGCGGGGGCGCCCGCCCGGGCCGCGTCGGCCGGCTCCTCCAGCAGGCGCGTCGCGCCGATCAGCGCCGGGGAGCGCGGGGCGATGGGCTCGGCGGGCTCCTCGGAGCCCGTCGCGGTCGGGGTCGGGGCGGCGGGTCCGACGGGACCCGCCGGGGCGGCGGCGGGCGCCGTCGCGGTCGGGGCGGCTGTGGCGGCGAGGGGCGCCGCGAAGGCCTGGGTCGGCAGCACGGCGGTGGCCGTGGCGCAACAGGCGACGACGCCGGCTGCGAGCATGGAGAGTCTGGTGCGCAGGAGCACGCCGAATCCTTCGTCGAGTGGGGGCAGTCCGGCGTGGGGCCGGACCGAAAAGAAGGAGATGTGGCGTGGATCCTGTCACCGACTGATGGTCAGAACAATGTCACAGTTCATATGGCATGAGATTTTCGGCCACTGCGGCGCACTCTCCGCCACATCCCCCCGACCCGTCGCCGGAGCCGCCCGGGACCCGCCGGAGTGACCCGGATCACACCCTTCGGCCGATGAGTTCCCGCGCCCCCGCCGGTCCTATGGACACCGAACGAAGGAGAGCCGCACCATGACCGCCACCCCCGCCGCCAAGGGCCCTGCCAGCTACTTCCCGTCCATCGAGCAGAAGTACGGGCAGCCGATCGCGCACTGGAAGGAACTGATCCGCTCCTCGCCGCTGACCAAGCACATGGAGCTGGTCGCCTGGCTGAAGGCGGACCACGGGATCGGCCACGGACACGCGAACGCCCTCGTCAAGCACACGCTCGACGAGGGCGGGAAGTAGACCCTGGCCCCGGGTGGGGGCGCGGCCTCAGACTCCGAGGCCGCGCACCACCAGGTCCACCAGCGCGAAGAGGAACAGCGAGATCCCGACGAAGCCGTTCGTCTGGAAGAACGCCCGGTTCAGCCGGGACAGGTCGTTCGGCTTGACGATGGTGTGCTCGTAGACGAAGGCGCCGGCCACCACCAGCAGGCCGGTCCAGAACGCCACGCCCGCGTCGGTGAGCACCGCGTACCAGCCGAGCAGCAGGGTGGTGATCACGTGGCAGGCGCGGGCGCCGCGGACCGCGGCCGGGACGCCGAACCGCGCCGGCACCGAACGCACGCCGTCCGCCCGGTCGGACGCGACGTCCTGGCAGGCGTAGATCAGGTCGAAGCCGCCGATCCAGATGCCGACGGCCGCGCCGAGCACGACCGCGTCCCAGGACCAGGTGCCGGTGACGGCCAGCCAGGCGCCCACCGGGCCCATCGCCTGGGCCAGGCCCAGGATCGCCTGCGGGAAGTCGGTGAACCGCTTGCCGTACGGGTAGACCACCATCGGCACCACGGCCACCGGTGCGAGCGCCAGGCAGAGCGGGTTGAGCAGCGCCGCGGCGCCCAGGAAGACCACCAGGGCGACCGCCGAGCCGACGTACGCCGTCCTCAGCGAGACGGCGCCGGTGACCAGCTCGCGCCCGGCCGTGCGCGGGTTGCGGGCGTCGATCTCGCGGTCGATGATCCGGTTGGCGGCCATGGCGAAGGTCCGCAGCCCGACCATGCAGACGGTGACGATGAACAGCTCGCCCCAGTGCACCCGTCCGTCGACCAGGAACATCGCCGTCAGCGCCGCGATGTAGGCGAACGGCAGGGCGAAGACCGAGTGCTCGATCATCACCAGCCGCAGGAAGGCTCTGACCTTGCCGGGCGGGACCTCGGGGAGCGCGGCGGCGGTGCTCACAGCCCGTACTCCTTCCAGCGCCGGTCCACCAGGGCGGCGGTCGCCGGGTCGGAGGTGACCATCTCGGGCCAGCCGCCGTCGCGGGTGTAGCCCTCCTCGGGCAGCTTGCGGGTCGCGTCGATGCCCGCCTTGCCGCCCCAGAACTGCTGGTAGGAGGCGTGGTCCAGGTGGTCGACCGGGCCCTCCACCACGGTGAGGTCGCGGCTGTAGTCGACGTTGCCGAAGGCCCGCCAGGCGACCTCCTGGTAGTCGTGGACGTCGCAGTCGGCGTCCACCACGATGATCAGCTTGGTCAGCGACATCATGTGCGCGCCCCAGATGGCGTGCATGGTCTTCTGCGCGTGCTTCGGGTACTTCTTGTCGATCGAGACGATCACGCAGTTGTGGAAACCGCCGGCCTCGGGCAGGTCGTAGTCGACGATGTCCGGGATGATGATCTTCAGCAGCGGCAGGAAGAAGCGCTCGGTGAACTTGCCCAGCGGGCCGTCCTCCGTCGGCGGGCGGCCGACCACGATGGACTGCAGGATCGGCCGGCGGCGCATCGTCACGCAGTCGATCCTCAGCGCCGGGAACGGCTCCTGCGGCGTGTAGAAGCCGGTGTGGTCGCCGAACGGCCCCTCGGGCAGCATCTCGCCCGGCTCCAGCCAGCCCTCCAGGACCACCTCGGCGTCGGCCGGGACCTGCAGCGGGACCGTCTTGCAGTCCACCATCCGCACCCGTTCGCCCGCGACGAAGCCGGCGAACAGGTACTCGTCGATGTCGCCCGGCAGCGGCGCGGTGGCCGCGTAGGTGACGGCCGGCGGGCAGCCGAAGGCGATCGCGACGGGAAGCCTCTCGCCCCGCTTGGCGGCCACCGCGGCGTGGTTGCGGCTGTCCTTGTGGATCTGCCAGTGCATGCCGATGGTGCGGCGGTCGTGGCGCTGCAGCCGGTACAGGCCGAGGTTGCGGATGCCGCTGTCCGGGTCCTTGGTGTGGGTGAGGCCCAGGTTGAAGAAGGAGCCGCCGTCCTGCGGCCAGGTGAACAGCGCGGGCAGGTCGTCCAGGTTGACGTCCTCGCCGGTGAGCACCACCTCCTGCACGGGCGCGTCGCCGGCCTTGACGTGCTTCGGCGGCACGTGGGCCATCGAGGCGAGCTTGCCGAAGGCGTCCCGGAAGCCGGTGAAGCCCTGCGGCAGCTCCGGCTTCAGCAGGCCGGAGATCTTGTCGCCGATCTCCTCCGGGCCCTTGAGACCGAGCGCCTTGGCCAGCCGGCGCTCGGTGCCGAAGACGTTCATCGCCAGCGGCATCGTGGAGCCCTTGACGTTCTCGAACAGCAGGGCCGGGCCCTTGGCCTTCTGCACCCGGTCGACGATCTCGCCGATCTCCAGATGGGGGTCCACCTCCGCCTTGATGCGCTTGAGGTCGCCTTCGCGGTCGAGGGCCCGCAGGAACGAGCGGAGATCGTCGTATGCCATGCCTGTCAGTATCCGCCACCCGCTAGCCTGACCTGTGTCAAGGGCCCCCTTGGCACGGCGGACCGCCCGGCGGCCGCCGTACCGGGGCCCGACCGCCAGCCACCGACGCCGCCCGGGGGAGATCGCCGCCGTGCTGAGGATCCTGACCTTCGTGCTCCCGCTCGCCCTGTGGGTGTGGGCCTTCATCGACTGCCTGACCACCCCCGAGGAGGAGGTGAAGCACCTTCCCAAGGTGGTCTGGGTGATCATCGTGCTGCTCTTCCCGCTCGTCGGCTCGATCGCCTGGCTGGTGGCCGGCAAGCAGCGCGCGGTGCGCACCGCCCCGGCCGGCGGCTTCGGCGCGGCCGGCCAGGGCCACGACCGCCGGCGCGACGGCCGCCCGCTCGCCCCGGACGACGACCCCGAGTTCCTCGCCTCGTTGAAGAAGCACAACAACGAGCACGAGGACATGCTCAAGCAGTGGGAGGCGGATTTGCGCCGCCGCGAGAACGAGCTGCGCGGCAAGGACGACCCTGACGAGGGCCGCCGGGGCTGACCCCCGGGTCGCCCGGACAGCCCACCCGGCATCCACCGGGTGGGCTGCGGTGTTTTTGGCGCATCCCTACGACAGGCCGGCCGGTGCCACGCCGCCGGCCCGGTCTTCACCGCCGCACCAAGCGTCTCTTGAGCAGCCCTTGAGCGGCGTCGGGCAGTATCGAGTACGACAGCTCTGACCTGCACGTTCCCTCATGTTCAGCTCACCCGGAGGTCATCCTGGCGACAGCTGCGGGTAATCGAACAGCTACCGTTCGCACGGGCTGAAACGCTTCGGTTTCTGTACAGCCCTGACATCTAAACGGACGCGACCTTGTACGGAATCGACGCCGAAACCAGCGTGCGGCCCCTCGTACAGTCATAAGTGAAGAAGTGATTCGCAGCCGGGGGCATCGCAGACGTTGGCTGTCGGACAGTTCCCTCACCTTTGGAGTGGTTCGAGATGACGGTTGTGCACCAGGCGCCGGTCGACGACGACGCCCCCGAAGCCCCCGCCGACGTACGGGGCAGGGTCGCGGAGCTGCACGAGCTGCGCGAGCAGGTCCGGCGCGGCCCGAGCGAGAAGGCCACCGAGGCCCAGCACGCCAAGGGCAAGCTGACCGCGCGCGAGCGCATCGACCTGCTGCTCGACGAGGGCTCGTTCCGCGAGGTGGAGCCGCTGCGCCGGCACCGGGCCTCCGGCTTCGGCCTGGAGGCGAAGAAGCCGCACACCGACGGCGTGGTCGTCGGCTGGGGCACCGTGCACGGCCGGACGGTCTTCACCTACGCCCACGACTTCCGGATCTTCGGCGGCGCGCTCGGCGAGGCCCACGCCCAGAAGATCCACAAGATCATGGACATGGCCATCGCGGCCGGTGCCCCGCTGGTCTCGCTCAACGACGGCGCCGGCGCCCGCATCCAGGAAGGCGTCACCGCCCTGGCCGGTTACGGCGGCATCTTCCAGCGCAACACCAAGGCCTCCGGCGTCATCCCGCAGATCTCCGTGATGCTCGGCCCGTGCGCCGGCGGCGCGGCCTACTCGCCGGCCCTGACCGACTTCGTCTTCATGGTCCGCGAGACCTCGCAGATGTTCATCACCGGCCCGGACGTCGTCCAGGCCGTCACCGGCGAGAAGATCAGCCAGAACGGGCTCGGCGGCGCCGACGTGCACGCCGGGGTCTCCGGCGTCTCGCACTTCGTCTACGACGACGAGCAGTCCTGCATCGAGGAGGTCCGCTTCCTCCTCTCGCTGCTGCCGCAGAACAACCGCGAGATGCCGCCGGCCGCCGTCAACGACGACCCGGTGGACCGCCGCAACGAGTCGCTGCTCGACCTGGTGCCCGCCGACGGCAACCGGCCGTACGACATGCGCAAGGTGATCGAGGAGATCGTCGACCACGGCGAGTTCCTGGAGGTCCACGAGCGCTGGGCCACCAACGTGCTCTGCGTGCTCGCCCGGATCGACGGCCACGTCACCGGCATCATCGCCAACCAGCCGCAGTCGCTGGCCGGCGTCCTGGACATCAACGCCAGCGAGAAGGCCGCGCGCTTCGTCCAGATGTGCGACGCCTTCAACATCCCCCTGGTCACCATGCTCGACGTCCCCGGCTTCCTGCCCGGCGTCGACCAGGAGCACGACGGCATCATCCGGCACGGCGCGAAGCTCCTCTACGCCTACTGCAACGCGACCGTGCCGCGGATCCAGCTCATCCTGCGCAAGGCCTACGGCGGTGCCTACATCGTCATGGACTCGCGCTCGATCGGCGCCGACCTCTCCTTCGCCTGGCCGACCAACGAGATCGCCGTCATGGGCGCCGAGGGCGCCGCCAACGTCATCTTCCGCCGGGACATCAACGCCGCCGACGACCCGGACGCGATGCGCAACCAGAAGATCAAGGAATACAAGAGCGAACTGATGCACCCGTACTACGCGGCCGAGCGCGGCCTCGTGGACGACGTCATCGACCCCGCCGAGACCCGCCAGGTCCTGGCGTCCTCGCTGGCCATGCTGCGCACCAAGCACGCGGACCTGCCGAGCCGCAAGCACGGCAACCCGCCGATGTAGCAGCGTGCCCGGCCGGGCACCGCACCGCCGGGCCCGCCGACGCCGACCGACGACCACCTCACACCATCCGCCGGGAGAAACCGGACCATGACCGTCTCCGCCGAACCACTCGTCCGCATCGTCCGCGGTTCGCTCTCCGACGAGGAGCTCGCCGCCCTGACCGCCGTGCTGATGGCCCGCGCCGCGGCCGCCCAGCAGGCGGCGGCCGCCGCCTCGCCGGTCGAGCCGATCGCCAACTGGCAGCGCCTGGAGCGCCGCCCGGCGTACTACTCGCCGGTCAGCTGGCAGTGGGCCGCCTGACGGCTCGACCGAGGACCCGGCCGGCGGCGTTCCGGCCCCCGGAACGGCTCGAAAGGATCGCTACCACGCGGTACGGGGGCCACCGCCCGGCCCGCCGCCGTAGGATCCAGCAGCTGCCGACGACAGAGATCAGGGAGGCTGCGATGCCCAGGCAGGCCCGGGCCCTGGCGACCCGCCAGACGGTGCTGTGTGCCGCGGCCGAGGTGTTCGACGAACGCGGCTACGCGGGCGCCACGATGGCCGAGATCCTGGAACGGGCCGGTGTCACCAAGGGCGCGCTCTACTTCCACTTCCCCTCCAAGGAGGAGCTGGCGCTCGCCGTGATCGAGGGCCAGGAGGCCTGGCTGGCCACCTGGCAGGCGGCCTCCGACAGCCCGACGCAGACCGTCATCGATCTCGGCTACGCGTTCGCGCACTCGCTGCTGGACGATCCGCTGCTGCGCGGCGCGATCCGGCTGACCATCGAGCACGGCAGCTTCACCCAGCCGCAGGTCGGCACCTACCAGAGCTGGACGGACGCGGCACGCGAGCTGCTGGAGCGCGCGCTGGAGGTCGGCGAACTCCGTCCCGGGGTGCGGCCGGCCGCCGCCGCCGGGGTGATCGTCGGCGCGGTGACCGGCATCCAGCTCAGCTCGCAGGTGCTGATGGACCGCAGGGACCTGCTGCAGCGGATGGCCGACCTCTGGACACTGCTGCTGCCCGGCCTGGTCGAACCCGGCACCCTGACCCGCCTGGACACCGTCGACCACGGGGGAACCGGGACCCGCCCGCTCGACCGGGCCGCGCTCGACTAGGCCCGGCTCGACCGGCCCGGCCGGATCGCGTTCGGAGCGGGCTGGATCCGGTAGTCCGGCAGGCGGTCGGCCGGGACGAGGGCCGGCAGGGCGGTCGACCAGAGGCCGCTGACCGCCGCGGGGGCGAGCCGGCCGGTGGACTCGGCGGAGAACAGCACCAGGCCCGCCGCCAGGGTGGTGAGCAGTGCGGCCGACTGCTCCCGGTCGAGCCCGGGGCGCAGTTCGCCGGCCGCCGAGGCCCGGTCCAGCAGGGTGCGGAAGACCGCGGTCAGGCGCCGCCAGACGTCCGCCGAGGGCTCCGGCGGCGAGCCGGCCGGCGCCACCACCGCGCCGGCGGCGCAGCCCGCGGGCCGGCCGCCCAGGCCGAGCAGCACCCCGGCCCGGACCACCACGTCCTCCCGCAGCAACCGGGCCAGATCATGGGTGAGGTCGACGAGCCGCTGCACGGCCGGGCCGCCACCGCGCAGCGCGTGCAGCACGGCCAGCCCGATGGTGTCGGCGGCCTCGCCGCGGACCCCGTCGGCCAGTGCCTGCTTGGAGACGAAGTGGAAGTAGAGCGCGCCCTTGCTGACACCCGCCCGGCGGCTGATGTCGACCAGGCTGGCCGACTCGAAACCCGCGTCGGCGAAGGTGTCCGCCGCGGCGAGCAGCACGGCCTGCCTGGTTCGCCCCGCCCGTTCCTGCTTAGCCACTCGGCCCCTCCGGCCCCGGCCGCGGCGAGCTCCGGCTCGCCCGGTTGCTGTCACGGCGCCGCCGTCGGTGGTGGGGCGCCCGGTCTGCGGACCGTCGGCGGCGCGCCGCGCCCACCCGAAACCGCATGGTTGGTATCTAATCTAGCCCCTGTCCGGACCCTGCCGTCCAGGGGGATCGGCCCCCGGGCGCGGGCCGGACCGGGCCGGCCGGGCGTTGCCGCAGGCCGGCGCCCGGGTACGGTGAGCGCAGCGGTAACGCGCCAGCGGCGACCCCGCACGGGGAGCAGAAACCGGGTGGCCTGTATGTTTTGCGAGGGCCGCCCGCACGGCCGGCCGACCGACACCCGGGAGTGGGGCCCGTCATGCCAGTGTTCACCTCGATGGACGGCGACGCCCCGTATCCCCACCCCCCGTATTCCCACTCCCACACCGGCCACTCCGGCCCGGGCCGCTACGGCTTCCACGAGCGGACCGTCTCGCGTCAACTGGTGCGCCGCTCCTCGGTCGCCGAGGTCCTGATCACCGGCTGGCAGGCCACCGGCCCGTACGACTTCCTGCTCGGTGCCCAGTGGCCGCGGCTGCACGGCTTCTACCGGCTGCCCGGTGACCGGCACCACGACCCGGTACTGATGGCCGAAACGGTCCGGCAGGCCGCCCTGCTGGTGGGCCACGCCGGCTTCGGCGTGCCGCACGACCACCACGCGGTGCTCGACGAACTCGGCTACACCCTCGGCCCGGCCGGCCTGGACGGCCTCGCGGTCACCGCCGCCCCCACCGAGCTGATGCTCCGGATCACCTGCCACGACGTCCGGATGCGGCACGGCCGGCTGGACGCCCTGCGGGTGCACGCCGAGGTCGAGCGCGACGGCCACCCGGTCGCCCGCGGCTCCGGCGGGCTGCGGATCCTCTCCCCCGCCGCGTACGACCGGCTGCGCGGTCCCGGTCCGGCCGCCGCCCCGCTCCGGCTCCCGGACCAGGGCACCGCCCCGGAGCTGGTCGGCCGTCAGCAGGCCGCCGACGTGGTGCTCGGCCCCGCGCTGCTGCCCGGCAGCTGGCTGCTGCGCGCGGACGCCGGCCACCCGGTGCTGTTCGACCCGATGGACCCGGCGCCCGGCCACCTGCCCGGGATGCTCGTCCTGGAGGCCGCCCGGCAGGCCGCCCAGCGGCTGCACCACCCGGACCGGGTGGTGCCGCTGGAGCTGGTCACGTCCTTCCACGACCCGATCGCGCCGGACCGCCCCTGCGTGGTCCGGGCCGTCCGGGAGGCCGGACAGGAGGCCGGCGGCGGCAGCGGACGGCGGGCGCCGCTGCGGGTCCTGCTGGTGCAGGAGGGCCGGACGGTGGCCGAGGCCCGGCTGCTCACCGGACCGGCCGACGGCGGCCCGGCCGCGACCGCGCCGGCCCCGGCCCGGCGCGGTCTGCCGCTCGCCAGCTGAGCCCCGGCGCCCCGGCCGGACCGGGGTCGGCCGAGTCGGGCCGGGGCCGGGCCCCGGGTCAGGCGGCCACCAGCGCGGACGGCCGCCCGGCGTGCATCACCGAGAGGTTCTCCGCCAGCCGCCCCGGGTCCTGGGCCAGCCACAGCCGCAGCGCGGCGCCCAGCATCGCGCTGGCCGAGCCGATCCGCACCTGGGTCACCTGGGCGATCCGGGCCGCGCCCGGCACCAGCAGGTCGGCCAGCGGTGCCGGCAGCCAGACGGTCAGCGCGCACGGCGCGGGGGCCGCGAGCGCGCCCAGCAGCCGGTAGGCGTCGGCCGGCGAGCTGACCGTGGGGATGATGTCCAGCAGCCCGTCGGCCACCACCTCGGACACGTCGCTGCGGTGCCCCTGGGCGAGCCGGCGGAGCAGCAGGTGCTCGGCGGCGGTGATTCGGACGGTCAGCATGACCTCGTCGCACTCCATTGCGCGATTTCCTCCTCAGTTCCTCCCCGTGCCGGACCGGGCGGCCGGCACGAACTACCCCAATCGCACCTCGGCCCGGCTTCCTCGTCTGGAGTGCCGGGCCGGTGGGTGGGTTCCGGTACCGGTCAGAGCCCCGCGTAGGAGTGCTTGCCGGTGACGAAGATGTTGACCCCGTAGTAGTTGAACAGCCAGCAGGCGAAGGCGGCGAGCGCCAGGTACGCGGCCTTGCGTCCCTTCCAACCGGCGGTGGCGCGGGCGTGCAGGTAGCACGCGTAGGCGACCCAGGTGATGAACGACCAGGTCTCCTTCGGGTCCCACTCCCAGTACTTGCCCCAGGCGGCCTCGGCCCAGATCGCGCCCGCGATGATGGTGAACGTCCACAGCGGGAAGACCAGGGCGTTGATCCGGTAGGACAGCTTGTCCAGGGTCGCGGCGGCGGGCAGCCGGCGCCAGATGGACGGCGAGGTGCCGAGCGGGCCCTTGGCCAGGCCGGCCGCCATCCGCTTGTCGAAGGAGTCCTTGCCCAGGTACAGCAGCGTCGTGACGAAGCCCGCGTAGAAGGCACCGCCGCAGATGATCGCGGTGGAGACGTGGATCGCCAGCCAGTACGAGTGCAGGGCCGGGACGAGTTGCTCGGACTCGGTGTACAGCACCTCGGTGGCGATGCCGAGGGTCAGCACGACCGCCAGGGTGACCGGCAGGCCGAGCCAGCGGACCGGCTTCTTCGTCAGCAGCAGGCCGACGAAGGCCGCCGTCATGGCGAGCGCGAAGGCGCAGGAGAACTCGTACATGTTGCCCCACGGCCAGCGGGAGACCGAGAGGCCGCGGGTGAGGACGCCGCCCGTGTGCAGCAGGAGGCCGAGGACGGTGAGCGAGACCGCGATCCGGCCGGCCAGGTCGGCCCGCTCGCTGGTGCCGGCCGCGCCCGGGCCGTCGACCTCGTCGTCACCCCGCCCGCTGGTCACCACGGTCGCGCCCGCGCCGGCCAGTGCGGTGCGGGTGAGCGTGGTGGTGCCGCCGCGCGCCGAGGCGACGGTGACGGTCACCTTCCGGGCGCCCTTGGCCTTGGCGTCGGCATCCGCCACGGTCTCGGCGAGGCCGGCCTGCTCGATGGAGCGGACGGCGACGGCGCCCTTCGAGCCGAAGGTCCACTCGAACATGTAGGCGAACATGGCGATCAGATAGACCGCCATCGCCGAATAGATCAGCTTGTTGGACAGGTCGGCCAGCTGCGGGTCGACCTCCGAGGCGAGGTGCACCGTCTACTCCTTGGAGTTCGGGTCGGCGGGAACTGCGGATTCTTCGGGTGCCGCGGCCTCGTCGGGCTCGTCGGGCTTCTCGGACCCGTCGGACTTCTCGGACGCGTCGGACTTCTCGGACTCGTCGGCCTCGTCGTCGAGCGCGGGCGCGTCGTCCTGGAGGTCCACCGCGAGCGCGGCCAGCTCCTCGGCGATCTTCGCCGACTCACTGCGGCCCAGCCCGGCCAGCTCGACCAGCGTGCCGCCGTCCGGCAGCGCCACCGCCCGCACCCAGATCCGGCGCCGCTGGATGAACAGCGAGCCGATCAGACCGGCGATCGCCGCCACCGCGCCGACCAGGGCGATGCCGTTGCCCGGGCGGTGCGAGATGTTGAAGCTCGCCCACTGCTTGTAGCCCTCGAAGGTGACCGTGCCGTAGTCGTCCGGCAGCTCCCAGGCCTGGCCGGGCTTCAGCCTGGCCTTGGCCGGCTGGCCGTCCTGCTGGAGCTGGGTCAGCTTCCTGGTGTTGAGCTGGTAGATGTTCTGCGGCAGACCGGAGTCGGTGCCCAGGTCGCCCGCGTAGACGTTGAGCACCAGCGCCGGGTCCGCGTCACCGGGGAACAGCGAGCGCGGGCCGGTGTTGCGGTCGAAGGCCACCGGAGCGGTCGGCAGGAAGAAGCCCGAGAAGCCCAGCTGGGTCTTCTGGCCGTCCTTCTCCCCGTAGTCGGAGACCTTGACGACACCGGTGGAGGTCAGGTTGCCGTCCTGCGGGAGGAACGGGGTGGCGCCGGTGTAGACGATGTCGCCCGCCTTGTTGCGCACCGTGATCACCGGGGCGTAGCCGTGGCCGATCAGGTAGACCTT
The DNA here is from genome assembly GCF_042887135.1 of Kitasatospora sp. NPDC057965. NCBI lineage: Bacteria > Bacillati > Actinomycetota > Actinomycetes > Kitasatosporales > Streptomycetaceae > Kitasatospora > Kitasatospora sp. NPDC057965. Next base: position 190,302 of record NZ_JBHVPZ010000016.1, read on the forward strand.
GCTGCCCGCGATCTCCAGCGGGTGGTTGACCTCGATCGTGCCCGCCTTGAGCTTCGCCGGGTCGCTGCCCTCGAAGTAGTCGACGTGCGCGGTGAACTGCCGGGCGCTGCCGATCTGGTCGCCCCGGTCCTGGAACTTCGAGGTGAAGTTGTTCAGCTTCACGTAGAAGGGGTCGAGGTCGTCGCTGCCGTAGAAGCGGGTGCCGGTGAAGTCGTCCAGCTGCGTGATGGTGTTGCCGTAGCCGTCGCCCTCGACCAGCAGCTTGCCGCCGGTGCCGCTGGCCAGGCTCGCCCAGGCGAAGCCGCCGAGCAGCGCGAACAGCGACAGGTGGAAGACCAGGTTGCCGACCTCGCGCAGGTAGCCCTTCTCGGCCGCCACCGCGCCGCCGTCCAGGTGCGCCCGGAACCGCCGCGCGCGCAGCAGCCGGTGGGCGGCGGTGTTGACGGTCGCGGCGTCCGCGTCCGTCCGCCAGGCCGCGTACACCGGCATCCGGGTCAGGTTGCGCGGCGCCGCCGGCGGCCGGGAGCGCAGCACGCCGACGAACTGCCAGGTGCGCGGGACGATGCAGCCGGCCAGCGAGACGAACAGCAGGATGTAGATCGCCGAGAACCACACCGAGCTGTAGACGTCGAACAGCTGGAGCTTCTCGTAGATCGGCGCGACCGTGGTGTGCTGCGCCTTCCAGGCCTGGACCTTGAACTGGTTCTGGCCGTTCTGCGGGATCAGCGAGCCGGGGATGGCCGCCAGCGACAGCAGGAACAGCAGGATCAGCGCGACCCGCATCGAGGTCAGCTGGCGCCACATCCAGCGCAGCCAGCCGAGCGCGCCGATGCCGGTGGGGCCGTCGGAGTCGGCCGGGGCGGTGGTCAGCCGCTCGGCCGCGTCCTCGGCCGCGCCCTGCGCCGCGTCCCCGCGCTGCTCGCGGTCGGTCGTGGTCTTGGTCACGGGTCAGATTCCGATCGAGAAGTCGGCGGTCCAGACTCGCATCTCGTTCACCAGCGAGTCCCAGACCCCGGTGACGAGCAGCAGACCGACCACGACAAGCATGCCGCCGCCGATCCGCATGACGAGCGGGTAGTGCCGCTTGACCCAGCCGAAGGCGCCCAGCGCCCGGCGGAAGGCCACCGCGGCCACGACGAACGGTACGCCCAGGCCCAGGCAGTAGAAGAACATCAGCAGCGCACCGCGCTGGGCATCGGCCTGGTTGAGCGCGAGGTTGGTGACGGTGGCCAGGGTCGGTCCCATGCACGGCGTCCAGCCCACCCCGAAGACCACGCCGAGCAGCGGCGCGCCGAGCAGGCCGATCACCGGGCGGCGGTGGGTGCGCACCTCGCGCATGCTCAGGCCGGGCACCAGGCCCATGAAGGCCAGGCCCATCACGATCGTGAGCGCCCCGAGCACCTTGTTGATGACCGACTGGTGCTCCTTGAGCGTGTCGCCGAACTGGCCGAACAGCGCCCCGCTGGAGACGAACACGGCGGTGAAGCCGAGGATGAACAGCAGCGCGCCCGCCAGCATCCGGCCGCGCCGGGCCCCGCGCGCGTCGGCGAGGTCCGCGGCCGAGAAGCCGGTGACGTAGGAGAGGTAACCGGGGACGAGCGGCAGCACGCACGGCGAGAAGAACGACACCAGGCCCGCTGCCAGCGCGATCGGCGCGGCCACCAGCAGCGCCCCGCTCTGGATGGTCCCGACGTTGTCGGCGAGTTGGACCGCCGCACTCACCGCTGCTGCTCCGCCACGATCGGCTGGAGCATCGACTCCAGGTTGTCGTCGGTCTGGCCGCCGAGGGCGCGGGCGGCCAGCTTGCCCTCCCGGTCGATCACCAGGGTGGTCGGGATGGTGTTCGAGTTGAGGCTGCCCTTGGGGAACTTGAGCAGCTCGGTGCCGGCCGGGTCGTAGATGCTGGGGAAGGTGACGCCCTTCTCCTGCTCGAAGCGGAGGGCGTTCTTGACCTCGGGGTCCCTGGTGTTGATCCCGAGGAACTGCACGCCCTGGTCCTTGTACTTCTCCCAGACCCGCTGGAGGTCGTCGGCCTCCGAGCGGCACGGTCCGCACCAGGAGCCCCAGACGTTCATCACGACGACCTTGCCCCGGTAGTCGGAGAGCTTGGTCGGGGTCCCCTCCAGGGTGGTTCCGCCGATGTCCGGCGCGTCCTGGCGGTGGCCCTGGGCGACCGTCGAGATGGTGCTGCCCTTGGCGGTGACGAAGCCGATCTGTCCGTCGCCGCCGGCCGAGGAGCCGGACGAGCTGCAGCCGGTGAGGACCAGCGCGGCAGCGGCGGCGGTGACCGCGGCGGCTGCGACACGGGGACGGGGGCGCGTCATGCCAGACATGTGAAAAGTTTCGCATGGAGTCACGGGCGGGCCCCGGGGGGTCCGGCCTTGTCTGCCGGACCCCCTCTGACCTGCGGCGGGACCATCGACCCTGGTGTCGCGGGGGTGTGACCCAGGTCTTACTCACACAGCTCTTACGTCGAATCGGGAACCATGGACACCGTTCCGCACGTCCGGGCCTCTTCGGCGTACCCGGATTCCGGGTGCTCCCGGAGCCGGTGTCAAGCCCTTTCTCAGGCGCCGAAGCTCTTGCCCACCGGCTTGCTCTTGCCGCCCTTGCCGACCAGGTGGGCCGGCAGCAGGTCGCGGGCCGGCTCGCGGTAGCCGACCGAGACGATCCGGTCCCCCTCGTAGGTGAAGCTGGTCAGCGAGGCCAGCGAGCACTGCCGGTTGCGCGGGTCGTGCCAGAGCCGGCGGCGCTCCACGAAGGAGCGGACGATCCAGATCGGCAGCTGGTGGCTGACGCAGACCGCCTCGTGCCCGCGCGCGGCGTCCCGGGCGGCGGCCAGCGCGCCCATCATCCGCACCGCCTGCTCCAGGTACGGCTCGCCCCAGGACGGCTTGAACGGGTTGGTCAGGTACTTCCAGTAGGACGGGTTGCGCAGCGAGCCGTCGCCCACCCCGAAGGTCTTGCCCTCGAAGATGTTCTCCGCCTCGATGAGCCGCCCGTCCACCGCGAGGTCCAGGCCGTGTGCCTTGGCGATCGGCGCGGCGGTCTCCTGGGCGCGCTCCAGCGGGGACGCCACCACGTGGGTGATGTCCCGCCCGGCGAGGTCCTCGGCGACCCGCTCGGCCATCTCGCGGCCCAGCTCGGACAGCCGGTAGCCCGGCAGGCGCCCGTACAGGACGCCCTCCGGGTTGTGCACCTCGCCGTGCCGCATCAGATGGACGACGGTGATGTCCTTGGCGCTCACTTCTCAGTACTCCTGGGACTCGTAAGGACTAGGCCGTGGCTTCGGCGGCGGCCCGGGCGGCGGCGGGCAGCGCGGCGGCGATCCGCTCCAGCGCCCGCTCGTCGTGCGCGGCGGAGACGAACCAGGACTCGAAGGCGGACGGCGGCAGGTAGACGCCCTCGGCGAGCATCGCGTGGAAGAACGCGGTGAAGCGGAACGCCTCCTGGGTCTTCGCCTCGGCGTAGTTCGTCACGGTGTCCTCGGTGAAGAACACCGAGAACATGTTCCCGGCGGTCTGCAGCCGGTGGGCCACGCCCTCCTTGGTGAGCGCGGTGGAGACCAGCCCGGAGACCTCGGCGGCGACCCGGTCGACGGCCGTGTACACCTCGTCGGTGCAGCCCCGCAGCTGGGCCAGGCCGGCCGCGGTGGCGATCGGGTTCCCGGAGAGGGTGCCGGCCTGGTAGACCGGGCCGGCCGGGGCGAGGTGGGCCATCACGTCGGCACGGCCGCCGAAGGCCGCGGCCGGGAAGCCGCCGCCCATGACCTTGCCGAAGGTCAGCAGGTCGGGCGCCCAGCCCTCGTTCGCCGCCTCCAGGCCGTACCAGCCGGCCTTGGAGACGCGGAAGCCGGTCATCACCTCGTCGGAGATGAACAGCGCGCCGTTCTCCCGGCAGAGCCGGGCCAGACCGCCGTTGAAGCCGGGCAGCGGCGGGACGACGCCCATGTTGCCGGGCGAGGCCTCGGTGATCACGCAGGCGATCTCGCCGGGGTGGGCCCGGAAGGCCTCCTCGACGGCGGCGAGGTCGTTGTAGGGCAGCACGATGGTGTCGCCGGCCTGGGCGCCGGTGACGCCCGGAGTGTCCGGCAGGCCGAAGGTGGCGACGCCGGAACCGGCGGCGGCCAGCAGCGCGTCCACATGTCCGTGGTAGCAGCCGGCGAACTTCACGACCTTCGCGCGGCCGGTGAAGCCGCGGGCCAGCCGGATCGCCGACATGGTGGCCTCGGTGCCCGAGGAGACCAGGCGGACCTGCTCGACCGGGGCGACCCGGGCGACGATCTCCTCGGCCAGCTCGACCTCGCCCTCGCCGGGGGTGCCGAAGGAGGTGCCGCGGGTCACCGCCCGCTGCACGGCGTCCAGGACGGCGGGGTGCGCGTGGCCGAGGATCATCGGGCCCCACGAGCAGACCAGGTCGACGTACTCGCGGCCGTCGGCGTCGGTCAGACAGGGGCCGCTGCCGGACACCATGAAGCGCGGCGTACCGCCGACGGCGCGGAAGGCGCGCACCGGGGAGTTGACGCCGCCGGGGGTCACGACCGACGCGCGGTCGAAGAGCGACTGGGACTTGGGTGCTTCGTAGGGGTAGCTCACGGGAGACATGGTCTCAAATCGTGTCCTTCACCTCTGCATGTCGGACCTCATCATCTGGAACGATGATCCGGGCGCCCGAGTCTGTACGGTTATCCGTACAACGGGGCCCCTGGCTGCGCCGGCTACCCGGACCAGTCAGACTATGTACCCAGAGTGTCTCCGGAGTTCCTCCGGCCGCGAGGCCGGACGGACGCTCCGGGTCGATGCAGGGGTGTGGAGAGGACTGCCGCGTACCGCGACTGGGTACGGCGGCGCATGACGGGTAAGGAGCACGTCCGGTGGGACACCGGACGTGCGGGGGTCTGTCGATTCCGGCGAATTCCGGTGAGGATGGTCCGAGTGTCCGAGGCGCAGGACGGCCACGACGAGGTCGCGGGTGGCCCCCGCCGGCCCGCCGAGACCGCACGCGGGGGTACGGGAGCGGGAACGGGGCGTAGCGGCCGAGGCCGTGAGAGGCGGGGTGAGGGACGCGTGGGGGTGACGTACAAGTACTTCGGCGCACCCGACCGGGCGACCGCGGCCCGGGTCCCGACCGCCCTCGGGCCGGGCGGTCTCGGGCTGGACGCGGGCGAGCTCGGCTCGCTCGGCCGGCTCGGCGACCTGATGGAGACCAGCGGCTCGCCCAACGGCCACCTCTCCACCAAGATCAAACCGGAGACCATGAGCGCCATGGTCCTCACCGGGATCCAGGGCGTGCCGCTGCACCAGGTGCCGCCGCTGGAACTGGTGGTGCTGCACCCGGACTACGCTGTCGTCCAGCTGCCGCACAACGTCGTCGAACCGCTGCGCAAGGCGGACGAGACCGAACTCGGCGCCGCCGCCTTCATCTGGTCCACCGTCCCCGACCGCCGGGGCCCGCGCGACGCCTTCGTGATCTACAGCATGCTGCACGAGTGGCAGGACTTCGCCAACCGCCTGCACGAGGCCGGCCACCAGCTGTACTGCCTGGTCTGGCCCTGATCGGTTCCGGACGCGAGCGGGGCCCCGGCCGGAAGCCGGGGCCCCGTTCGTCGTCGGCCGCCGGCGGTCCGGCGCGGGGTCAGCCTCCGGAGCCGTAGGTGGTGTTGGCGCAGATGTCGTCGTCCGCGGAGCGCACGTCCTCGGTGACCGAGGTCGGCAGCGGGGCGGGCGCGGCCGGGGCGCCCGGGGCGGTCGTGCCGGCGGCGGCGTTGGCGTCGGCGTAGTCCTTGCCGAGGACGACGCTGATGCCGGGCGCCGAGCTGGGGGTGAGGGTGGCCCCAGGGAACAGCTCGGCGACCTTCTCGGCGTTGGCCTTCTGCCCGGCGCCGTACTCGATCGTGGTGGTGAGCTTGTTGGTGGACTTCGCCTGGGACACCGAGCCGACGGTGAACTGCGCCGCCTTCAGGGCCTCGCCCGCCTTGGCGCCCAGCCCGTTGGCGGTCGTTCCGTTGAAGACCTTGATCGCGGGCGCCGGGGCCGCGGGAGCGGTCTTCGTGGCGGCCGCGGTGGTGGTCGGCGGGGCCTCCGGGGTGACCGGGGCCGCCGGGGTGGCGGGCGCGTCGGGCTGCTGGCCGGTGGCGTCCTTGCCGTCCAGGGTGCGGTCGGCGCGGATCGCCTCCCACAGCCTGTCGGAGTCCGGCTTCACCAGGTCGAGATTGGCCTCGTTGTAACGCCAGGGCGGGGTCACGAACTTGAGGTCGTGCAGGTCGATGTTCTTCAGCGACAGCGCGAAGGACATGAGCTTGTCGACCGAGCCGAGACCCTCGTCGACGCGCAGCGACTTGGTGGCGGCGTCGGCCAGCGGCAGCAGGGTCGTGGGCTCCAGGCCCTTCTTCTTCACCGTGCTGATCATCGAGCTCATGAAGGCCTGCTGACGCTTCATCCGGCCGATGTCGGAGCCGTCGCCGATGCCGTGACGCAACCGCACGTAGTCGAGCGCCTGCTGGCCCTCCACCTTCTGCGGGCCCTTCTTCAGGACCAGGGCGCCCTTCGCGGGCAGCTTTTCGTTGAGGTCCTTCTCGTAGATGTCCTTGGGCAGGCAGACGTCGACGCCGCCGACGGCCTTGGTCATCGCCGAGAAGCCCTGGAAGTCGACCACGATGGTGTGGTCGACGCGGATGCCGGTGAGCTTCTCCAGGGTGTTCTGGGTGCAGGCGGGGTTGCCGTCCGGCGCGCCGCCCACCGTGAACGCGGCGTTGAACAGGACGTCCTTGCCCTTCTGTTCCTTGGTCCACTTCCCGTTCGGGAGCTTGCACGGCGGGATGGTGACCAAGGTGTTGCGCGGGATGGAGACGCCGATGGCGTTCTTGTGGTCGGCGTAGACGTGCAGCAGGATCGTGGTGTCCGAGCGGGCGCCCTCCGAGTCGCCGCCGCCCAGGTCCGAGTTGTCGCCACCGCGGCTGTCGGAGCCGATCAGCAGGATGTTCACCGGCTTGTTGCCGTTGGCGTCCGCCTCGGCCTCCGGCGGGCGGTCCTTGCTGAGCGCGTCCGCGTCGATGGTCTTGATGTTGCCGTTGAGCTTGTAGTAGATCGCGCCACCGGTGCCGGCTATCAGCACCAGTGTGCCGACGGCCGTCCAGCCGACGATCTTCTTGACGTTGCGTCGGGGCTTCTTGCCGCGCCCGCCGGAGCGGCGGTGGCCCTGGCCGTTCGACCCGCCGTCGCCGCCCTGTCCGCCCTGTCCGCCGCGGCCCTTGGACTGCGCCGCCCGCCGGGCCTCGGCCCGCCCGCCGGGCCTGGGCGCGGGGACGGAACCGCCGGCCGCACCGGTGCCCGCGTCGCCCGTCGAGCCGCTCCGGGCACCGCTGGAACCCGCCGAGCCGGTCGAGCCCTCCGGACGCGGCCGGGCCACGCCGGACTGACTCCTGTCTCGGCGACCCGACATCCCCGCACCTCTTCACGGCTGTGCCATCGAACGATCAGCGGCCAGGACGTCCCCCCTGGCGCCAGGTGGAGCATACAAGCCGACCGGAAACCGACTACCGCCGCGCCCTGGGCTCGTCGCCCGGACCCCGGCCGCGCGGGCGGCGGGCCCGGCGCACCGTCCGCTCCGAACCGACCGGATCGGCCAGTGCCCCGCCCCCGTCCACCAGGCGGGTCAGCGCCGCGACGAAGACCGTCCGCTCCTCCCCCGGCAGCGACTCCAGCACCTCCCGGTGCACCCGGTCGGCGATCGCCGTGCCCCGCTCGACCGCCCGCGCGCCCGCCTCGGTGACCCGCACGATCCGGGCCCGGCGGTCGGCCGCGGCCGGACGGCGCTCGGCCAGGCCGGCCCGCTCCAGCTGGTCGACGGTCACCACCATGGTGGTCTTGTCGAGATCGGCCAGCTCGGCCAGCCGGCTCTGGGTGCGCTCGGCCGCCAGCGCGTGGAAGAGCACGCAGTAGGCGCGCGGGGTGACGCCGAGCTCGGTGAACGCCGCCGCCATCCGGGTCGCCAGGACGTGGCTCGCGTGGTCCAGCAGACCGGAGAGGTCGCGGATCTGGCGCACGGTCGGCGTGCCGCTGGTCGTCATGACGTCGAGGTTACGCGGCCCTACGGAGGCCGGTTCTACGGGATGCCGAGCTCGAACAGCGCGTACCCCGCGTACCATCCGGCCGCCACCGCCGGCATCGCGACCAGGCCGCCCAGGGTCGACGGCCGCAGCCGGCGCAGCGCCACCGCCAGGCCGATGAACAGCGGGAAGGCCGGCAGCAGGTAGCGCGAGATGTTGCCGTAGATCTGGTTGCTGCTGAGCGCCAGGACGATGGTCAGCACCGTGTAGAGCACCAGGACCAGCGGCGGCCGCAGGCGCAGCAGCAGCACCAGCAGCCCGGGCAGGGCGATCAGCAGGCCCACCGCGATGAGGTCCGGCGCCGGGTTGGACTGCCAGAACGTCCAGTGCCCGGTGACCGTGTCCAGGGTGCTGCGGGCGGTGGAGGCGCCCCAGTCGAAGTAGCGGTTCCAGGCACCGCGCTGGAGCTTGAAGTAGCCGGTCCAGTCGCCCATCCGGTAGCCGACCCAGGCGACGTACCCGAGCAGGCCCCACGGGGTGATCAGCATCGCGGTCAGCGGGCGGGCCACCCCGTCGGTGCGCCGCACCAGCGCCACCAGCGCCGAGATCGAGACGGCGGCGATCAGCGCGACCGCGGTCGGCCGGTTGAGGCCGGCCACCAGGGCGAGCACCCCGGCGGCGAGCCACTGGCGGGTCATCACGCAGTAGCAGGCCCAGGCCGAGAGGGCGACGAACAGCGAGTCCGAGTAGACCGCCCACTCCACGCCCGAGCCCGGGAACAGGCCCCAGATCACCGCCGCGATCACACCGGCCCGGAAGCCGCCGAGCCGCGCGGCGACCGCGAAGATCCCGGCCGCGGCGACGAAGGAGGCGATCACCGAAACGACGATGCCCGAGCCGTACGGGCCGAGCCCGGTCACCGCCCCCACCAGCCGCATCAGCCAGGGGTAGAGCGGGAAGAACGCGGCGGAGTTCTCGTAGTAGGTGGCCAGCGGGTAGCCGTGCAGCGGGATCAGCTGCGGGTCGTAGCCGTTCTCGGCGATCCGCTGGTACCAGATGCCGTCCCAGGTGCCGAGCACGTCCCAGGGCCGGGCGCCGCCGCCGCGCCCCGGGTCCTTCTTCAGGAAGTCCTCGGTGTGCGAGAGCAGCAGCAGGAAGACGGTCAGGCCGGTCGCCTTGACCACCGCGTACGCGCCGAGCGCCGGGGCGTAGCGGTCCACCAGGGCGCCGAACCAGCCCGGGGACCGGTCCGCCGCCGCGGGCTCCCCGGGAGCCCGCGGGTCCTGCTCGGTCTGCGGGTCCGCCGCGGCGGCGGACGACGGGGTGGCGGACGGCGGGGGCACGCCCGCGCTCCCGTCCGACGACTCGGTGCTCGATGCCGCGCTCATCAGCTCTGGTACTCCCCGCCCCGCTCGTGACCGGTGCGCCGACCGACAGCGCGACGCCGGGCGAGCCTACGGCACCGCCGCCACCGGGCGGGCGGGGAGCCCGCCCGGTGGACGGCCGGTGGTTCGGGGACGGGTCAACCGTGCAGGTGGACGGTGCCGAGCTTGGTGAGCCGCCACAGCTGGGCCGGGGCGCCGGTGTCGGCGGCCAGCTCGACGAGCGGGTTGCCCTTGGCGTCGAGCCGGCCGGAGGCGGTGACCAGCTCGGCCCGGTCCTGGGAGTCGGCCACCTTCCACAGGCCGTCACCGGCGGGGGTGAGGACCCAGTGCTGGTTGCCGCCGCCGTTGCAGCGCCACTGCTGGATCCGGGTGCCGGGGGCGGTGGAGCCGCCACTGGCGTCCAGGCACATGGTGCGGTTGCCGCTGAAGTCGAGCTCGTAGGAGCCGCCGGCCCTGGCCTCCAGGACGAAGGACTGGTTGAGCCCGCCGGTGGCCGGATAGGTGATCGCGGGCCGGCCGTCGGTGGCGTCGCCGTACGTCCCGCCGCCGGTGAGGTCCAGCACCCGGCCGTCGGCGGCGTTGGCCAGCTGGAACCAGGCGCCGTCCTCGGGCCCGTCCGGGAACGGCTTGCCGGGGGTGAGCGGTTCGATCGAGGTGGTGTTGCGCTGGTCGAGGGAGCAGGAGGCCTGGGCGAGGTCGGGGCGGGCGTAGAACTGGCCGAGGCAGACGCCCTCGCCCCGGTAGCCGGCGACCCTCAGGTGGTAGGACTGGCGGACCATGTTCATGCACAGGCCGGGGATGCCGATCTGCTGGTCACAGCCGTTGCGGACCCACTCGGCGAGGTTGATGACGTCCCCGTTGGTGTACTCGTAGGGGGAACTGGTCCACTCCGCGCAGACCTCGTGGCCGAAGGCGACCCGGCGCTGGTCGAGGTAGCGGACGCCGGGCACCTGTTCGGCCGCGGCGCGCAGGGTGTCGCTGAACAGCGGCACCACCCAGTTGTGGCCCCAGGCGAGGTCCTCGGGGAAGGCCGGGCAGCCGTCGGCCACCTTGCCGAGGAAGTCGTTGCGCCGGATGTCCGGGGTGATCGGGTTGAAGTAGGACTGGTAGACCAGTTGGTAGGAGTCGTCGGCGTAGCCGGCCCGCCGCATGGTCTGCCGGACGTTCTGCAGGGCGGCGACCACCTTGGGCCCGACCCGCTCCGCCCGCCGGGCGATCTCGGCGCTGCCGATGGTGTCGCGGCAGCCCTGGTCCTTGGGCACCGGGAAGTACTGCGCGAGGCAGCGCATCATGATGCCGCTGAAGTCGAAGTCGTCGTTGGCGCCGATGGTGACGACGACCAGCTTCACGTCGTACGCGGCGGCCACGCCGGCCAGCTTGACGTCCTGCTTGGGCTCGCCGAAGTCGCCGCTGCCGGGGCCGGTGATCCCCGCCAGCTCGGGGTCGCTCACCAGGTCGCCGGTCTGCGCGCCGGAGCAGGCGAGGTCGATCGGGGTGACCCCGGGGATGTCGGTGACGAAGATCTCCGATTTGGGGTGCCGGTGGCAGTAGTTGGTGGGGCTGTCGGTCTCCGGGAAGTAGGCGTCGCCGGTGTCGGTGCCGGCGCCCTCCCCGGAGATGGCGCTGTCGCCGAGGGCGACGATCGCCGCCGGGCGGGTGGCGGCGGCCGTGGGGGCGGCCGGGGCGGTGCCGGCGAAGGCGGCGGGGGCGCCGGCCAGGCCGAGGCCGGCGACGAGGGCGCCGGTCGCCAGCAGTGCGCCGAGCGGGGAGCGCCGCGCGACCGTCCGGGACCGCCGCGCACCTCCCCGTGGTGACCTGTTCACACGCGACTCCTTGCGGGTGGGGCCGCCCGGCCGGGAACGCCGGACGGGGAGGAGCGAAGAAAGGTGAGCAGGTCTCACATTCTAGATACTGACAAGTAACGCAACAAGGCTCATGACAGCACCGCCAGTTGACCGCGCCCCCGGTCGCCGGACCCGCGACCGGCCCCGGAAACGCCGAGAGCCGCCGCTCCGCACCCCAGGAGGGAAGCACGGGAGCGGCGGCTCGCGCCGACCGGACCGACGGCTGGTCAGCCGACGTTGGCGCAGTGGTTGCCGAAGGCCGGGTTCAGGATGCCGACGATGTCGATGGTGTTGCCGCACAGGTTGACCGGGATGTGCAGCGGCACCTGGATCTGGTTGCCGGAGACGACACCGGGGGAGTTGGCGGCGACGCCCTCCGCGCCGGCGCTGGCGACCGCGGAACCGGCACCGGCGGCGACGATGCCGACCACAGCGGCGCCGACGGCGGCCGTCTTCTTGATGCTCATGAGGAGCCTCCTGACTGTTCGACAGAGATGCACGGGGAGTGCGACATCTCCAACGAGACCCGCTCGGGCCGGTTGCGAGGGCTACCCCACTGTCACCCGTCCGGAGGAACGGCGCCCCCGCCCCGGGCAATCGGGTGACACCCGCATCCGGCCGTTTCCCCCCGCCCACTGCCTCGTTCTCCAGTCGGAACACGCTCCACCCGCCCCGCTACGACGAGGAGATCCGCCGCCGGTCCAAGCCCGTCCGGAATTCTCCCGGTCGCGCGTCGATTCGAATGCTTCCCGGCCGTGCGGGAATTGTTCGCGGCGCACGGTGCCGCGGCGGCCGCTCATCGCCCGAGCCATGGGCGACACGCGCCATCTGGGCCGCCCGAGTGACAATCACGGCATTCCCAGAAGCCAACGGGCCAGGATTTCCCCTCGCCCGGCTCCCGACTATTTCCACAGACGGTCGGGCAGAATACGGAGGAAGAACACATGCGTAACGTCAAGAAGGCCGCCGCGCTGTCTCTCGCCACCGCCGGCCTGGTGGTCGGTGCGGCCGGCGGCGCGTTCGCCAGCGCCGGCGCCGAGGGCGTCGCCGCCAACTCCCCCGGTGTGCTCTCCGGCAACCAGCTCCAGATCCCGGTGCACATCCCGATCAACCTGTGCGGCAACACCATCGACATCATCGCCCTGCTGAACCCGGCGTTCGGCAACGCCTGCGTCAACGCCGGCTGAACCGGTGGCCGCCGAGCCGGCGGCCGCGGATTCCCCGCACTCGTGCCGCACCCCGCCACCGGGCGGGGTGCGGCCGCTCAACCCGTGTGTGATCGAGGAGATCAACCCCCATGCAGAACGTGAAGAAGGCCGCCGTCCTCTCCGCCGCCGCCGCCGGCCTGGTGCTGGGTGCGGCGGGCGGTGCCGCCGCCAGCGCCGGTGCGGAGGGCGTCGCCGCCGGCTCGCCCGGCGTCGTCTCCGGCAACCAGATCCAGATCCCGGTGCACGTCCCGCTGAACGTGTGCGGCAACTCGATCAACCTGATCGGCCTGCTGAACCCGGCGTTCGGCAACTCCTGCGCCAACGTGGAGGCCCCGCCGCAGCACGAGCACGAGCACGAGCACGCCGAGGACGACTGCTGATCCCGATCGGCACGCGTTCCGCCCGCACTGCCCCCCGGCTCCCGGCCGGGGGGCGGTTCGGCGTACCCCGGGCACGGTCCGGTCGCCCGGGGAACCCCTCCCCCCGAAGGTGAAGACGCATGGTTGTGAAGAAGAGCGGGGCCGGCCTCGTCGCCGCCCTGGGTGCCGCGATGCTGCTCGGCGGCACGGGTGCGGGCACGGCCCACGCGGCCCCGGCCGGCGGCGGGGCCGCCCTGGCCAAGACCGACCTCGCCCAGGGGCTCGGCGGTGCCACCACCGGCCTCGGCTACGGCATCGCGCCGCTCAAGGACCTGCGGCTGGACCCGTGGGCCAACTCCTCGGCCGACGTGCTGAACAACGGTGCGACCGTCCAGCCGGACTCCGGCCTGGCGCCGGTCGGCACCGGGACGCTGACCGGCCCGCTCAGCGCCGGCGGCGGTCCGCGCGACCTGCCGCTGGTCGGCGGACTGCTCGGGGTGCTGCCGGGCTGATGCCGCCGCGCGCCCGCGCGAGAGCCCGGCACCCCGTCGCGAAAGGGGGGTGCCGGGCTCTCGCGCGTCGGGCGCCTCCTAGAGCTGGGCCAGGCCGGCCGCGCCGGCGCCCGAGACCACGCCGGTGGTGGTGGCGGTGGTCGCGGTGGCCAGGCTCCCCAGCGTGTCGGTCACCGAGATCCGCTCGTCCTCGTTGCCCAGGCTGGCCTTGGCGCCGGGCACCGCCTGGACGGCGCCGGTCACCAGCCGCGGGTCGATCTCGTCCAGCTTGATCCGGCCGTCGGCGAGCTGGCCGGTGCCGTCCTCGACGAGCGAGAGCGGCTTGCCGAGGCCGACCGCGGGGGTGTCGGCGTGCAGCGGCGCGGCCGGGGCGTCCAGCAGCAGCTCGCCGAGGTCGGCGCCCCGGTCGAGCAGCGGCAGCGGCAGCTCGGCCTTGGCGGTCGGGCCGACCTTGCCGATGCCCAGCGCCGGCACCACGCGGTCCGGGAGCAGCGCGTCCCCGGTGGTGTGGGCGGGGGCCGGCGGCATCAGCAGCGAGGCCGGGACGGCACCCGAGATCCGACTGTCCAGCGGCGCCAGCGGGATGTCCAGCGGCACCTGCTGGGTGGCCAGCTGGTCCTCCAGCGCCCCGACCTGCTCGGGGGCGACCGAGGCGGCGGACGCCGCCCCCTGGGAGGCGAGCACGCCCGCACCGACCGCCAGCAGCATCGCGCCGGCCCGCTTGGAGAACCTCATGCTTTTCACCGTTCCGCCTGTCCGTACTGGAGATCCAATGGGGGTCGGCTGCGCGGGCGCAGCCGAAAGCAACGGGCTCAACGAGCGACCGGCGTCCCCGATTGCGGCGGTTAACCGATTCGGGTTAATAATCCGACCGGAAACCGTTGACCGCCGCGCCTCCAGGACTCTTTTCCAAAATCCCCGTAACCTTCCGTGCCGTGATTCTTTGATCTGGACGTCAGTGACCGCGGACCGGGTCTGAGCGTTGAACGCGTTGTACGCACGGAAACCGCACGGAAACCGAGCTTTTTCAGAGAGGGATCTCCTCATGATCCAGAAGTCCATCGCCGCCGCAGGCCTGGCCGCCGCCGCGCTGGCCGCCGCCGCGGCGCCGGCCTCGGCCATCGGCGACGCGGACGGCGCCGCCGGGTCGTTCCAGGGCAACGGCGGCTCCAACTTCACCGGCACCGTCGGCGACAACAGCCCGAACTTCCACTTCCTGGACAACGCGAACATCTGCCTGCCGGAGATCCACAACATCGCCGTCGGCGTGCTCGGCGTGGCCGTCCCGGTCGAGGTCCCGATCGCCAACAGCGGTGGCAAGCAGTACTGCACCCAGGGTCAGGGCACCCAGAGCCACGGCGACGCGGGCGTCTCCCACCTGATCGGCTGACCCCGCCCGTCCCGGCGGCGTCATCCCTCCGAACCGACCACCTTCGAATCGCTCCCCGATTCACCCCCTGAGAGGAACACCGAAATGATCAAGAAGTCCCTCGCCGCCGCGGGTCTGGCCGCGGCCGCCATCGCGATGTCCGCCGGCTCCGCGGGCGCCATCGCCGACTCGGACGGCGCCGCCGTCTCGGCCCAGGGCAACGGTGGCACCAACCACACCGGCACCTACGGCGACAACAGCCCGAACTCGCACGTGCTCGACAACCCGAACATCTGCCTGCCGGAGATCCACAACGTCGCCGTCGGCGTCATCGGCATCGCCGTGCCGATCGAGGTTCCGATCCTCAACAGCACCCCGAAGCAGATCTGCAACGTCGGCCAGAACACCCAGTCCTCGGGCGACGCGGGTGTCTCGCACCTGATCGGCTGATCCAGGCGCACGGCGCGACGGAGGGCCCGGGGACGTCTGCTCCCCGGGCCCTCCCGGCGTCCGGACGCACCCCCCACAGGCAGAGCGTCCGCCCCGGGCGCTCCGGAAGAAAGGGCAGATCCATGAAGAGCACGCTGGGCAAGATCACCCTGACCGCCATCGGCGCGCTGGCGCTGGCCGGGCTCGCCGTCCCGGCGGCGTCCGCGCACGTCGGTGTGGCCGGCGGCGGCGAGTTCGTCGCCTCCGCCGACCCGGTGTTCGCGGCCGGCGAGGGCTGGGGCATCGCCCACACCTCGCACATCGCGGCCGGCGAGCTGGGCTGGGGCGCCGCCACCTCCACCGACGGCGTCGGCGGCGGCGAGGGCTTCGCGCACATCGCCGACTGGTAGGACGCACGACGAAGGCCGGGTCCCTCCCGTCGGAGGGGCCCGGCCTTCGCGTGCGCGCGCGTGGGGCCTACTTCAGCATCCTGGCGGCCTCGACGGCCCAGTAGGTCAGGATCTGCTCGGCGCCGGCCCGGCGGATCGAGGTGAGGGTCTCCAGGATGGTCCGCTCCCGCTCGATCCAGCCGTTGGCGGCGGCGGCCTCGACCATCGCGTACTCACCGGAGATCTGGTACGCGGACACCGGCACCGGGGAGGCGTCGGCGACCTGCCGCAGCACGTCCAGGTAGAGCATCGCGGGCTTGACCATCACCAGGTCGGCGCCCTCGGCGAGGTCGAGCTCCAGCTCGCGCAGCGCCTCCCGGGCGTTCGCCGGGTCCTGCTGGTAGGTCTTGCGGTCGCCCTGGAGCGAGGAGTTGACGGCCTCGCGGAACGGCCCGTACAGGGCGGAGGCGTACTTGGCGGTGTAGGCGAGCACGGCCACGCCCTGGTGCCCCGCCTCGTCCAGCGCCCGGCGGATCACGCCGATCTGGCCGTCCATCATGCCCGAGGGGCCGACCACGTGGACGCCGGCCTCGGCCTGGACCACGGCCATCTCGGCGTAGCGCGCCAGGGTGGCGTCGTTGTCCACGCTGCCGTCCTCGGCCAGCACGCCGCAGTGGCCGTGGTCGGTGAACTCGTCCAGGCAGAGGTCCGACATGACCACGAGCCGGTCGCCGACCTCCGCGACCACGTCACGGATCGCCTGCTGGAGGATGCCCTCCGGGTTGGTCCCTTCGGAGCCGACGGCGTCCTTCACCTCGGGCAGGCCGAACAGCATGATGCCGCCCACGCCCGCCTCGGCGGCCTCCACCGCGGCCTTCCGCAGCGAGTCCCGGGTGTGCTGGAACACCCCGGGCATCGAGGAGATCGGCCTCGGCTCGGTGATGCCCTCGTGGACGAAGGCGGGAAGGATCAGCTCCGCGGGGTGCAGCCGGGTCTCGGCGACCAGGCGGCGCACCGCCGGGGTCGAGCGCAGACGGCGCGGGCGGACGTACGGGAATTCGGCGGACACGGCTTCTCTCTCCGAACGATGGTGCGGTGCCGGGGGCGGCGGTCGGGCCGCCCCCGGCCTCTACGTCAGCGGGCGGCCTTGCGGCGCGAGCCCGGACGGCGCTCACTGGGCCGGTAGACCGGCTCGCCCGCGGCGGTCGCGGTGTCCCGCCGCTTGGCCCCGAAGTCTGCCAGCGCCTGGGCCAGCGCGGCCGCCGACGGCGCCGGGGCCATCACGTCGACCCGCAGGCCGTGCTCCTCGGCGGTCTTGGCGGTGGCCGGGCCGATGCAGGCGATGACCGTCACGTTGTGCGGCTTGCCCGCGATGCCGACCAGGTTCCGCACGGTCGAGGACGAGGTGAACAGCACCGCGTCGAAACCGCCGCCCTTGATCGCCTCCCGGGTCTCGGCCGGCGGCGGCGAAGCGCGCACCGTCCGGTACGCCGTCACGTCGTCGACCTCCCAGCCCAGCTCGACCAGGCCGGCCACCAGGGTCTCGGTGGCGATGTCGGCGCGCGGCAGCAGCACCCGGTCGATCGGGTCGAACACCGGGTCGTACGGCGGCCAGTCCTCCAGCAGCCCGGCCGCGGACTGCTCGCCGGACGGCACCAGGTCGGGCTTCACGCCGAAGTCCACCAGCGCCTGCGCGGTGGTCTCGCCGACCGCCGCGACCTTGATGCCGGCGAACGCCCGGGCGTCCAGGCCGTACTCCTCGAACTTCTCGCGCACCGCGCGCACCGCGTTCACCGAGGTGAAGGCGATCCACTCGTAGCGGCCGGTGACCAGGCCCTTGATCGCCCGCTCCATCTGCTGCGGGGTGCGCGGCGGCTCGACCGCGATGGTCGGCACCTCCTGCGGCACCGCGCCGTACGAGCGCAGCTGCTCGGAGAGGCCGTGCGCCTGCTCCTTGGTGCGCGGCACCAGGACGTTCCAGCCGAACAGCGGCTTGGTCTCGAACCAGGAGTGCGAGGCGCGGTGGGCGACCTGCTCACCGACCACGGCTATGACCGCGGTGGCCGGGTCCACCGGGGCGGAGACCGGGGAGGGCAGCACCCGGGCGGCCTTGAGGTCCGCCGCGATGGAGGCCAGCGTCGCGGTGAAGGTGCGCTGACGGGTGGTGGTGCCGGAGAGCGTGGCGCTCAGCGCGGAGTCCGGCTTGCGGCCGTTGGAGACCAGCGCGTTGGCGGTGGCCGGCAGCTGGCCCAGGGTGGTGCGCACCACCAGGGTGGTCTCCGGCGCGCCCAGGTCCACCGGGGAGCCGGCCAGCAGCGCCGCGGCGTCCACGAAGCGCACGTCGGTGCCGGCCGCGCCGCGCAGCGGCACGCCCGCGTAGGCCGGTACGCCGACCGACTGGGCGACGCCCGGGATCACCTCGAAGGCGATCCCGGCACCGGCGCAGCCGAGCATCTCCTCGGCCGCGCAGCCGTCCAGGCCCGGGTCGCCGTCGACGGTCCGCACGACGTGCTTGCCGGAGCGCACGGCCTCGGCGACCAGGTCTGCGAGGTCGAACTCCGGCCCCTCCGCACCGGGGGTGTGCACCTGCACACCGGTCGGACAGTGGCTGCGCACGGCGGCGGCGGTCAGCGGGTCGGCGACCAGCACGTCGGCGGAGGAGAGCACCTCGACCGCGCGCAGGGTCAGCAGGCCCGGGTCGCCGGGGCCCGCGCCCAGGAAGGTGCAGCGGCCGGCGGCGGGGACGGTACCCCCGAACGGGCTGTCGGCCGGGAACGGGCTGTCGGTGGCGGCGGTGGGGCTCATCGGGCTCGCTCCCCCATCAGGGCGGCCGCGCCCGCGTCGAGCAGCCGGGCGGCCAGCGCGCGGCCGAGGGCCGCCGCCTGCTGCTCGGCGGTCTCGTCGAGGACGATCGGACCGTGGGCGGACATCTTCAGCAGGGTGGCGCCGTCGGCGGTGCCGACCACGCCCTCCAGCCGCAGTTCGGTCTGGTGCTCCCAGCCGGCCAGCGCGGCGACCGGCGCGGAGCAGCCGGCCTCCAGGGCGGCCAGCAGGGCGCGCTCGGCGGCCACCGCGACCCGGGTGGGGGCGTGGTCCAGGGCCGACAGCGCGGCGGTCAGTCCGCTGTTCGCCGTGGTGCACTCGACGGCGAGCGCGCCCTGGCCCGGGGCCGGGATCATCAGCTCGGGGTCGAGGTGCTCACTGATCTCGGCGCTGCGGCCGAGCCGGTTCAGGCCGGCGGTGGCCAGCACCACCGCGTCCAGCTCGCCGGAGGTGACGAAGCCGATCCGGGTGTCCACGTTGCCGCGGATCGCGACGGTCTCCAGCTGGAAGCCGTTGGCCCGGGCCCAGGCGTTCAGCTGCGCCATCCGGCGCGGCGAACCGGTGCCGATCCGGGCCGGGCGGCCGGCGCCGGCCAGCTTCTCGACCAGTTCGACCAGCCTCAGGCCCTCGCGCGCCACCAGGGCGTCGCGGGTGTCCTCGCGCCGCGGCACGGCCGCCAGCGCCAGGCCCTCGGGCTCGGCGGTCGGCAGGTCCTTGAGGGAGTGCACGGCGAAGTCGATCCGGCCTTCGAGCAGCGCGTCGCGCAGCGCGGAGACGAAGACACCGGTGCCGCCGATCTGGGCCAGCGCCTCGCGGGAGGTGTCGCCGTAGGTGGTGATCTCCACCAGCTCGACGGGGCGTCCGGTGAGGCGCGTCACCTCGCGGGCGACCATGCCCGACTGGGCCATGGCGAGCGCGCTGCGCCGGGTGCCGAGCCGCAGGGGGGCGGTGGTGGCGTCCGGTGTCCGGCCGGTGAGCGGTTGACCATTCATGAGGTGATCGTCCCGGTGGTACTCGTGGGATGGCTGACGGTTCATGCGGCGCCCCCGCCCGCGGGCTGCTGGGCGCCGATGGGGGTGCCCGAGACCGCGTGCACGGCGGCCGGGTCAAGGTCGAAGAGTTCACGCAGGGCCTCCGCGTAGGAGGCGCCGCCGGGCTCGGCGGCCAGCTGCTTCACCCGCACGGTGGGCGCGTGCAGCAGCTTGTCGACCACCCGGCGGACGGTCTGGCCGATCTCGGCGCGCGAGCGCTCGTCCAGTCCGGGCAACCGGGAGTCCAGGCGGCCCAGCTCGGCGGCGACCACCTCGGAGGCCATCGCGCGCAGCGCCACCACGGTCGGGGCGATCCGCGCGGCGCGCTGGGCGGCGGCGAAGGCGGTGACCTCGTCGGAGACGATGCCGGTGACGGCGTCGACGTCGCCCGCGCCGGGGGTGGCGGCGTGGGCGTGCGAGAGGCTCTCCAGGTCGACCAGCAGGGCGCCGGGCAGCTCGTGCACGGCGTGGTCGACGTCACGCGGCATGGCGAGGTCGAGGAAGGCGAGCGGGGTGGCGCCGGCACGCGCGGCGACCGCGGCGGCGACGTCGTCCGCCTTGATCACCACACCGGCCGCGCCGGTGCAGGAGATCACCAGGTCGACGTCGGCCAGCGCCTCGGGCACCTTGGCCAGCTCCAGGGTGCGGGCGACGTCCGTACCGAGGATCTCGGCCAGCCGCTCGGCGCGGGCCGGCGTCCGGTTGGCGATCAGCAGATCGGTCACGCCCGAGCGGACCAGGGTGGCGGCGGCCAGCGAGCTCATCGAGCCCGCGCCGACCACCAGCGCCCGCTTGCCGGCGATCTCGCCCGCGCCGGCCGCGACCTGCTCCAGGCCGAAGGTCACCAGGGACTGGCCGGCCTTGTCGATGCCGGTCTCGCTGTGCGCCCGCTTGCCGACCCGCAGCGCCTGCTGGAACAGCTCGTTCAGGCCGCGCCCGGCGGTGTGCTCCTCCTGGGCCTTGGCCAGGGCGTCGCGCAGCTGGCCGAGGATCTGGCCCTCGCCGACCACCATCGAGTCCAGGCCGCAGGCCACCGAGAAGAGGTGGTGGACGGCGCGGTCCTCGTAGTGGACGTAGAGGTGCGAGGTCAGCTCCTCCAGGTCCACCCCGCTGTGGTGGGCGAGCAGCAGCGACAGCTCGGCGACACCGGCGTGGAACTTGTCCACGTCGGCGTACAGCTCGATCCGGTTGCAGGTGTTCAGCAGCGCGGCCTCGGCGACGGTCGCGGACGCGGCCGCGTCGTGCAGCAGCCGGGTCGGCACCGCACCGGTCAGCGCGGCGCGCTCCAGTACCCCGACCGGGGCCGTGCGATGGCTCAGCCCTACGACGAGAAGACTCACGCCCGCTCCCTGGTCCCACGAATCTCGGTGCTCATGCCGGCATCACCGCGGACAGCTCGCCCTCGCCGGTCTTGCCGGGCTTGCCCTTCGCCGCCGGATCCGCGTCCTCGGCGGCCGTGCGCGTCTTGCCGTTGCCCCCGGCCGCCCGGCGCAGCTTGGCGGCGGCGGCGCGGACCGGGCCGGGGGCCCGGTCGAGCACGGACTCGGTGCGGTCCGGCTCGTCGCCGGCCTTGCGCTGCTCGTGGAAGGCGAGGATCTGCAGCTCGATGGAGAGGTCCACCTTGCGCACGTCCACGCCGTCCGGGACGGTCAGCACGGTCGGGGCGAAGTTCAGGATGCTGGTGACGCCGGCCTCGACCAGCCGGTCGCAGACCTGCTGGGCCGCGCCGGGCGGGGTGGTGATGACGCCGATCGAGACGTGCTGGCTCTCCACGATGGACTCCAGTTCGTCCATGTGGCGCACGGGCAGGCCGGCCGCGGTGCTGCCGACCACGGCCGGGTCGGCGTCGAGCAGGGCGGCGACCCGGAAGCCGCGGGAGGCGAAGCCGCCGTAGTTGGCGAGCGCGTGGCCGAGGTTGCCGATGCCGACGATGACGACCGGCCAGTCCTGGGTCAGGCCCAGCTCGCGGGAGATCTGGTAGACGAGGTACTCGACGTCGTAGCCGACACCGCGGGTGCCGTAGGAGCCCAGGTAGGAGAAGTCCTTGCGGAGCTTGGCGGAGTTCACCCCGGCCGCGGCGGCCAGTTCCTCGGAGGAAACGGTCGGCACCGAGCGCTCGGAGAGCGCGGTGAGCGCGCGCAGATAGAGGGGCAGCCGGGCGACCGTCGCCTCCGGGATTCCCCGGGCACGCGAGGGTCGGCGCGCGGCGCCCGGGTCGGGCGTCTGCGAACTGCTCTGTGGTGATCGGCCGATTGCCACGCTGCTCCTGTGGGTGAAGCTGGGCTTTGGCAGCCAGGCTATGCGTTTGTGAACGTGTGCACAAAGATGGTGTCCGTTTTGTCCCCGCACAGTGATGCGCATCACGCCGTCGACCCCATAGCACCGGTCGATTTCCGGGCCGCCGCCGGGGGCGGTGCAGCGGGTGGCCGGGGACCGTACGGAAGACGGTCCGGCAGGTCACGCGGGGCGGGGACCGGGGCCGGGCGGGCGGGGTCGCGCGGCACCAGCGGAACCGGCTCGCCCGACGGGCGCGAGCGCGCCCGCCCCAGCCGCGGCCACGGCACCCGGGCCGCCTGCCGCAGCGGCTCCGTCCAGTCCCCCGGCGGGCAGGACGGCGCGGCCAGGCAGTGCCGCAGCAGGCCGGCGGTGGCCCGGGCGTCGCCCAGCGCGGTGTGCGCCGCGAAGGCGCCGAGGCCGGCCGCCTCCACGCAGGCCGCCAGGCCGAAACCGCCGGCCTGCGGCAGGTGGGCGCGGGCCAGCCGCATGGTGCACAGCAGCGGCACCGGCGGCAGCGGCACCCCGATCCGGGCGAACTCGCGATCCAGGAAGGCGTGGTCGCAGGTGACGTGATGACCGACCAGCACCCGGCCGGCCAGCAGCTCCAGCAGCCTCGGCGCGATCTCGCGGAACCGCGGGGCGCCCTCGACGTCCTCCTGCGCGATCCGGTGCACATGGGTCGGGCCGACCGGGCCCAGCGGGTCCAGCAGGGTGCAGAACTCGCTCTCCGGGCGGAGCGACGCGTCCAGCAGCACCACGGCCACCTCGACCACCCGGTGCCGCCAGGGGCTGCGGCCGGTCGCCTCCACGTCCACCACGGCGAAGCCCCCGCGCGCGGCCGACGGATCGGCGGGCGCTGCCGGTGGCGGGCCGGGAAGCATGGCGGCACTCCTCGCGTGCTCAGCCCCCCATGGGCGCAAACGAGTTCGATCGTAAGCCGGGCGGCAGGGGGCGTCCCAAACCGCGCACCCGGAAAAACGGCAACGATTCGGCGAACCGCCCCCGCCGGACGGCGGGGGTCGGGGCACCCCGGGCGGGGCCGGACGGCGCCGGGGTCAGGCGCCGAGGGCGGTGCGCAGGCGCTTCTCGTCCACGCGCCAGAAGTCGTGCTGGCGGCCGTCGATCAGGGTGACCGGGATCTGCTCCCAGTAGCGCCGGTAGAGCTCCTCGTCCTGGGTGATGTCCTTCTCCTCGAAGGAGGCGCCCAGCTCGGCCGTGACCCGGGCGATCACCTCCCGGGCGTCGTCGCACAGGTGGCAGCCGGGCTTGGCCACCAGGGTCACCGTCCGGTCGGCCGGCTTCGGCCCCGGGTTCTTGTCACGTCGCAGCAGTGGGCTCACCCCGCCATTGTGCGACGCCCCTACAGACGCGCCGGACACGGCCGGCCCTCCTCCCGTTCACCCCTCGGGCACGCCGCCGTCACGGCCGCCGCCCAGGTGGCTGGCTATGCTCGATGACATGGCCGTGCTCCGAAGGCTCACCCAGGCAAGGCGTTCCACCAGCTCGCGGACCGCCCTCGCGGGCGAGGCCGCGGCCGAGGCGGCGGAGGCCGCCCTGCGGGCCGCACCGCAGCCGCCGACCGGGGAGCCTCCGGTCGGGGAGCCCGTGGCGGAGCGGCCGGCGGGGGCGCCGCCCGCGCAGGAGCGCCCCGCCGAGGAGCGGTCCGCCGAGGAGCGGTCCGCCGAGGAGCAGCCGACGGAGCCGCAGCCGGCCAAGCGCGGCAAGGCACCCAAGGCCCCGGTGGAGAACCACACGCCCGAGCCGGACGACCCGCGCGCCGCCGCGTTCTTCGACTGCGACAACACCATCCTGCGCGGCGCCGCGATCTTCTACCTCGGTGTCGGCCTCTACCGGCGCGGCTTCCTCAGCCGCCGGGACATCGCCCGGTTCGCCTGGCAGCAGGCCTGGTTCCGGCTGCACGGCGCCGAGGACCCGGAGCACATGGCCGACGCCAAGCACACCGCGCTCGGCGTGGTGGCCGGCAAGCGGACCGCCGACCTGGAGGCGCTCTGCGAGGAGGTCTTCGAGGACGTCATCGCCGACAAGGTGTGGCCGGGCACCCGCGCTCTGGTGCAGATGCACCTGGACGCGGGCCAGCGGGTCTGGCTGGTCACCGCCGCCCCGGTGGAGGTGGCCCGGATCATCGCGGCCCGGCTCGGCATGACCGGCGCGCTCGGCACCGTGGCCGAGGCGCGCGACGGCGCGTACACCGGCCGGCTGGTCGGCGAGCTGCTGCACGGCCCGGCCAAGGCGGCCGCGGTGCGCTCGCTGGCCCGGCGCGAGCGGCTGGACCTCGACCGCTGCGCCGCCTACAGCGACTCGGCCAACGACATCCCGATGCTCTCGCTGGTCGGCCACCCGTACGTGGTGAACCCGGACGGCGCGCTGCGGCGGCACGCCCGGGCGCAGGGCTGGCGGGTGCGGGACTTCCGGACCGGGCGGAAGGCGGCCCGGGTGGGCCTGCCGGCCGCCGCCGCGCTCGGCGTGGC